>JAFGXD010000001.1 GCA_016936815.1 Bacteroidales bacterium
GAATAGCTTCCTCCCGAGGTTACAGATAAAGTTTGCGAAGAAGAGCCTCCTGTCCAATTATATGTTGAAAAAGCTCCAGCATCCAATATAGTGCTTGTTCCTGTGCAAAAATCAAGAGTTCCTGTAATATTTGGACTAGGATTTGAATTAATTGTAACCACAAAACTTTCTTCGTCGGAACAAGTTCCATCTTCGTCGTAAATCCAAACAGTTTGACTTGAAGTAATTGTCAAATCAGTAATTTCACTTCCTCCGGATGCCTGTGAATTATCAAAATATCGAGGGTCAACCAGGTCAGTGCCGGCAATTGAACCTTGGGCAGGCAGGATGTAACTGCCGCAAGCTGAAACAGCGCCGGGATTTGTAATTACAGGATTAACACAAATAGGATCTACAGCAATAAAGCTGCCTTGTTCAAGAAAAACTCCTGAGTCGTATGTTCCGTCGGAAACATCGGCAACCAATAATTTTATATGGTAAGTAGCTCCGGCTGTAACGCTTGCAGAAGCTGTTAAAACCTTAGTATTTCCATCGAATTTCACACCAACAATTTCGCCCTGAAACTCGGAGGTAAAAGTGCCATTTACCCAATCGGGATTCTCGGCCAAACACTTAGAGGCATTTGGAGCACCACCATTTGAGCCGACAACTCCGCTATTTACTGAATTAATACAAACCTGCGAACCGTTTGCCAGTAATGCAATGTTTTCAGCAGAATTTGAAAAAATGCCAGAAATTCCGGGACCGCTTAGTAAGAATCCAAATTGGTCATTATAATCGGAACACTGGTAGTTTGTTTCGCCAATTCCGTTGTAATATAGCTCATCGTATTCTTCAGAGCCAAAAACATAATTGAATCTGATAGAGTCGCTTGTTGGGACAAAATCAAATTCGAGAATCGCTACATCGGTATTGTAGCCTCCATTTGCCAGAATACCGGCATCAGGATCACCTGTAACCTCGCCGGTTGTTCCGGATGCATAGCTTCTCCCGGCCTGACCGCCATCAGGGGCTCCGGGAATTTCACTAACATCACCTGATGTCATTAAAATTCCGCTCGAAATTCCCATTTCGGTTTCAGTGGTGCCTGTGGTTGTAAAGTAGGAGAGCTGATACCTTCCACTTACTCCCATTACACCATAAAAGTTAACATTGGAAACAGTTACCCCTCCACCCATAAGAATATTTTCCACAAGCTGAGTGGGAGTGTAAGTAGTTGGGTCAACTGTTAACTGAGCTTTTGAAAATGGTGAGTAAGCAAAAGCAAATAACAATAACCCGATTTTTAGTAAATTTTTAAATTTCATGTGAGTGTGTTTTTGTTTTTCAGAAAATTTTACAGCAAGGTAACCTCAAATTAACAGCAAGTCAATTTTATGTGGTAAGCAACAAAAAAATGGGAAAAACTGTATGTTTTGGGATAAATGGTTAAGTTTTATGTGGTAAAATGAAACAGTAGAATTATTCCTTAATCAATACTTTAGCTAATATGATATTGACAACTATTTTAATAAATTGCCTAACATTCAAATATTTTGTAAGCGAATTTCCATTTTAGATTATAATTAATTGATAATATTTGTAAGAATGAAAAAAAATGTTCTTTTCTGGCACATATTTTGAATATTCGCAAGCTGAAATATTTAAAAACTTATTATTATGAAATTCTATTTTGCCACTTTTTTAGCAGTATTTACCTTAAACTCTTTAGTTATTTCACAGGAAAATAATAAAGACATTTCCGAATATAAAAACCAAATTACATTTAGCCCATTTGTTTTTGCTTTTAGCGAATTTCAGCTTAGCTACGAAAGACTTGTTTCAGAAAATTTTGGTGTTAGACTATCAGGCAATTATCATTATGGCGGTAATACTTTTAGGTCGGTTGAGGGTTTTAAGCAGGAAATTCAGTTTAAATATTTCTTTTCTACCTATCAGGACAGACATTCCGTAATTAGAATGCATTTCTCTCCTTACTTCTATCTACGTCAATTAAATATTACTCTGGAAGATCCTATTTGGGATTACGACCTGGGTGTTACAAGAGACTTATTTGAAACACAAGCAATTAGCGGGGGTATTTTGTTTGGCGCTGATTTTACTTTCAAAAGTAAGTTTTCCATGAGTCTGTTCTTTGGCGGAGGAATAAAGAGAACCAACGATGATGGGGCTCCCGATACATACTCAAAAAATTTCTTCGAACCGGCCTATAGCGGTGTTTACCCAAAAGCAGGATTCGATTTTGGATTTGTTTTTTAAATGGTTTGCCGGCTAATTTGTTCGTTTTATCCTCCCTATCCTATAATCACTTATATTGTAAAAGACTGTCAAAACAAATGCAATAAAAAACATTGCCATTATTGAATTATCTAAATTTGTGGCAGAAATATTAAAACCCGATAGTTCTTTTATTAAAAAACTTACGTAAGAATCATTTACAATCGGATGACCCATTTGCTCACGAATTTGCCAATGCCAGTCGGTCATTACACAATATCCCCATCCATACCATATTCCGGCAACAAACCATGAGGCCAAAGTTAAACTTATGGAAATTAAATGCAGCTTTCTTGTTTTTTTCAATATCCACCCTGCAATGTTAAAAACAATAAGCAAACTGTGAAAAAACAGAAATAAATAATCTAACGATATTAGTATGTTGTAATTCATTTTTAAACTTGCATAAAGGTAAATATTTTTCCCATTCAAAACAGAGATAACTATTTTTGTATTCAAACGAGTTTATTTTAACAGCCTATTTACAGTTAAAGAACATTTCACTATTCTATAAAAATTATTACATTTGTTCAACTTATTATTTCCATATTTTATAATACATAATAGATAATGAAACATACAGCATTTACAAAAATTCATGAAGAATTGGGTGCCAAAATGGTTCCTTTTGCAGGATATTTAATGCCTGTAGAGTATACAGGTATTAACGATGAACATGTTACGGTTCGCGAAAAAGTTGGGGTTTTTGATGTTAGTCACATGGGCGAATTTTGGGTTACAGGACCAAAAGCTTTGGATTTTATTCAAAAAATTACTTCCAACGATGTAGCAGCTCTAACCAACGGAAAAGTTCAATATTCATGTTTCCCCAACGGGAAAGGTGGTATTGTTGACGACCTTTTGGTTTATCGTTTTAACCCCGAAAAATACCTTTTAGTGGTTAATGCTGCCAACATTGATAAAGACTGGAACTGGTGTGTAAAAAATGCCGAAGAAATGGGTCTTTCAATTGGAAAAGATTTAATTAATGCTTCCGATGATTTCGCTCAACTTGCTGTACAAGGTCCTCTTGCACTTAAAGCAATGCAAAAACTTACTTCAGCAAATGTTGCCGATATGGAGTATTACACTTTTCAACAAATTGAATTTGCAGGAATATCTGATGTAATTTTTTCTACAACAGGTTACACAGGAGCCGGAGGATGTGAAATTTATATTAAAAACAGCGATGGCCCAAAACTTTGGAAAGCCGTTTTTGAAGCAGGAGCCGAATTCGGTATTAAACCTATTGGACTAGGTGCAAGAGATACCCTTCGACTTGAAATGGGCTTCTGTTTGTATGGAAACGACATAAACGACGAAACTTCTCCAATTGAAGCAGGTTTAGGATGGATTACTAAATTTGTAGACCATAAGAGCTTTATTGACAAAGACTTAATGCTGAAACAAAAGGAAGAAGGAACAGATCGACGATTAAAAGGATTTATTATGATTGACCGCGGTATTCCTCGTCAGCATTACGAAGTAGTTGATGCAGCCGGAAATATTATTGGCGAAGTTACTTCAGGAACTATGTCTCCAATGATGAAAATTGGTATTGGAATGGCTTATCTTAACAAAGGTTTTTGGAAAGACGGCAGTGAAATTTTTATTAGAATTAGAAATAAAGACCTTAAGGCCGAGGTGGTTAAATTACCAATTTATAAAGCATAATCTAAAAGGGGCTTTTGCCCCTTTTTTTACAAATTTATTATAATCTATGAATCCTCTTAAACTAGAAGTTTGTTTCTCACCAATTCAGTTTCCTCTTTTCCAAACAGATGATAAAATTGTTGTGGTTGTTGATATTCTTAGAGCTACAACAGTTATTACTACTATGTTTATAAACGGTGTAAACAAAGTAATTCCCGTTAAAACAATTGAAGAAGCAAAAGAGTTGAAAAAGACCGGTCTGTTGGTGGTTGCAGAACGCGATGGACAAAAATTAGATTTTGCCGACTTTGGAAATTCCCCATTTTATTTTACTAAAGAGGTGGTAGAGAACAAAACTCTCGTTTATAGTACTACTAACGGTACAAATGCTTTAACTCTGGGGCTTAATTCTAACAAAGTTATTGTTGGGTCTTTCTTAAATATTTCGTCAATTGTTGAATATCTAAACAAATCATTAACTGATGTAATTATTCTTTGTGCCGGTTGGAAAGATAGGTTTAGTTTGGAAGATTGCTTGTTTGCAGGTGCATTAACCAAAAAACTTCTGGAGGCAGGTTGTTTTTACACCAAATGCGATTCTGCAAATGCCTCGGTTGACTTATGGGAAAAAGCTCAAGAAAATCTTGATGCATACTTAGAAAAAGTAGCTCAAAAACATCGACTTCAAAAGCTTGGGCTGCACAATGTTATTCCATATTGTTTTGAACACGATAAAACAAATCTTATCCCTTATCTTTGTTTGGAAAAAGATAAACTCAAAGAAAATTTACCTTACCTCATTGTGTGATAAACAGCAGTTACATCATCGTCTTCTTCAAATTTGCCAAGAAGTTTTTCAATTTTCTCTATCTGCTCGGCATTTAGTTCCTTGGTCTCTGTTGGTATTCTTTCGAATTCCGCAGAAACAATCTCGAAATTATTGTCTTCCACATATTTCTGAATAGCACCAAAAGCCTCAAAATCGCCGTAAATATTCAGAATTCCTTCGTCGTCTCTAAAAATTTCCTGCACACCAAAATCTATCATTTCCAACTCAAGTTCATCCAAATCTAAAGCTTCTTTTTCCTTAATTTTAAAGCAGCATTTGTGTTCGAAAAGATATTCAACCGAGCCGCTTGTTCCTAATGAGCCGTCGTATTTATTAAAGTATGATCTAACATTGGCAACGGTTCTGGTTGTATTATCGGTAGTAGTTTCAACCAAAATGGCTATTCCAAAAGGGCCATAGCCTTCGTAAACTACCTCGGCATAATTGCCCTCATCTTTTGAGCTTGCCTTCTTAATTGCACGTTCAACAGTATCTTTGGGCATGTTGGCTGCTCTGGCATTCTGAATTAACATTCTTAATCTTGAATTTCCTTCCGGGTCGGGGCCTCCGGTTTTTACTGCCATTGTTATTTCTTTACCAAGTTTTGTAAAGGTTTTCGACATGCTACCCCATCTTTTTAGTTTTCGGGCTTTCCTGTATTCAAATGCGCGTCCCATATTAAAAGATTAATTTTTTGATTAAACAAAAAAACCGGCATAAATATAATGCCGGTTCGTTATACTGTTTTTTTTATTATTGTTTTAAAACAAGAGTTTCTGTTCCAACAGTTTTTTCAGAATAACCTGAAGAACTATTATCAAATTTGTCGTAATTGTCAATGTCCCTAAAGAACTTAACTTCTTTATTTTTTAGCATTACAATTTCCCAAACAACGCTTGATTCTCCGTTTGCATATTCATTTAAAATATCAACTTTAGAATTAGTTGAAGTTGCAGGTTGTTCAACACCCGAAATTTCATTTACTGTTCTGGTAGTAACGTTTTCAGTCCACTTATAACGTTCGTAATTCAAAGCAATTCTTTCCTTGTTTTTGTAATTTTTCTCAACATTTCCTAAGAAATTCCAAGTACCTTTTATTTCAATATCGGTATCAGTTGTTGTGGTTACAGTACTTGTATAAGTATCAGTAAATTCAAAAACATCAACCTCAATAATTTGATAACTTAATAGGAATGAATAAGTTCCATCTTTTTCAAACTTAACACTTGCAGTTTTAACAGTTCCACCATCTTCAGAAGTTCCAATTGTAATAATTGTATCATGAGAAGAGTTTTTGGTTTCAGTAGTAATGTTAATACTCTGACCATTAATAATAAAATCAATAATCTCAGTATCACCCTCATTTTTTAATGTAGAAGTTGAGCGGTCGTTATTTTGAATAACCCAGTCTCCTGTAATTCTTGCTTTTCTTGAAAAGATAGAAATAAAAGGATCTTCCTCGCCTTTTTTACAGCTATCGAAAACAAACATGGAGCTAATGATTAGTGTAGCAAATAGTAAACTTGATAAGTTTTTCATAATCTTGTTGTTTAAGTTTTTGTTCTTGTCAATTTTTGCAAATATAATTAATTTCTTAACAATTAAAGAAAATTTAGTTTTTTTTATAAGTTTTTCTTTGGAGGATAGTCAATTGAATAGTGCAAGCCTCTCGATTCTTTTCTTTCCATGGCCATTTTTATTACAAGATATCCAACATTAATTAGGTTGCGTAATTCGCAGAGTTGCTGACTAAGTTTCGATTTTCTGTAAAGTTCTTCGGTTTCTCTGAAAATTATTTCAAGTCTTGTAAAAGCTCTTTTCAAACGTAAATCGGATCTTACTATTCCAACATAATTACTCATTATTTGTTGTAATTCCTTGTAGTTTTGGGTAATAAGAATCATTTCTTCGGGGTAAACCGTTCTGTCGTCGTTCCATTCGGGTACATTTTCGGAAATAGAAATTCCGGATTCAAAAAGCCTTATTGCTTCTTTTGCGGCTCTATCGGCAAAAACCACACCTTCAACTAATGAATTTGATGCAAGACGATTAGCTCCGTGCAAACCCGTTGAAGCTACTTCTCCCGCAGCAAAAAGCCTTTTAATATAACTTAGTCCGTTTTCATCTGTTTCAATTCCTCCGCACAAATAATGAGCTGCAGGAACAACCGGAATAAGGTCATTTCTTATATCAATTCCAATTGAAAGGCACTTTTTGTTAATATTTGGAAATTTGTTAATTAATTCTTCCTTATCCAAATGTGTGCAATCTAAATACACATATTCATCTCCGGAAATTTTCAACTCATTGTCAATTGCTCTGGCAACAATGTCTCTGGGGGCAAGAGATGCTCTGGAGTCGTATTTTTCCATAAATTCTATCCCTTGCCGGGTTTTTAGAATTGCTCCAAACCCTCGTAATGCTTCTGTAATCAGGAAGGAGGGTCTATATCCCGGATGATAAAGAGAAGTTGGATGAAACTGAACAAATTCCATATTTTCAACCTTGCCTTTTGCTCTGTAAACCATAGCAATACCATCGCCGGTTGCAATTAAGGGGTTTGTGGTTGTGTGATATAAATTCCCGGTTCCACCAGTTGCCACCATTGTTATTTTTGCAAGAACAGTATCGGTTTTACCCGTTTTCAGATTTAGAATATAGGCTCCATAACATTCTATATTTGTGTTGGTTTTCTTAATTACCTCGCCCAAATGGTGTTGTGTTATAATATCAACAGCAAAGCTATTTTCCAAACATGTTATATTTTTATGGTTTTTTACTTTTCGTGTTAAGGCTCTTTGAATTTCGTACCCGGTATTGTCCTTGTGGTGCAGAATTCTATGTTCTGTATGTCCTCCTTCTTTGGCCAAATCGAAGTTACCATCCGAGTTTTTATCAAAGTTTGTTCCCCATTCTATTAATTCCTTAATTCTTGCAGGGCCTTCGGCAACAACCATTCTTACAATTTCTTCATTGCAAAGACCGGCACCGGCTTTAATGGTATCTTCAATATGTTTCTCGAAAGAATCGGGTTCGTAGGTTACAGCAGCAATTCCTCCCTGTGCATAGCTGGTTGTTGTTTCAGCTAATGTGTTTTTTGTAACAAGACAAACCTTTCCCTTTTCGGCAACCTTAATTGCGTAAGTAAGCCCGGCTATTCCGGAACCTATTACCAAAAAATCGAAATGTTTTTTCATTTTCTTAATCTTTACAATAACAATTTAATGTTATTCATAATAATGTATGCAAAACTTCGGAAGGCAAAGTTAGCAAAGAAATAGTATATGTAGACGAGTTAACATTCATTTTATCAAAATCACCGCTAATTACAGCTAAACAGTTTATTAAATCCATATAACAAGGCCAGTTGCCAACAAACCCTATAACACATGCTAGCCCTGCCCATCTATACAGCAATAAACCTGAAATAAACAAAATATCCTCTTAAACATAACAAATTATTGCAAAATATTTTTGTTTTAAGAAAAACTTTGTAATATTGCAAAATATTAACATAAGGTTTTAATATGAAAACAATTTTATTTATCATTTTCTCTGCCGCTATTTCTTATTCCTGTTATTCTCAGGTTGGCGTGGGAACCAATACTGTTCATGAATCGGCTATGTTACAAGTAGAAAGCGAAACAAAAGGCACTCTTATAACCTCCGTAACATCCAGATTTGTGGTCGAATCTAATTGTACTCAAGTCGCAGAAGGACTGCTTATTTACGACGAATCAGAATCTGCCTTTTTTACATATTCTCAAGGTCAGTGGCATAAATTAAACCCATGGAAATCTACAAGTGAACAAAATATTCAATACGATCAAAAGGTTGGCATAGGAACAAATCCTGATAATTCCAACGAATCCTTACAAGTTAACGGTCAGATAAAAACCACGGGTTCCATAACTGTTGAGAACACCGGAACCATTAACGGCTATGGATCTATCCCTCTTGGGGGCATTATTCTATGGTCAGGAACAATCCCTCCCGATGGATGGGCTCTTTGTGATGGCACTACAGTTAATGGAATAAAATCTCCTGACCTCAGAGGTAGATTTATTGTGGGGTATAATCCAACCAACAACGATTACCTCCAACCCGGTAACTTAAGTCAGGGTGGAATAGCAGCAGGACAAATTGGTGGGCAGGCAAGTGTTAGTTTAGCAAAATATCAACTTCCACAACATATACACGGCAAAGGAACTCTTGCTCTTACAGGTACCGGAGAACATTCTCATAATTATGTTTACGACTATTCTAAGGTCAACAACAATGGCTCAGAAGCCGTTATCGCCAAAAACAATACCACAGGACATGTTTCTGTTACAATAAATTATACAGGAGGTGGCCATACACACGGAATATCAGGAACAACCGAAAATGGATATGCCGACGGTCTTTCCGGTCAATCACATGAAAATCGTCCTCCTTACTACGTTCTGGCATTTATTATTAGGGTTAAATAAATGAAAAAATGTCTGTTACATATTCTTATCTTGTTTTGCTTTATTTACACCAAAGCTCAAACCGGACTTTTTGTAAATTCAAAGGTTTTTGTATCAGATAATACTATCCTTTTTGTTAATGGAGATTTCCAAAATAATTTTCAGGGATCACAATTTTATAATAGCGGAACCATAAATATCAAAGGCAACCTAATACATACAGGTTCAGAAATGCTCTTTCAGGATTCATACGAATTAGGCAGAGGAAAAATTTTCTTTTCTGGTGAAACAGTTCAAAGAATAAACTCTGAGAACAATATTGGTGTTGCCGATTTAGAAATTAATAAGTCTTCTTATTTACTTTTACAATCCGATGTTTATATAAACAATAATTTAACCCTAACTTCTGGAGTAATAAAAATTGCCTATAACAATATATATCTGCAAAAATTCACAAATCTGGGTGTTACACGTTTTGGAACCATAATTTCTGAAAGAGAGAATAATAATATTACCGGAAAAACAGGCATGATTAATGCTCAAGATGTTTTCCTTGCTCCGGGAAACACAAATATGGGTGGAACAGGTCTTAAAATATATTGCCCAATTTTTGTTCCTTCCCTTTCTATTTCCAGAGGACACGCTATTCAACCCGCCGGAAAAAACTCTATTGCACGTTTTTATCAAATAGACCAAGGAAATACAGGTTTCGAAGCATCTCAACTAAGACTATATTACCTCGATAACGACTTTGAAGATATTCCAGTCGAAGAAACTAATCTTAGAATATTTTACTCGCCGCCGGATATCAACACATACACCATGCTTTCAAGCATTCAGAACAGCTACAACTACTGTTATTCAAATTCAGCGGATATAGACCTCGGAAAATATGTTATTGCCGACAAAAACTGCGATATTAATCCTGAAATAATTTTTTCCGGCGATACCATTCTTTGCATTGGCGAGAATCTTTCTCTAAGTGCAAATCCCAATTATTTTACAGAAAACAGATATTTCTGGACTTGCGAGCAATTGGGAATAATTAATTATAATAGCAGGGAAATATTTATAGAAGGCACATTATTTCCAACCCCCGGTAATTATTCTTTTTTTATTAAAGCTATTAACCCAAGGGGATGCGAAACCCTTGATACAATAACCGTAAGAATTAACCCCTATCCGCAAATAAGTTTTTCCTTCAACAAACCATCTTTTTGTCAACAAGAAACTATCGAATTCTCAGCAACTCCAGGCATGGATAATTACTTTTGGAATTTGGGAAACGAAGTTCAATCTACCCTTCAATCCTTCAATTATTCATACCCCAATGAAGGCAATTATCTAATTACCCTTAATGCTGATTCTGCCGGTTGCTCATCTTCTTTTTCACAATATTTGCCTGTATTTCCACTTCCCAATGTAAGCTTTTCATATTTAGGGGAATGTGTCGAAGCTCCAATTGATTTTCAAAATTTAACCACTTTTGCTTCCTCATTTAGTTTTCCTTATATTTACTCAACAGTTTGGCATTATGGTGATTCGCAGATTGATAGTTTTGCAGGTTTCAATGCTTCTATCCAACATTATTATTCAAGTCCCGGTCTTAAAAACGTTAAATTAATTATTAAAACAAGTCAGAATTGTACTGATTCGGCCATGCAAATAATAACAATTAAACCAAATTTTGAGGCAGAATTTTCTTTTTTAAATGCTTGCAACAATAATCCGGTAGTTTTTATCGATAACAGCCCTTCTGTTGAATTTGCAAATTATACTATTAACTATGGAGATGGTATTTCTGACTCAAATATTAGTAACAATATTAGCACATCTCATATTTATCCTAATGTCGGACTGTATTATCCGGAAATAATTTATCATGCACCTAACTATTGCAATGATACGTTAAATACTACTGTTGAAATTTATCCCACTCCCAACCCCGGATTTATTGTCGAAAATTTTTGTCTTGGTGACGAAACTCATCTATCTACAACAAGCGCAGAACCAGATGATTCAATTTTTTGGGACTTTGGAAATGGAATCACATACTATGGAATTGACACAGTTATTGCTTACAATGAATCAGGCAATTATATAATAAATCAGATAATTACTAACTCGTATAATTGTATAGATTCGTTTTCTGCAGAAATTACTATTTATCCTATTCCATATCCCGAGATAAACAGTGAAGGTCATTGTGCCGAATATCCTGTAAATTTTGTTTCAAACTCTGTTGGAAATACTTACCTATGGACAATTGAAGGAATTGCCGAATTCGACAGTCTTTATGATAATTCAGAAATATCATATATTTTCCCATTGTCTGGAAATTTTGAAGTTCAACTTACTGAAATTAACGAATTTGGCTGCAACAATTATGCTAATACAAACCTTGAAATATTTGATAATCCTGAAATTACTCTAAACGATACTTCTTCAACTTGTGCCCTATACTGCATTTTAAATGGCGGCTCTGAATACAATTTCTATCTTTGGTCAAATGGTATGACAGGGAATATTATTTCTGTTTCAACCCCAGGCAATTATTCTGTTTTATCCACTAATCCCGAAACCGGCTGCTTTTCATCAAAAGAAACAACTGTTATACTCGACTCGGAGTTGTCGGTAAATTTAGGAGAAGATGTATCTGTTTGTGATTCAACAATTTTAAATGCAGGATATTACCAAACTTGGCAATGGAATACAGACGAGCAATTGCAAAGTATTTTAGTCTTAGAATCAGGTGTTTATTCAGTTACTGTTTCTGATTTTGCGGGGTGTGAAGCAACCGATGAAGTAAATATTATTGTAAATTTTACACCCTTTGTTAGCATATTGGGAGATTCTACCGAATGTGAAGGTAATAATGCAGATATATTTGCATATTCAAATGGGGAAAACTTTTTGTGGAATACCGGCGACACAAGTCAAGCAATTAGTATTTCAAATACAGGCAGTTACTCAGTTACAGTAACGGGAGATGGTGGTTGTTCAGCTATTTCTGAAAATTTTGATTTTACCTTACTTCCTAAACCTTACGTGTTTTTGGGAAATGATACAACCGCTTGTAACAATATTTTGCTTGATGCAAATAATTCAGGATGTAATTACCTATGGAGTAATGGATGGAATGAACAAATTTTGGAAGTTGTTGAAGCAGGATTATATTCTGTTACTGTTATTTCAGAGGATTATTGTATTAGCATTGATTCAATAGAAATTGGAATGAAATATATGGAAGAAGTAAATTTAGGTTCCGATATAGCAGTTTGTTATGGAACAGAAGTAATTATTTCTCCACAAAATATCGCCTTAGATTATTCGCATTCATGGAATACTGGAGCAATTGGAGATAGTTTGGAAATTGAAATATCTGGAACATACATAATTACAAGAAATGGACTCAATGGTTGCATTGATAATGATACAATTGTAGTTGAATTCTATAATCTTCCTGATTTTCAAGTCTTTGATGTGTATATTTGTTCAGAAACAGGAGTTTTGGTTGAACTAACCGAATATCAAAATGTTAATTGGTACAATAACTCAGAAATTATTTCAGAAAATAACTCTGCTTATTTTTTTAGTCCGGGAAAATATTTTGTTTCGGTAACAAATGAATTTGGTTGTGAAAAGACAGATAGTTTTATGGTAAATCCATATCCTTTTAGCATATATCCACATTTTCTGGTTGCATCACAAGCAAAAGTTGGCGACACTCTTCATTTTATTTCATTGGTTGATCCGGAACCGGATTTTTATAATTGGACTTTTCAAGATGGAGCTAGTTCTTCAGTACAGGATCCTCTCCATACTTTTTACATTGAAGGTTCTTATAATGTTCAAATGCTTGTTGGTCTAGGTCAATGTTCTGCAACATTCAATAAACAAATTGAAATAAATGGTTTTAATAAGTATTATCTGCAGGAATTTCCGAATCAGGAATATACACCCTCTCATTTTATTGATTTTGCTTCAGTTAAGCTTTTCCCAAACCCATGTCATTTTAATTTCTATCTAAATATTAGCCTAACAGCCCCATCACCAATACTCATTGAATGTTTTAATATTACCGGACAAAGAATATTCTCTCAGAAACTACCGGCTGCTGAGGTTTTTACCCTAGCGCAAAACACAAGTAATTTTATATCAGGAGTATATATTATTAAAATCTCTACACCAAATACCTCCAGAACTCAAAAGCTAATTATTGGCAAATAATATACCCCAACTACAGTTTTTTCTAATCAGAACAAAACAAAATTTCCCAATCAACCCCCAATCAAAGCTATTCTACCAATAGCCTTTTGCTAATAATTCTATTATTATCTAAACTTAACCTTATTAAATAAATTCCAACTGCCAAATCTTCAAGCCCCACATAAGCTTGCCCTTCTACCATCATCTCTCTTATTATCTGCCCCTCTGCATTATATATTGCAAGCATTCCCCTTGGGCTTTTTCCCCCAATTTCTATTATTACCCTTTCCCTTGCCGGATTCGGATATATAGCCAGTATTTCGCCCTCGCTGCACCCTATCTCCACTTCCATTCCACATGGCATAGCACAATATGTAATATCCTCATCTATAAAACCAATATTATAATCTATATAGGGTCCCATTGTAGGTGGCGTATTATCGCAAAAATCAAAATTTCCTATCATTGCCCCTGTATTTCCCGTATTATTTGTAATGCAAAACTGTCCGCCAAAACCCTCTATTGTATCTATATTCATAAAATCATGTCCTATTACAAATAATCCCTCATTGTAAAAATACGCCTCCCCATTTGCCGAATCTACATTCAAAAAATCATTCTCCAAATTTATCTCCTCATAATTATTAAACTCACCAATATTTGTAAAATCATTTGTGCCCTCAACATAATCGCTGTTTTCAAATAATCCAATATTCGTAAAATTATTAAAGTAAAAACCATTCTGGTTATCTATTGTATCAATATTGGTAATATTTATAAAATCTATTCTATTGTAGTTTATCATATAGCCCGCATTCAAATAATTCTCCCCATCTATCAAACCTGTATTATTCAAATAATTCTCGTTAGAAAATGCCCAAACATATATCTCCCCATCCACCGTATTGTATATTTCATCAATATTACGCAAACTATCTACATTCTCTATAACACCCGAATTCTCAACATACCGCTCATTTAAAAACTTCGAAAAATCACTTGTACCCCAATTATAAAAATCACCCCCCTCATTCCAAAAATTCGTTACCACAAATGTACCCCCATTGTTTATTTCACCTCCCGCCAATACAAAAGACCTGTTGCTTGCACTCTCCGTTAAACTACCACCTCCGTTTATATTCAACGCACCTGAATTCATAATAAAATCCGTATCCAATATCACAGCATGGTTTATGGTAACCTCATCAAAACTTACCGGAACCCCCATTGGTGTCCACGTTGTAGGAGTCGTCCAATTACCATTACCTGCCGACTCGTAAGTCTGGGCTTTTATTATCATTATCCCCAGTCCCATAAATAAAATAAGTAAAACTTTTTTCATAATTTTCAATTATTAATTATTAATTATCCTTTTTCAATTATCAATTACCACAATATTACACATTTTAATAAAAATGCCCCTACTCTTAATCTTTTTTTATTCTTACTTTTTTATTTTATCTCAACAAAATTCGTATTTTTGAAACCATTAACCCACACCTAATTACAATGATTAAAACTAAATATCTCTTAATACTATTCACCTTTCTTTTAACAAACCACACCTTCTCACAAAACTATGAAATTATCGATTCCCTTAACCAACAACTGCTTTACGCCAATCACGATACCACTAAAGTATCTACTCTGCTTTATCTGGGCGACCAATTTACCTCATCAAACTTCAACAAAGCTATAGAATATTACAACAAAGCCCTCTCAATTGCCAAAAAAATTCCCGATTTTTCCAATGCCCCCGATAACAAAAATCTCGGCATCCTGCATGCAAGCTGCTACAATAGCCTCGGAATTGTCTTTTTCTATCAAGGCGAATACTCCAAAGCCCTCCAACACTTTCAAAAATCAGCCAATATTAAAGAACAATACAATATAACCGAAAAAATGCCCTGGCTTAATATGGGAATCGTTAACTTCGAAATTGCAAACTACCAAAAAGCCCTGCAATATTTTAATCAACACCTTAACTTCTATACCCAAAACCCCGATAATGTAGAAGTAGGTAACGCCCTATGCTGGATTGGAAACCTAAACCTTAAACAAGAAAAATTCGACCTGGCCATAGATTACTACAACCAATATTACAACATCTGCTCGCAATACAACGATGTAGATGGCATGAGCATGGCAGCATCAAACACCGGAACCGCATACATAGGTAAAAACCAATACACAAAAGCACTCGAATATCTCCAAAAATCTCTGCAAATAGACATAGAAAACAAAAACTACCGCGGCGTTGCCATTTCTTATTCTAATATTGGAAAAGTTTACAAGAAAAAAAACGATTACAATCAAGCCATTAAATACTATTCGCTGGCAATTAACCACGCCATAGAACTTAACGCTCTTCCACTTTTATTAGATTTTTACCAAAACATTACCGAAGCTTACGAAGAAATGGCCGATTACAAAAAAGCCCTCGGATTCCTTCGACTTCACTTTCAGGTTAAAGACTCCCTGCTTAACCTCGAAAAAACACAGAAAATTCAAGAAGTAGAAGCAAAATACGGAGCCGAAAAAAAACAACTCGAAAACCAAAACCTTAAAAAAGAAGCACAACTTCAAAAAGCCGAAAACAAACGGCAAAGAACAATTCTTATTTCCCTCTTTGCAGGATTGGCAGCCCTAATTATCTTTCTATTCTTTATCTTCAGACTCTTCCTTCAAAAGAAAAAAGCCCACCGCCAAATCTCTGAAAAAAATATTCAACTTACCATGGCCAACGAGGAAATTAAAACCCAAAAAGAAGAAATTGAAGCCCAACGCGACGAAATTGCCCTGCACCGCGACACCGTTGTTTTGCAAAAAACCGAAATCGAAGACTCCATTAAATACGCCAAAAGAATTCAAAATGCAGTAATGCCTCAGTCTAAAAATGCAGAACTTATTCTTAACAAACATTTCATAATCTTTAAACCCAAAGATGTAGTTTCAGGAGACTTCTTCTGGGCAGCAAAAACCAATAATCACCTTATTATAACAGTTGCCGACTGTACCGGACACGGAGTTCCCGGCGCATTTATGAGCATGCTCGGAATTACATTCCTAAACGAAATAATTCGTAAAAAAGAAATATTAAACCCATCAATAGCTCTAAACCAAATAAGAACCAGCGTAATTGAAGCCCTTCAGCAAGAACAAGAAAAAGAAAACTACCAATTTGCATACGAAAACATGAAAGACGGAATGGATATGAGCCTGGCTATTATTAATCTTAAAACAAAAAACTGCCTCTGGGCCGGAGCCAACTTACCACTCTGGATTCAAAGAAAAAATAATCCCGAAATACTTGAAATAAAACCAAACAAAATGCCCGTTGGTATTTATCCCATTATGAACGACTTCTCTACTCATGAAATTAAACTTAACCCCGGCGACCGACTTTATCTGTTCTCCGACGGAATGCCCGACCAGTTTGGAGGCCCAACAACTAACGGACGAAAATTTAAATATGCAGCCCTTAAAAATCTTATCTCACAAAACCACCTCTTGCCATTAAATCAACAAAAAGAAATTATTGAACAAGCCCTCGAAAACTGGATGTTTGCACATAATAAGCCCTTCAACCAAACCGATGATATTACCATCCTTGGATTCGAAATTGATTAAATCATTCAAACTTGCTTTATTTGCTAACTAATTATACTTTTACAATTCAAAAAAAAATAAACTTGAATATAGAACTCTTTATAGCAAAAAGAATAATTAAAGGCTCAACCGGAACCTCAAATATCTCGGGACCAATTGTTAAAATTGCCATAGCTGCTATTGCGATAGGACTTGCCGTAATGATTGTTTCCGTTGCAATTGTAACAGGCTTTAAACAAGAAATTCAAAATAAAGTTGTGGGATTTGGTTCGCATATTCAAATAATGTCAAGCAATTCAAGATATTCCTACGAAACTGCGCCAATTGATAGAAATCAACCATTTGTTAATACTATAACCTCTGTTGATGGCGTAAAACACATTCAGCAATTTGCCACAAAAGCCGGTATCATAAAAGCCGGCGACGAAACTCAAGGCATTGTACTTAAAGGCGTGGCCGAAGATTTTAACTGGGATTTCTTTTCAAAACATTTAGAGCAGGGAAATATTCTCGTAATAATTGAAAAAGAAAGAACCAATAAAGTGCTTATTTCCTCCTATATTTCAAACTTAATGAAACTGGAAATTAATTCTGAATTTGAAGCATTTTTTATTGATGAAGATAACAAACTTCGCCCACGAAAACTTACCGTGGGAGGAATCTATAATTCGGGGCTTGAAGAATTCGATAAGCAATTTGTAATAATTGACATTAAACACGTGCAAAAAATTAACTACTGGAACTCAAATCAGGTTTCGGGTTTTGAAATTGCAATTGACGACTTTAAGAGAATTGATGAAGTAAAATCTAATATAGAAAAACACCTGGGCCTTGCAATTACCGAAGACGGAACCGCTCTTACAGTACAATCTATTAAGGAGCGCTATCCGCAGGAATTCGATTGGCTCGAATTGCAAGACATTAATGTTTGGGTTATTATCATTATTATGGTCATTGTTGCTGCAATTAACATGGTTTCGAGTCTGCTTATTCTAATTCTCGAAAGAACACAGCTTATTGGAATACTTAAAGCTCTGGGAAGTCCTAATTGGAGTATCAGAAAAGTTTTCCTCTACAATGCAGCATATCTGGTTGCCAAAGGATTATTCTGGGGAAACCTCTTCGGAATAGGCCTTTGCCTTATTCAATATTATTTTCACCTAATCCCCCTCGACCCCTCAACTTACTACATTAATACCGTTCCCGTTAATCTCAATTTAGTTCATATCCTTCTATTAAATCTTGGCTCCTTTTCAATTATTGTTTTCCTGCTTATGGTTCCTTCAATGATTATTTCACGTATATCCCCAATTAAAGCCATTCAGTTTAACTAATTAATTGCTTACATGAATATTACCAAACCTCATTTGTTTATTAATAAGCAAATAGTTTCCGAAAATATTACAAGAATGAAAAACCTCGCACTTAATGCAGGGGTCTCATTCCGCCCACATTTTAAAACACATAGAAATACTCAAATAGCTGAAATTTTTAAACAACATGGCATTACAAAAATTACAGTTTCTTCACTAACCATGGCAGAAACTTTTGCCAATGCAGGATTTAAAGATATTACAATAGCATTTCCTTTTAATATTCTTGAAATTGAAAAACTCAAAACCACTCAGCAAATTTCAAAAATAAACCTTCTGGTAGAAAGCCTCTTCACACTTCAATTTCTTAGTAAATACCTTGAAAAGAAAACCGACATTTTCATTAAAATCGATTCAGGTTATCACAGAACAGGCATTAATCCTAATAATATTTCTGAAATTGAAAAGCTTGTTGAAATATGCATCCAATCGCAAACACTCAATTTTATTGGCTTTCTAATGCATGCCGGACATACATACAAAGCTAAATCTAAGCAAGAAATTCTTGAAATTCACAAACATTCAGAATTAATAGCCGGAAATTTAAAAACCAAGTTTCCTGAAGCAATAGTTTCAATAGGAGATACCCCATCATGCAGCATTGCAAAAAGTTTTAACAATATAGATGAAATACGACCCGGAAATTTTGTCTATTACGATATTATGCAATTGCAATTGGGATCCTGTAAGTTCGAAAATATTGCAGCAATTGTTGCCTGTCCCGTTGTTGCTATTCATCAACATCGTAACGAAATTGTAATTTACGGAGGTGGGGTTCATCTTTCAAAAGAACAATTAACAATTAACAATAAACCCTATTTTGGCGCAGTTTGCCTATATAATGAAGAAAACCGGAAATTTCAAATTCTGGAACATTCATTCCTTACTTCCCTCTCTCAGGAGCATGGAATTGTTAAAATGCATTCACAATTTATTGAAAAAATAAACCCCGGAGATATTATTGGAATAGCCCCTGTACATATCTGCATGATTCCATTAATTGAAAACAGTAGCGATTTTACTATTCAATAATCTTATTCTGTATTAGCAAGATACGATTAACAACGTGTTTTCTAAATCGGCTGAAAAAAAATTAAAAATTATTGCACTGTCCCAAACAATCAATTATTTTACTTAAACTTTCGTGCTTCAAGGAATAATAAGTGTTTTTTCCTTCCCTCTTCGATTGTAAAACACCCTTATCTTTTAATATTCCCAAATGATGTGAGGTAGTAGATTGCTCAATTTTAAGCCTTGCATGAATTTCAGAAACTGTTAAACTATTTCCGTCTTCCAGAAAACTTAATATAGCAATTCGCATAGGATGGGCAATTGCCTTAAGCATATTGGCTGCTCCTTCCAATTTTTCGATATCAAGGTCTTTTATTCCCATAATCCATCAAATTAATATATGTTAATAATTCAATGCAAAGTTATTGTAGTTTTACTTTTTTGCAAATGATTTTCAACATATTATCGATTTTGTGATTATTGCTTTATTATTTTTTCTTTCAAATTTTTTTGGTTGTTTCTTATTTCAAGAAAATATATACCCGGAACAATTCCGGTGAGATTAATTTTTGTAATTCCTAATTGGCTTTTTCCTTCCATAAAAATAATCCCATAAAGGCTACTTAAGCTATACGTAAACTCATTAGGTTCTTCTATTTCAACCACCAAAAAATCTTTAACAGGATTAGGAAAAACTTTAAATTCCTTGTTTATTTCTTCAAGTCCAACACACCAATCTACTGTAATTATTATAGTATCCGAATTACTACAAGAATACTCGTTCTCAACTTCTACCCAATACATAAAAATACCGGTTCCTGTTGAATCACCAATTATCTCAATACAATCCGAATTTTGACCGTTTATCCAATTATACGATTCATAAGATCCTGCACATAATTCTAAACTATTGTAATAACAAATTAAGGTGTCGTTTCCCAAAAATGGCGCAGGTGTTGGATTTACTTCCAGAACCAACGATAAAATACTGTCGCAACCTAAAGAATTTGTGTATATAACCTCGTAAATTCCTGCAGTACTGTAATACTCACCATTCCAGTTGTAAGTTTCGCCATTACAAATTAATGCATTTGTATTTTGTGTAAATACCGGATTTACTGTTAAATTTAGAGTATATACCGAATCGCAACCATAACTGTCGGTAAAAGAATTTTCGTAAAAACCTGACTCAAAATACTCCAACGATTGCCACATTATTGTTTCTCCATTACAAATAGATATTTCCTCATGATTATTATATGCTGCATTTACTGTTAAATCTAGCTGTCTAATACTATCACATCCAAATACCGAACTAAGCAGAACTTGATAATTGCCCGAAGAATTATACCAATTTCCTTCCCACAAAATACTATCGCCATTACATATATCCTGACTTTCGTAAACATAAATTTTTGGGTGGACTCCAATAAAAAATGTCATTGTACTATCGCACAAACATTCCGATAAATAATTTACCTCAATTGTATCGGAAATTGAAACATAAAAATTCTCCACAGGATGTATAATCAATACAGAATCTCCTTCGCAAATATCAATATGCTCACTTAGGCTATAAATTGGTAACCCAACTATATAAACTGTATCATAATTAACACATCCATGATGGTCTGTTCCCTCCAAAATGTATAAATCAGTTGTTTCCGAAATAGAGCTTATTTCAAGATTTGGTAAATTAGAAAACAAGCTTTCGTTTTTATACCAATTATAAGTCTCCCCTCCATCTGCTGAAAAAGAAACCTCTTGTGATGGACAAGAATAAAAATAATTAGGCTCCATTACCACACAGGAACTCAGATTATAATTGCTAACATCTATTGTAATATCAGGTAAATTATAAAAGGAAAGTATCGATTCTTTTGAAGATGGACCAAAACCATCGTCAACTATCAATTTAACAGCAGCAACAGAAGTTCCAACAGGCACAAACCACGAGAAAACCGAATCGGTTCCATAAAGCACATCATCTATGTACCATTGCCTACTAAGTATCTGATTTGGCCCAAAGGAAATATCGGAAAAACTAATATTGCTTCCGGCACATAGCGGATTATCTACCGAAAAATTGGCAATAAGCTGTGATTTAACATTTATGCCAAAACAAAAAATAATAATTAATAGCAAATATTTCATTTTCTAAAAAATATAACCAAAAGTTAGTCTGTAAGCAAAATTGTTCTTTGGTGCCATAAATTCATAAGGACCATAGCGGTAATAAACACCAACTCCATAGCCAACATTATTAAATTTTATTAAATTTGAAATAATTAATCCCGATTCGTAATATCCCTTTTCCATAGTTGAAAATGAATAGTTTTGATGGTATTCCGCAAATCGGGTTTCTGCAATTCCGGAGTTCTGAGCTATTGAAAAACTTGGTGCGAACTTGCCTATTTTAAACAATTTTCCAAAGTCGTATTTTAGAAATAAGTATGCAAAACGGTCGGAAAGAAATTCATTCATGCGCATTGTTGCAAAACTGTTATCAACATCAACCGGAAAATCGCCCGAATAGCTTCCTTTGCCAACAAAAGCAAGAGATCTGGGAGCGGGTTTATCGAGAAGACCTCCCTCAATCTGCATCATTAGTTTTCCTTTGTCTTTTAGAATAATACGTTTGTAAATTTTTGCAACAATTCTCGAATATCCCCAATTTAGTCCGTAGGAATAGCTTAAGCGAAAAATCGGATAATTAGAGCCAAGAGAGTAATTTCCGGAAGGCATCTGCATAAATTTTTCTTTATATGCATATTTTACTTGAAGTCCCACCTCCTCGAAAAAGAAATTGCCGGTTTCATTGCTTACATCAGATTGGGGATTAATATATTCATAATCTCCGAAGGTAGAAACATTAGTTTGTCTGTAAAAAACATTTGTTCTAAGGTATCTAAGGCTTCTAAAATTTACGGATGCTTCGTAGGCTTCCAAATATTCCATTTGTTCAATATATAAACCTCTGTAGCTTTCGGTATTTAACATGTCTTTGTCTTCAAAATAGCTCCATCCGGCGGTTTCACGAATAGAGTTATTATAATCGAATTTTAATTGCAGCTCTTTTTTCTTTATTAAATTTACCACTAGACCACCGCCATATTTCCATTTTTTATCTTTAAAACCATACATTCCGTGTCCGTAAAGCGAAAATACTGATGAAACCTTTCTGTTTGTTTCCAGACCTAAACCAAGTTTAAGACCTTCAAATCTATTGAAGCCAAATGTTTTATATAAATCTATATTAATAAATTTAACAGGGACTTTTCCCAACATAAGAGCTTCAATAATTTTAAAATTCTTATCGAAATTGTATTTTTCTCCTATTGAATCTATTACTCGGTAAGTGTTAATATCTTGAATAGTAAGAGAATCGAGACGATATTTAGCCCAGTAAGTTGAATCGCGATAATAAGCATCCTCCTCCATTTTGTATTCAATAATAGAAAAATCTCTCTTGTTTAATTCCGGATTTAGCTGAATATTAGTAAAATATGTTTTCCCAATACCTAATAAAGAGAGTTCGCCTTTGGGTATTTCAACATTTAAAGTATTAAAAGTAAAATCGGTATTAAGCTGAACAGGGAACCATTGTTTATCGTTAATTAGTTCGTAGCGTTGCTGAATTTTCATATTCAAACCCTTAACAGGTTCATTTGGCTCTGCTTTAACATTTTGAATTGCATAACCTCTGGAATTGATATGCAAAAATCCTTTCAAACTATCAAAAAACTTTCCTTTTCTTGGTCGGAATGAAATTACAAATACTGTGTCGTTTTGTGGAGTAAAGATTGTGTCTTCAAGAAGAAAAAAATACTTCGAAGTACTTCCTTTGCTAATAGGATTAAGGTATACACGGTCGGAGAGAAAAAACATGTCAGAATAAAAGGAAAAGGATTGAAATTGCGTTGCATTAAATGCAAAAAATGGTTGCTTAAAACCGGCAGAACGTGTTGCTAAAACCTTTTCATTGTTTTTGTCGGGATGAATAAACTCTCTTTCAGTAACAGTTTCGGAGATAAACATATGTTGTTTTTCCAAAAAATCACGCATCTCATAATATCCGGAATCAATTTTGGTTGTATCGAATCCGGGCTGTTCCATTTCCTCAATAATATGAAAAAGGCTGTCTATTTGAAAAGTAAATATAAGCTTTGTGTATGATTGATAAGAAAAGGAGCCCATTTTTTCGGGATTGTTTTTATCGCGGTTTTCTACGGCCAAATTTATTATTCTATGTGCCGGATTAACACCCGGAAATACCTCAACAGTATTTATCTTCTCAACAATTGAAGGCATTTTTATTACAATAAAATCTTTGTTGGAAAAATCTTGTTTGCTTAAAAAGACGGGATTATATCCTAAATAGCTTAAAGAAAGAAATTCCACCTTTTCATTAAGCGGAATAACAAAACCACCATTAATATTTGTTGCAACTCCATTTTTTTGTGAATTGTAAATAATATTAACAAAAGCGAGTCCTTCACCAGAAACAGAATCTATAACCCTGCCCTTTATTTCTTTTTGAGAGAATGAATTTATTGCACTAAATAAGAAAAGAGAATAGATTAATATTTTATCGAATCTTCTCAATTTACAAAAGCTTATTCATACATACCCGTTTTTAATCTTGCAACTTCCTGATCGGATAAAAAACGCCATTTTCCGCGAGGCAGGTTCTTTTTGGTAAGACCGGCAAAATATACCCTGTCAAGTTTTTCAACTGAATAGCCCAAAGCCTCAAAAAGTCGTCTTACAACCCTGTTTTTACCCGAATGTAATTCAACTCCAATTTGTTTTTTATCGTTTTCTTCAACATATTCAACTGCATCTACCTTCATGGGGCCGTCTTCTAGTTGTATGCCAACCATTAATTTTTCTAAATCAACTTTTGTTGCATTTTTGTTTAAAAATACGTGGTATATTTTCTTTTTATTGTGTGAAGGATGAGTAAGTTTTTTTGCCAAATCTCCATCGTTTGTAAGAAGAAGCACGCCTGTTGTAGAACGGTCTAATCTTCCCGCCGGATAAATCCTTTCATTACAAGCATTTTTAACCAATTCCATTACGGTCTTTCTTTCCTGTGGATCGTCGGTTGAGGTAATAAAATCTTTTGGTTTATTTAGCAGTATGTAAACCTTTTTTTCCGATGAAATTTTTTCGTTATGAAACTTAACATTATCACCAGGCATTACCCTTACTCCCAGTTCATTAATTATTTTTCCATTTATTGTTACAACACCCGCTTTTATGTACGTATCGGCTTCCCTACGACTACAAATACCGGCATCTGCAATAAATTTGTTTAGTCTTACGCCCAGCTTATCGCTTGCCACAGCCGGACGAGGTTTCCTTTTCATCGACTCGAAATCAGGTTTTTCAACGGTTTTTCTCTTAGGTCTATAGCTTGTTTTTTCGTTATTGCTATTTGTTTTTTTAGCAGGTTCATTGGCCTTCCTGTTTACCCTTTTGCCTGATCTACCTTTATGTTCCATATAATTGTTTTAATTATTACAAATGTAGTAATTTTGTTTATGGAATTTTAGTGCAGACCAAAACTTTTCTAATTATTGAAAATCTAAGAGAAAGGGAAGAAATTCACAAAGTACTAAAAAAGTCCTACAATATTTCCGTCCTTATCTATATCAATAAATTCTGCTGAAGGAACAGGAGGAAGTCCCGGCATTCTCATTATAGTTCCGGCAATTGGCACAACAAAACCGGCACCCGAAGAAATTTCAATTTCACGAATTTTTACAGTAAAATCTCTTGGTCTGCCTTTTTTATTTGGATCGTCGGAGAGTGACTTCTGAGTTTTTGCAATACAAACAGCCAGATGTTCCATTCCTAATTTCTTAATAAGGTCTAAATCTTGTTTTGCTTTTAATGAATATTCAACATTTTTTGCACCATAAACCTTGGTACAAATAGTGTTAATTTTTGTCTCCATATCCCAATCGAATTGATAAAGAGGTGCAAAGCATGAAGGACAAGATTTTGTTGCCTCTACAACTTTTTCGGCCAGTTCAATTGCACCTTCACCACCCTTTTCCCAACCTTCTACAAGAGCAGATTCAACACCTTGTTTTTCAATATGCTGACGAAGAATTTTAATTTCTTGATCGGTGTCGGTCATAAATCTATTTATTGCTACCACAGGTTTAAAACCAAACAGCCCCATGTTTTCTATATGTTTGTCAAGGTTTTCTAGTCCTTTAATTAAGGCCACAACATCTTCTTTTTCCAAATCTGCCAATTTTGCACCGCCATGATATTTCAATGCTCTAATAGTAGCAACAATAACAACTGCTCTCGGGCTTAATCCACCATATTGCGATTTTATATCGAAGAATTTTTCTGCACCAAGTTCCGAAGCAAAGCCTGCTTCTGTAACAACGTAATCGGAAAGCGACAAGCCCATTTTTGTAGCAATAAGAGTATTAGTACCCTGGGCAATGTTAGCAAAAGGACCTCCATGAATAATTGCCGGATTTCCCTCAAGCGTCTGAACAAGATTTGGCTTAATGGCATCTTTAAGAAGAACAGTCATTGCACCTTCGGCTTTCAGGTCGCGGGCAAAAACCGGTTTGTCGTCGTAAGTCATTCCAATATAAATATTGCCCAGTCTTGCTTTTAAATCCTGCAAATCGTTAGCCATACAAAGAGTAGCCATAACCTCCGAAGCAGCAGTAATGTTAAAGCCTGTTTCTCTGGGAACACCTTGAGCAGTACCACCAAGACCAATAACAATATCTCGTAAGGCTCGTTCGTTCATATCCATAACCCTCTTCCATGTTACAGTACGAGGATCTATTCCTAAATTATTTTTTTTATTTTGAATATTATTGTCAATTAAAGCTGCAAGCAAATTATGGGCTTTTTCAACAGCCGATAAATCGCCGGTAAAATGCAGATTTATATCTTCCATAGGAATTACCTGTGAATAGCCACCACCCGCAGCACCACCCTTAATTCCAAAAACAGGACCAAGAGAAGGCTCTCTAAGCACCACGGTGGCTTTTTTGCCAATTTTATTAAGACCTTGGGTAAGACCAATTGAAGTAGTAGTTTTTCCTTCACCTGCCGGAGTTGGAGTAATTGCAGTTACAAGAATAAGTTTGCTTTTCTTTATTTTTTTCTCATCAATTAACGATAAAGGGAGTTTGGCCTTATATTTTCCGTAAAGTTCCAAATCGTCTTCACTTATCTCAAGAATTTTTGCAATTTCCTGAATGGGCTTAATATTTGCAGCCCTTGCAATATCAATATCTTTCATAACCGTTTGTTTTTAAATTATTGTTTTAGTTTCGAAAACAAAGATAATACATCGACAAGCTTATTCAAAATGAATCTAAATAAAGTTTACTAGTTTTTCTAGGTTTTGTTTGAAGGAGCAAACTTAGTAATTCGAAAGGTTTGTTTTTAAAAATGTTAATTTTCACTCCACAAATTACGGTTTTATATTTAAACCTTCTTCTGACAACAATCTCAGGAGCAACAATTACTGCAACTTCAAACTATTATGTGCTTTATACTTGGTTTAATAATGGAAAAATCAATTTCCTTAAATATCATGTTACAATAGGTTAAAATCTACATAATGACGAATGGCATGGTAATAAAGGTTTGTTAAAAGAATACAATCATACTATTGTTAATCATGGCAGAAGTGATTATTTGGTTGGGAAGACACATACAAATACAATTAAAGGGTTTTGGTCTTTGTTTAAGCGAGGAGTTATTGGTATTTATCACTTTGTAAGTCCAAAACAACTAGATAGTTATTGTACTGAACATACTTATAGATATAATACTGTGAATTGCACTTTAAAAGAAAGGTTTGATTTTTTTATAAGGCAAAGTGATAATAAAAGGCTAAAATATTATGACCTTATAAATAAATTTGGAATTGTAGCTTAGAATCACTATCTTTGTAATGAAGAAAGGGATGCTACTAACACCCCTTTCCCGACGGTAAGAACATCACCAAAGGTTTATGAAACCTTATTTATGTGCTCACTCATAAACTGAAGTTTTCCCGTCTTATTGCAGTAAATGAACTGCTCAACTAAGATTTTCAAGGACTGTGTTACAGTCCTTTTATTATTTAATAGAATAAACATATCCTAAGTTTCTATTTTCACCAACAGGTTCAGATTTAAGAATTCCCTTCTTTAACATGGTTGACAAATGCATCCTTATTGACGACCTTTTTACATCTTCATTGTATTTATTGGCTAAATCAATAATTTCAGGTGAAGTACCTTTCCCTCCATTCAATTTTATCAAATATTTTATATATTCTGTCCACGTCATTGAACCCTTTCCATTCTCATCACCTTTAACATCATCCTCATTAGCAGATAAAGCAACCTCTGTTTGATTATCTTTTCTAGAAAAGACATTGATAATTAAATCAATCGCTTTAATCTTTTCTTCAAGCTCATTTTTAAGAGCTTTTAAATCTTTAATCGTTTCTTCTTTCATATCGTTTATATGAATATAATTAGTTAACAAATATACTATTTTTTAATGCTATATGTATACGCAAGGTGATTAAAGTTATCAACAATTAGTGAATTAGGTTGTATACATTTTAATATCAATAAATTTGGAAGTTTAAACACCCTAAATTATCTTAGTATATTATGAAGAAAAAGAAAGATTTTAACAAAAAAAGTAAAGAATTTAAAGATTAATTCTGACTTTGAGAAGGTTTTAAAGGAATCTGTTGAGAGGAATCCAAAGCCAGAGCAGCGGAAAACTAACTCTAAGTAAAAAGACTAATATCCCGGTTTATTTAATAAACCGACTAAACCAATCCTCGGGAATTGACTTTGCTACGCCATACATTTCACTGCATAATAAATGTTGGTAATCAAAATACACTATTTTACCAATACAATCAATAAGAATGTAAAATGTTAGTCTAGGAGCAACCCCTCTAGAATTGTCTGTAAATACTTCTAATTGAAATAGGGTTGGGATTTGGTCATCAGAACCACTATACTTTATTGATTTCCTATAAATGTGTTTTAGATAAGCCTTATGACTTAGGTTAACGCTATGAAATCTTAAGGTGTCCATATTATCTTGAATGTCCTTTATTGTAAACCCTGAGATATATTTTAACACTTTAACTAGTTCAATCATATCACTAGGTTCAAATCTAGGGTTATCAAAGCATAAACAACCGTTTTCTAATGAGGCGTGTTCAAAACAGAAAGAGAGCCTTCTCTCCTCAACCTTAGCAGTGGTTGTCTTTGTAAACAAAGTCTTTATTGGCGGGTTTATAAATTTCATGAGAAAATTAATCCTCTTCTAATCCTTTATAATAATCTTTTGCAAAATCAATATCTTCTTTATTATTAAAAATCATATGGTTAATTATTACGCACTCCGAACCCCATACAAATACTTCTGAAACTCAATAAACAAATCCCTGACCTTGGAGAGATCGCCTAATACTACTCCGGCATCTTCGAAAGATTGATATTTGCTGGTTAGCAGAATCGGGAGTTTTTCCTGGTCGAGTTCGTCAACGCCGGATTCTATGTACTTTTTAAGTACAAACTGTATGAATTCCTTTTGTTTTTCATTCAACACCGCAAATATTGTTGCCTGTGAAGCTTCAACTCTTGCTTCTCTTGTTATAGGTTTTATATCGCTGTTAAAAACGTACTCCAATACATCAAATATATCGCTTTTCTCAGCATTTATGAGGGTTTGTAAAATTGACAACTCTTCTTTTCCAAATCCTGCTGCATCGAGTTTGTTTAGCAGTATTTTTCTGGTCAGCGGATTGCTCCAGATGGTTCGGAGTTCTTCTTCACTTTTGAAAAAATCAGGTAGTGAACCAAACAGGTTTTGTAAAAATTCTTCTGCCGATATCGGTGTTCCATCTGCACTCCAAAATGAAGTGGATATCATGTGCTGTATTTCCCGGACTTTTCCGTCCCTCAGCTTAATTTTTACTTTCTTTTTGCAAACACATGGTCTTTGTCCGCAAACAATACATGGAGCCGGTGGCTCTTTTAAACATATACAAGGCTTCTGGTTACAATCCTTACAGATTCCCGGACCTTCTTTTTCACATTCACAAGGCAATTTTCCGCAAACCGGACAATCTTCTCCAATAGGTTCACCATCCCACTCAGGATCGGCAAAATGATGATAAGCATCAACGTAATCGTAAATGGTGAAGAATTCTTTGCCATCGAATAACCTTGTTCCCCTGCCAATTATCTGCTTGAATTCTATCATGCTGTTAATCGGCCTGAGCAAAACAATGCTTCTGATGTTACGGGCATCTACTCCTGTGGATAATTTATGCGAAGTGGTCAGTATGGTCGGAATGGTTTTTTCGTTGTCCTGAAATTCTCTTAAAAACTGTTCGCCAATTTCACCGTCGTTTGCTGAAACCCTTACGCAATAGTTGGCGTTCTTTGATTTTTTGTTTTGGTTGATCAAATCTCTGATTAGCGCAGCATGTGGCTGATTGGCACAAAAAACAATTGCTTTTTGTGACTGGTCTGATTCATTAAGAAAAATATTAACCCTTTTTTCTTCTCTAGCTTTAATTTCAATAATTCTGTTAAAATCTGATTCCTTATATATTTTTCCTTTCTCAATATCGCCTTCCAGTATTTCATCATCGCTGGTATAAATGTAATCGTCAAGAGTGGTTTTAATTCTTTTAACCTTAAAGGGAGTTAAATATCCATCGTTGATGCCTTCTTTGAGTGAGTAAATGTAAACTGGTTCACCAAAATATTTGTAAGTATCAACATTATCTTTTCGCTTTGGTGTGGCAGTTAATCCGAGCTGAACAGCCGGTGAAAAATAATTCATAATCTCACGCCAGTTGCTTTCATCGTTTGCTCCGCCACGGTGACATTCATCTATGATAATAAAATCAAAATAATCATTGGGATAATCACCAAAATACGGAGCAGATTTACCGTCTTTATCAGTACCTGACATAAAAGTCTGAAAAATGGTAAAAAATATACTTCCGTTTGTAGGAACATGCCCTTTCTTTTTTATTTCACTGGGTTTAATCCTTACCAGGGCATCTTCAGGAAAAGCAGAAAACGCATTGTATGCCTGATCTGCCAAAATATTACGATCGGCTAAAAACAAAATTCTTGGCCGGCGGCTTTCATCCCTGTTAATATTCCATCTTGATTGAAATAATTTCCATGCAATTTGAAAAGCAATAGCCGTTTTTCCGGTTCCGGTGGCAAGTGTTAGAAGAATCCTTTTTTTGTTTTTTGCCAATGCTTCTAATGTCCTGTTGATGGCAATTTCCTGATAATATCTTAATTCCCATGCACCGCTTTTATCTTCAAACGGAATATCAGCAAATTTCAACCTCCACTTGTTTTCTTCATAAGGAACAATGTCTGTGGTTGGAAATGTAATGTTCCATAATTCATCAGGAGAAAGAAAATTATCCACCAATCCTTCAACTCCGGTTCTCAGGTTAATCTGGTAAATCTCTTTGCCATTGGCAGAATAGGTAATATCAATTTTTAGTTTTTCTGCGTATTGTTTGGCTTGAGCTACACCTTCGCCAACTTCAAGTTCATTGCTTTTGGCTTCGATAACGGCAAGTTTAATTCCTTTATATGAAAGAACATAATCGGCAGCCAATTGCTTTTGCCTTACACCGGGCTGAATTTTGCCCTTTGAATGCACAAACTCACGGTGAATTTTAGTATCTTCAAGCACTCCCCATCCACAATCCCTTAGTTTGGGATCTATTAATTCGGCTCTGGTTTCGGCTTCGTTCATATTTTCACTTTTATCATTATAATCAAATAACCATCAAATAAACAAGTGTTGAAAATCAGACATTTATTAACACATTGTTGATAATTATCAAATAACCATCAAATAAGATTTTAAGCCCAAAATGGAATATAGCTTGCATATTTTCTTGATTTATTATCAGGATCATCTTCTTTAATTATCTGAATTATCCTTACATTTTTATTAATATTATACCATAGCAAATTGTTGTTCAATTATTTCCGGGAATTGATGCCAAATCTTGCCATCAAGCTCTTTTCCATTCAGTTTTTTATTCCTTTTTATTTTGTCTGCCCCCCAGGTTCCCCATTGCTTAAAGAAAAAAGCCACATCTTTTTGTTCACATTGTTGCTTGATATTCACAACCCAATCTTTATCCATTGGTCTTGCTTTGTTACCGCTTTCTCCGCCAATGATTACCCAGTCAATATTCGAAAGATTCATTTCTCCCAAATCCTCTAAAAGAGGTTCAACAGAAAGAAATAGAACAGATGCATCAATATTTCTTAAATAATCAATTCTGGGCAATCCTTCTTTTTTATTATCAACAGTTACCCCAAGCCAAATATTCTTTGGCACAGGTCTTTTTGAAAAATACTCCGCCATCCTTTCTGCTCTTTTGGTAAGAACCTGATAGGTATGATGAGGCGTATTTTCAATGACAGCAAATATTTTATCCAAATAATCTTCAGGCATATCTTTATGAAAGATATCGCTCATTGAATTCACAAAAAAAACCGTTGGCTTTTTCTTCTTGAAAGGGTCATTTAGACGACTTGGTACAATATTGAATTTAAAACCATTTTCATAACCTTTTACTCCCATTGCCTGCAATCGAATTGCCATTGTTTCGGCATAACAATTTTGGCATCCGGAACTAATTTTCGTACAGCCTGCCGATGGATTCCATGTTTGTTCTGTCCATTCAATTTTGTGTGCCATAGTTATTTAATATTTATGTTTGTTGCTGTTTTAATTTTATGAATATCATTGTTAAATGTCTTGAATTCCTCAATTTTGCCTTCCTTCATTAATTCTTTAAGTCTTTCAGCGGCATGTTTGACCAAACAACGATTTTTAAGTGCGTATTTGTAAGCATCTATATTGGTTTTTATCTTACCTGATACTATTTCGTTTTCCAAGTCCAAGTTGAATTGTTTAATTTTCAATGGAATTTTTTCGTCCTCAAAAAGAACACCTTGTTTAAAGTACGTCAATTCTCTATCAATGTTGTAATCAGCTTCGCCTGTTAGTTCATCAATTTTCCAACATACTTTTTGAAATTTTTCTGCTCCAAAGGTATGATTACTGCCAAATAATAAACCGTTATAACCAGAATCTTTCTTAATGGAAAAACATCCTATAAAATATTCTTTGTCGGGTGGTACCAGTGTTTTAAAATAATCAGCAATCACGCGGTGGCAATGTGCAGGTTTCGATTCTTCAAAATCAATTTTACTGGTATCAATATATTTATTGAAAGCTGGCTCATGGGGAAAACGCCTCAGAAAGAATGAAGGCATAAAACAAATAAAATCAGCCGATGGTATGTTCATCAATTTGTTGAACAAATCTCTATCAATAACAAATTTGAAAGGATCTAAAAATAATAGTTTTGCTGCCTTTTTCCTTTTCAACATAGCCGGGTAAATTTTCGGAAAATAGGTTTCAAAATCCTCAGCTCTTATTATCAAATTTTCGTCCTCAGCAAAAACACATTCACCCTCACAATTTGATTTACAGGTGTTGAAAAAGTCTAAAACGTTTGATTTCAATACTTCTGAAACTTCTTTATCGTTTAAAATAATATAAACCTTTTTCTTGCTTTTTCTTATTTCATCGCAGTAAGGTTTAATTTCGTTGAGAATATTAAAAGCTGTTCCATGCTCACCGTTTTCATTTAAACCCTGTCCGGCAAAGAAATCATAAATGAAAATTTCATCGAAAAATGGACTATGCAGAAAAACAGGGAAGCTTTCTTTGAAATATTCTTTAAACACTTCAAGTTTTGACTGTGTCCCTTTATCAAATTTCGAGTTATGAAAATCTTTCTTTGTCATATTTAATTATAATTCGCCACTAAATGCTTTTTGTAATATGCTTTTTTTCAGTTCTTCTAGATCTTCGGTTTTCTTTTTGTAAATTTCTTCTAATTTTTTTATTTCTGATGATAACCTACTAACTTTTTTAATAATAACCTGCTGATCATTTATTGATTTAGGATATGAAATTTTAAAATTTTCCAATTGTGCTTTTGTAATTGCTTGTCGAGTTGCGCCTTGTTCTCCCGTTAATAATAATTGATCTTTATAGTATTTAGAAGTTAACACTAAGTTCAAGAAAGCAGGGTCAATAATTTCCTTTTGTGCTCTAATTATTGAAACATGTTGGTTAACTCTTGCTGGTAAATATTTTTTTGGAATGATACAACATCTTGCGACAGAAGCACCAGTAATATTCAATAATACATCATTTTCTTGAACAGTAACATTATTCAAATCTTTTGCTTGTTGATCATCAATAAAAGCAAGATTCTTTTCCCTAAATTCAAAATCGTGGACATTCATACTTCTTACCAAGGAAATGCCCTCTGATTTATAATTTTCATTTCCACCTCTTGGTGTTGCTCCACTTCCAATTTTAGTTGTCAATTTAATTAATTCCTTTTCTTCCCATCCCAGCCTTTCGTTTGCTGAGCCAGTCGAAGCAAACACCCCCTGCAAATAACTCTCAAAAAGTTCTTTTGCATTTTTTAGGTTTTGTTCGGCATTGGATTTGGCTTTTGAAATGGCAGTGAAGGTTTGATCTAGGATGGAGACTATTCTTTTTTGTTCGGGGAGTGTAGGAATTGGGATTTCTAAATCAGAAAGTTTTGTTGCATTAAATCCACCTTGTGCTGAGCCAGAAATACCAGAATTAATAACATCCCAATATCTTTTTGTTTGAAAAAATAAATATAAATAATCTGGAGATAAGACATCATTGCTAATATGGACTTTAATTAAATATGAAGCAAAAACTGCATTTGGAGGACAAGTTACAAGAAAACTCTTACCTGTTGTAGCTCCAGTTCTTGCAAAAACAATATCACCATCCCTTAATTTATATTTTGCCAAATCTTCATCACTAATTTTACAAAAAGGAACAGTATCCCAATTAACACCATTTTCTTGAATATCTGTTATTCGTAAAAATTTTGGTCCAATTCTTTCAAATGAAGCTTTTTCAGTATATCCATAATTAATATTGCTTACTTCGCCTAACTTCTTGACCTCTATTCTCTTTTGCAAACTCAATTTGTCCTCTTTCATAACAATTCCAAAATTGAGTTTAAAATCTCTTCACTTTCCCTATCAAGTGCTTTCATTTCCTCCAAAATTTCTTTTGGTTGGCGTAAAGCAGTTTCTTCTTTTTTATTGGGGTTTTTTACGCTTAGGTCGTATTGAGTCAGGGCATGCCCTGGCTGTACGTCTATGCTCCAAGAGTTTTCGCTGTCAGCAAAAGTTTTCTGGTGTTCGATAAACTCGCTCAGATCGTTTTCATTTAAGGGATTTCCTTTGCCAAGGTTGCGGGTTAAATTCAATTGGTAATACCAGATTTTCTTTGTGGCTGAACCTTTTTCGAAGAACAGCACAACTGTTTTTACTCCGGCGCCGGTGAAAACTCCACCCGGCAAGTCAAGAACAGTATGTAAATTGCAATTTTCAAGCAATTGTTTTCTTAAACTCACAGAAGCATTATCGGTATTGCTCAGGAAAGTATTTTTTATAACAACACCTGCTTTGCCACCTGCTTTGAGGATTTTAATAAAATGTTGCAGAAACAGAAAAGCCGTTTCGCCGGTTTTTATTGGAAAGTTTTGCTGTACTTCGGCACGTTCTTTTCCGCCAAAGGGAGGATTTGCCATTACTACTGTGTAACGATCCTTTTCCTGAATATCGGCAAGATTTTCGGCAAGTGTGTTGGTATGAATGATGTTTGGAGCTTCAACCCCGTGCAAAATCATATTCATTGTTCCAATAATATATGCCAGAGATTTTTTTTCTTTTCCGTAAAAGGTATTTTTTTGCAGCGTTTCAATTTCCTTTGAACTAAGGTTTTCTTGCTTTCCTTTGGAATTTTTCAGATAATCAAAAGCTTCGCAAAGAAAGCCGGCACTACCCACAGCACCATCATAAATTTTATCGCCAATTTTCGGATCAACTACTTTTACAATGGTTTTGATTAGTGGTCGGGGAGTGTAATATTCGCCGCCATTTCGTCCTGCATTGCCCATATTCTGGATTTTTGCCTCGTACAAATGGCTCATTTCGTGTTTTTCCGCATGAGTTCTGAAACGCAGTTCATCAATCAGGTTCAAGACTTCACGCAAATTATAACCACTTTGAATCCGGTTTTTTAGTTCGCTGAAAATTTCACCGATTTTATATTCAATGGTATTGGCATTTTCGGCGTTTGTCTTAAATTTTTTCAGGTAAGGGAAAAGCTTGATGTTCACGAAATCAGCCAGATCGTCGCCGGTCATTGCTTTTTGGTGATCCAGTTTACCATCTTTTGTTTTTGGCATTGCCCAAACAGCCCATTGATATTCGGGATCAATGATTCCGGAATACTTTTTCCCTGATAATTCTGCCGCTGTTTTTTTATCTTTTTCAAGATCATCCAGATACTTTAAAAACAATATCCATGATGTTTGCTCCACATAATCAAGCTCACTGCCACATCCGGCGTCTTTGTGGAGGATGTCATCTATATTTTTTAGGGTTTGTTCGAACATTAAGTTATTTTTTCAATATTTCTATTACTAATCCATATAAAATATGCTATACAACATATCATTTTTTGTCGAAACCACTTATTACGATCGTATCTTTGTATCAACAATGCCTGTCACGCCTCTCGTTTTTGACGATGCGCATCTGACAGGCTTCTTATTTTTAATCTTTCCATATTTCATCATCTTTCCAATTATCAGGAAATCCCATTGCTTTTTTATCAATTTTATATTCTTTAGATAGCTCTATAAAATTCTTTTTAAAAGTACAACTTTTTTCATGATTAATGTTTGTTAAGATATGCAATATGCAACTTGAAATACCATATAATTTTCTTAATTTGTCTTGATCAACAGTTAAAATAAATTTTTTTGAACTTCTTGTAGGTATCTTAATATCTTTCCCTATTTTCTTATTCCATAACCTGCTATGATGCGCACAAATATTTCGTAAAACTGAAATGCCATGCATCCATGATTCCAAAAAATCACTATTAATAGCTCCAAAATATTGAGCAATTTTATTTTTTTCTTGTTTTTCTTTAATTAACCAAAAAAGTCTGGATAATTTACCAAATGAAATACATTCCATCATCATCCAAGAAGGCACAGGAGTTTCATTTCCATATTTTTCAATAAAAGCTTTCATGAATTCAGAATTCTCGGATTGTTTTATACAATCATTAATATCTTTCAAAAGAATTTTATATATCCTTTCCTCTTTTTCTTTAGTTTTTAAGATACTATTTCCACATTCAATTTCACAATAACAAATGTTTATTTTTTCAGTCTTTTCTTTAAATAAGTCTTCCCTATTATACCAGAATTCCCCATGCGCCAGTGACATTATATCAGTAATTCTAGCTCTCAACTCGATTTCAATTGTTTCAATAACATCAAAAAATAATAACTTCAACTCTCGGTCAAATGTATATAGCCTAATGATATCACTAAAAGTGGTTTCACTTTTAAATATATCCTTTTTTGACTGAAAAGGACCAAAATACCCAGACAAACGAAAATATCCTATTGATCGAATATAATTTTTAATTTCTAATTCATCATGTTCCTCTACTTTTACTCCCCTTTCAATTATTAATTTGAGTAAAAAGTCAGCACTTTTTGCAGGCTTATCCAATTTTTTGGTAAATTGAGACATTTCAAAAAAATATTTTAATTTTAGTTTAAATATTTTAGTATCATTTATTTCCGAATGAAAAACAATAATATATTTATCAATTAAATTAGCAATGTTTAAATTTTTTTTGTTTTTAATTTCAAATCAAATTATATGCTTTCAATAATCTGGCAGTATCTTGACCATTGATTAAACAAAAACAAGCTGATTCATTACTTATTCTCTTTTGAGCAACTTTAACTTCAACATCCTTAATGATCGCCTCAGAAATATTTCCAACAAATTGAATAATAAATAAATCTGCTGGAGATTCAAATAATCTTACTATCTGATCGCCATTTTGACCACAATCTGAAATTTCCATTTTTATTTTTCTCAGTCCGTTTCCTTTTAATAGAAATGCAGCTGATCTTCGAGCACCATTAATAATTATATTTGCTGTATATAAATCATTATACTCGCCACCCCAATCTTTTTTATGAAATGGTTCGTTTAAAATATTTTCGAATGACAATTGTATCTCTTCTTCGGATTTATCAAAATAACCCCTGCCAGATAATAAACTTAAAATAATATCAGGGTTTATGTCTCTTACTTTATTGAAACTATCAATATCTTCAACGTAAAGTCTCATTCCAATAGGAAGATCAGTATATTTTACTAATGAATCTTTGATGATGTCTAATCCCTTTAATAAATCCATCAATCTTATCCGTAAGGATTTTGCTTCATAATCGTCATTGTCAATAGCCTGTATAGCTCCAAATTCATGAGGGGGATGTAAGAATTTATTAGATTCTAAATCGGTTGGAAAAATTGAATTTAACACTTTTATGACCTCATTGCCCCATTTATCAACTAAATCCATATATTCTTGATGCATATTTTGAGAAAAAATACCTTTTGTTTTTCTTTGCAAATAGTCTTCTTTCAAGCATTTATGCAATTCATAACCTTTATTTATCAGATTTATTATTTCTTCCTCTGCTTTATTTTTTATTTTCCTAAGCCTCATAATGATGTTATACAATTACTAAGAACTTTAATGTGCTATTATAATTAATTTGTCATTAATTAAACACCATTTTTTTCAATGATTATTTCAACTTCAAAAATAAACAATAATTTGATTTTCAAGCAAAAAAAATTACAATAAACAAAGTCAATTCAACGTTCACCTTTAAAAACCCTCTGAACATGAAAAGAAAGTCTACTATTATTTTCTTAGTATTTATTGCATTTTTTGGTTGCAACTCTGAAAAAACCAAGAGCGAAAAGATAGAATTTGTTGACAATTTGCACACAGCAGTAGATTCAGCAATTATTTATGAAGCAGTATATTATCCCGATACATCATACAAATCTATACATATTTATTTGGCTTTGTGCGATAATTTTTATCAAGGAATTATTCCTGTTAATCCGGTAATTGGGAACGGGCAAGATCCTGATAATAATCTATATTGGGGAGCTGGTTATGGACTTAGAGCCTTTTTCAGGAAAAGTAAAGAATGGAAAAGAGTTAGATTTGAAAAACCGGATTCAATAATTCTTGAAAGGATTATTTACAAACATGTTTCTAAAAATTATTACTTGATTGCGGATGCTTATAACGGGAAATATATAAAACAATGTACTGAGGATTTTCTTTTTAGTGTTTGCGGCTCAAAAAAGGATACAATAATAATAGATTCTACAGTAATTGGAGTTGCAGGTTTTTCTAATCTTGTTGCATATATGGGTCACGATGGATTAATGGATTTTACTCTGGAAGACACCTGTAATAACGTTGATAATAAATCTCGTGATGTAATTATTTTGGCATGTATTAGCGCAGCCTATTTTAATGATATTCTTAAAATTGCAAAAGCAAATCCACTTGTATTAACTACCGGATTGATGTGTCCTGAATCATACACTATTCATGATGCTATTACAGGATATTTGAATAATGAAACAACAGAGCAAATTCGTAAAAGAGCTGTTAAATCTTACGCTAAATACCAAAGACAAAGCGAAGAAAGTATTGAACCCTTATTTGTGAGTGGATTTCACTAGATAAAACCAAAAAATCGTTCATTTTTAAAAACCCTTTGAATATGAAAAGAAAGTTAATTTATCTGCTTATGTTTTTTTTAATACTTGCCGGATGCGATTCGCAGGAAGTTAAAGGAATAAAAATTGAAAGTGACAGTATTATAACCAAAGTAGAAAAAGAAACCTTCGAAAACAAAGAACTTCAAATAGATACATCATTTAAAACAATACATATTTTCGTGGCTCTTTGCGATAATAAGTATCAGGGAATTGTTCCGGTACCTGCAAGTATTGGAAATGGCCAAGATCCTAATGGAAATCTTTACTGGGGAGCCGGTTACGGTGTTAGAACATATTTTAAAAAGAGTAACGAATGGAAATTTCTAGAATCAATTAAATACGATTCTCTTGTTATGGAACGGGTTGTATTTAAGCATGTTTCAAAAAACTATTATATTGTTGCTGATGCCTATAACGGGAAATACATAAAAAAATGCATTTTTGATTTCTTCGAAAGCAGTTGCGGAAAACTAAAAGATACTCTAACTGTTGAAAATAGGACCATTGGAATAAATGGATATTCTTCCTTGGTTTCATTTATTGGTCATGATGGATTAATGGAATTCGATATAGGCGGTGATTTTACCAATACTGACCAAAAAATGAGAGATGTAATTATTCTTTCATGTGTATCTAAAGACTTTTTTGGACCTTATTTGAAAAGGGCGAATATTAATCCACTTGTTTGGACTACAAATTTAATGGGGCCGGAAGCATATACAATTCACGACGCACTTTCGGGATATGTTATTGGAGAAAACAACGAGCAAATCAGAACAAGAGCTGCCAAAGCCTATTCTAAATACACCAAATGTAGTGAAAAAGCTGCTAGAAATTTATTGGTTACAGGTTGGTAGTATTTCTAAATCAAGATAAATTATTTGTCAGAAGGAAATATTATCTATTCAACCACCACAACCCTATTCTGCGATTTAATTCCATTAGAAACCCTAACCAAATACAAACCATGGGCTTGGTTAATTTCAATTTCTTCCAATAAATGGAATTTGTCTTTATATACATTCGAAAAAACAAGTTTACCGGCTGAATTATAAATACTTACAAAAACATCTCTATTTTCTTGGTTTGGCATTTCAATAATAAATTTACCGTTGTTTGGATTGGGGTAAATGTTAATTTCTTCAATTTTTGCAATGTTTACTGAAACTCCGTTGCAATACCAGTTAGCAACAAATCCACCCTCGGTTACTGCGTCGTTTGAAAACTGTCTGATTGTTAATGCTCCGTTTGTTGCAGTAATTAATCCGGGACTTCCCGTTGTATTGCAAAACTTACCAATTAATGGTGAGGCTGTATTTGGTCCATCCCAAATTTTCACATAATCGTTATTGCAGGTGGTAGTTGAACCTTCTTCAACATCGAAAAAGGTAAAATCTAAAACCAATTCTGTAAAAGCTGATGAAGAAATGGTAATAGTGCTGTAAGTATTATTCTGATAGTTACCAATTCCTCCGCTGTCTTTTATTGTTCCTGTGCAGCAATCTTGTGTTTCACCCACACCAGTTTCGGGCATTATAACGTTTCCGCTTCCCATAGGGTCTATTGTTACGGCATTCGACATAAGAAATGTGTCGGCTTCGCAAAATCCGGCCGATGTAATTAATCTAACATCGTATTCGCCAAATTCTGTGTATGTATGTTCCGGATTTTCCTCGTTTGAGGTTTGTCCATCGCCAAAATCCCAGAAGAAGTTAGTTGCTCCTTCTGTTTGATTGGTAAAAAGTACTGTCGCAGGCGCTGAACAAAAGTTTGCTGAACCCGGTTCAAAATCGGTATTCAAAGGATTTCCTTCAACCACAACTGAAGAAGAATATGTATTGGTTCCAAGTGCATTTGTAACAACTAATTCTACTGTATAAGTCCCTGTTGCCGAATAGGTATGAACAGGATTTTGTTCTGTTGATGTTTGTCCGTCGCCAAAATTCCAGCTCCAGCTTGTTGGAATTCCAGAAGAAATATCGTAAAACTGAACTTCGCCTTCGCATGGAGAGGTAAGAAAATAGCTGTAATTTGCAGCAGGTGCTTCGGGCTGGTAATACAAATCGCTTTCCCAGACTCCTCTTCCATAAGTTGCTGCTCTTAGTTTTCCTGTGGCATAATGTATTTCAAGTTCGGTTACAATAACGTTTGGCAATCCCTGCGAAAATGGTATCCACTCGCTCATAGTATTGTTTCTGTAGTAAACTCCCAAATCTGTTCCTGCATATAAGGCTTCATTAGTATTATTTTCATAAACCAAACAATTTATTGGAATATTTGGCAATCCATCGGAATAGTTTGTCCAGCTGGAACCTCCATTTACCGACATATAGACTCTTTTTCCGGTAGTATAACCCGAATGAGAAATCCATAGCTTTTGTGGATTATATTGGGATACAGCAATATAAGTTTTATAGTTCGATGGAAGTCCTGTTGAAGCTGTTGCCCAGTCTATTCCTCCGTTTGTTGTTCTTTTAACTGCAGTATTTGTTGTAACATAAATAGTTTTTGAGTCGCTTGGAGCTACGGTAATGTTTTTCAACAAAGCTCCATTAAAATTTGAAATAACAGACCAAGTTGAACCTTTATTTGTTGATTTATACAATTCGGTAAAACCTGCATATAAAATATTTGGATTTTGAGGGTCAATTACATAAGGAGTTACCCAATCGCCATCGCCGGAACCTGAAGGTTTTATATCAACCCAATCGTAGCCACCATTATCCGAACGGTACATAGATCCGTAATAATATTCGCCATACATAATGTTTTCGTTGGTGTAATCTATTAAACATTCCATTCCGTCGCCTCCAAGAATTGCAAACCAGTCGGTATTATCCATTTTCATGGTTCCGTTATCTTGTGCACCGGTAACTAAAATGTTTGGATTAGTAGCCGATGTTCCAAATTTATAAATTTGAAGAATTTCCAATCCGTCGCTTAAATCTGTCCAATTTGCTCCACCGTCGGCAGTTTTATAAAGCCCACCATCGTTTCCCGAAAACAACTCGTTGGTAAGATAATTATAATCCAAAGTATGCTGATCTGCATGAACATAAGGAGCATTATCTCCCCACCAATGTCCTGTAATAGACCATGAAGCGCCTCCGTTAGTTGATTTCCACAGATTAACTCCACCAACAAAAACAACATTTTTATTTGTTGGAGAAACTGCTATTGCCAAATCGTACCAACCTTGGCCACCTGCATCTGAACCATCGGATTGCCATCCCAAAAGGTTAATATCTTCACCTGAAATCATTTCTGTCCATGTATCTCCGGAATTGGTTGAACGATAAACTCCTAAAAATCCGTAATCGTCGCTATTACAAGCAAGAGCATAAATATAGTTTGGATCGTGCGGAGTAACTGCAATTTCCAATCTTCCTATGTCGGGAAAAGGAAGTCCTTCAGAGGAAACAACAAATGTATCGCCACCATCGGTAGATTTGTAAACCTGTGAACTGCTGTATTTTGAAGCATAAATTACTGAAGGATCTCCGGGTTTAAATTCAACATCTTTAAAATGACCAATAACCGATGTAGTCCATGAATCTCCGCCATCAACCGTTTTCATTACTCCTGAATTAGAAGCAGCAATAAGAATATTCGGATTTGTTGGGTGAATAATTAGTCTTCTAATTATTTTAAAACTTGAAGCATTATAGCTCAACCCTGTTGGATTCCATGTTAGTCCTCCATCAAAGCTTTTTAATATTCCAATGGTGTAAGTATCGCTGGCATCACCATCGCCTGTTGCAATGTAAATAATATCAGGATTTACCGGGTCAATAGCAATATCGGAAACCCCCATTGATGCAAGTTCATCGGTTGTGGTAATCCAGGAAGCTCCACCGTTTGTTGTCTTCCACAAACCTCCGCTTGGTGAACCTACATAAAAAATATTGGGATTCGTTGGATGAAATGAAACGCAATTTACTCGTCCGTTTCCTCTTCTACCTCCCCAATTAATATCGGTTGGTGTGTTAAAAGGCCCAAGAGCAGTCCAATTAGCAATAACATCTTTAGAGGCATTTTTCTTTTTTTCCTTAAGATATTCTTTCCACAAAATTTCGGGTTGTAGGTAACCCGAAGGATATACCCGTGGTTCCATGAAGTATTCCCATCTTTTAAACTGTTTCCATCCTTTACCTTTTTCAATGGTTTTGCCCTCCCAATATTTATTAAAAGCAGCCTGAATAGTGTAAAAATCAGGATTTTCTGTTGAAATATTTTTCATCCAGGGCTGAGAATTACTTAATAGAGAAAAACATAAAATCAGAGAAAGTGTTAGGATAAAAATGCGGTTCATAATGGTTAAATAAATAGTGAACTACAAATTTAGTAAAATTTGGGGGGTAGAAGCTCATATATGCTTCAAAATGCTTGTTTTTTATACTATAGGCTTGTTTTTGTAGACCTAAATTTTTACACCCATTACAAGCACATCGTCGGTTTGTTCGTAGAAGCTCTTCCAATTGTAAAAATTTCCGGCAATAATTTCTTCCTGTTTTGAAAAAGGAAGTTCACTTATTTCTAATAATGCTGCTTTAAATGTTTTATGCATATATTTTCTGCCGCCCAACCTCTTATTCTGTCCCCCAAATTGGTCAACATAACCATCGGTAAACAGAAAAACAGAATCATTTTCTTCTATTTTTATCTCTGTACAATTAAATGGAATGTCTTGTTTAATATGACTCCCAACAGGCATTTTATCGGGTTTAAGTTCCACAATGCAGTGAGAATTAATATCTGCTAAATCATTATTTTTCTTAATAACATAAACCGGATTATTTGCTCCTGCATATTGTAGTTTAAGTTCTTTTTTATTAATACAGCAAACCGAGATGTCCATTCCATCGCCAAGTTTTTGCTTATTTCCCGATTGAGCCAAAGAAGCAATAACTTGCCTTCTAAGGTGATTGAGTATTTCGTTGGGTTGATTTTTATTATTTTCGTTAACAATTTCGTTAAGAAGAGAAATTCCAAGCATACTCATAAAACCTCCGGGAACACCATGTCCGGTGCAATCTGCTGCTACCAAAACTGTTGTGTCTTCAATTTTTCTAATCCAGAAAAAATCCCCTGATACAATGTCTTTTGGCAGATAGAAAACGAAACTGTCTGAAAAACAGCTTAAAAGATATTCTTTTGAAGGTAAAACGGCTGATTGAATTAGCTGAGCATAAGTAATACTGGAAGTAATTTCTTTGTTTATTATTTCAATTTCTTCTTTCTGCTGTTGAACCTGGTCTCTCTGGGTTTCAATTTCATCTCTCTGCGACTGAATTTCTTCCTTTTGCATAGAAATTTCTTCATTTTTCAACTTTAGGGCTTTGTTGGCTTTTATTTTTGCTCTAACTTGAAAAAGGAGAACAACAAACAATGCCGAAACAATTAGCAATACGCCTATTGAAATGTAATTAATTATTTGCTGTCTTCTGCTAATTTCCTTCTCTTGGGTAAGTTGAATATTTTTCGATTGAATTTCAGCATCTTTTTTTTCAGTTTCGTAAACCGTTTGCAATTCCATAATTTTGTCGGAGCTTTCTCTAGAAAAAACGGAGTCTTTAATTTCAGTGTAAAGAAGATGGTATTTTAGGGCATTTTCGGCTTGCTTATTTTTGTTAAAGAGCTGAAAAAGATTGTAATACAACTGTTCCAACTCAAAAAGAGAATTAGTAGATTTTGCAATTTCCACCGATGATTCTAAAAAAGCAACAGCTCGAACTAAATCACCTTTTTTTTCATACAATCCGGCCATAGATTCCTGAGAAATTATAATAAGTTGTTTGTTGCCTAAAGCCTGACCTATTTCAATGGCTTTCTTTAAGTAATACTCCGATTTTTCGTAATCGCCCATGCTCAGATAGCAATCGCCAAGATTATGAAAACACCTCGACATTCCTGCTGTATCGTTTTTTGATTGTTCAATTTCCAAACTATGATTAAATTTTTCCAAGGCTTCCTTTTCTTTTCCTTCCAACAACAAAAGTAGCCCCAGATTTGAAATAGCATTAGATAAATCGTCTAAATTTTCTTCCTTTTCAAGAATGGAAATAGATTGTTGGAATTGTTGAGCAGCCTCATCGTATTTACCCAGTTTTTTCAGGATGTTGCCTAAATTATAAAGAATGGTTGCTTCTCCAGCAGGTTTTCCATGTTTTTTTTCGAGTTTAAGGGCAAGTTGGTAATATTCTAATGCTCCAGAAAAGTCACCCCTGCTTTTACAAACCACTCCAAGTCCGTTTAGAGTTCGAGATTCTAAGTACGGTATTTTGTAATCTCTGCTAAGTTTTAGAGCTGTAATAAAAAATTCTTTTGCCTTATCGTAAGAATTTTGATAAAAGTAAGAAATACCAATGTTATTGTATGATTTAATTATCCCTTCCGAATAGTTTATTTTGTTTGAGTAACTTAATGCTTCGAAGCCATATTTGTAGGCCTTTTCGAACGAAATTGCAGAAAAACGAAAAGATAAGTCAATAAGCAAATCTGCTCTCTCAATTCCTTCTGTCTTTTTGAGTCTTAATTCAAGACTATCAGTTATTTCAGAAGAAAAAGAAAAAATACAAACAGCAAATAAAAACAAAAATAATAATGTCCTCACGTTTTTAGAAAAACTTTGCTACTTATACCTAATTAAAAATAAAAAGTTCCGATTAATTTTGAAAAGGATAAAAAAAGTTGAATTTATTGTAAGGTAGGATTTGTACCCCACCATGTTACAGTGTTGGAATTAGTCATAAAACCCAGGTTTTTGGTAATAACACCTGCGTTAAGTGAATCAATAGTCATTTGAGCAATTTCAAGGTCGGCTACGGTGTAATCGAATCTGCACGAAAAAACGCCAATTCCATTGTTAATGTTTGTATAGGCAGGTTTTTCTTGTACAATTCCATTTGAAGGACGAGTAACTTCAATAAAAGTATTTAGCTCTTCGCCGCCCATTAAGAATCTAAAGTCGAATGCTCTTTTTCTAACAACTCTTTGTATTTCAGGATTATCCCAGTCGGATTCGTTTGTAATTTGATTATAAAGGTAATTAAGAAAGGAACCTCCATTAATTTCCTGTTTCATTTCTTCTCCACCCAAATTATTGGAAGAGGTTTTAGTAGGTTGCACCCATTCAATGGTTTTTAATTCAGGATCTTGGCCGGGTTTAATTTCATAATAATAGAAAAATACTGTTATTTCGTAAAGACGAGCATTTTCGGATGATTTCCATTCGGCCAAAAACTGAGATGTTGTATTTGCAAAATTTATTTTTCTATAAGTTACCGGATTTGATACCTGCAAATTAGTTATTAGTTTTGTTGTTGAAGAAATCTCCTCAGTTTTTTCAGGAATATTAATTTTTAGATGGTATTCCCCGTCTTTGTTTAAGTTAGCTGCAGATTTGTAAATAAGATTGTAGTCGTTGGCAAAAATTCCATCCTCTTTTGGAATTTCTGTGGTTGGTTCGAAAATAATGGTTTCCTGAAGTAGCCCATTTTTAAATCTTTCAAGTTTTACCTCTGCCGAAGAATAAAAGAGAGAATCTGGTTCTGCGGCCATTAAGTAAGCATCTTCCTCGCCAAGAAAAGCCTTATTAAGTTTTACGTAATGAATAGTATCGTTCGGATTAAGAAGGCAATAGACAACGGGAATATCTTTCCAGTTGGCATTTACATCAAAATCGGTTTTACAAGAATTAATAAAAAGTATTGGTAGTAGAAGAGTTAAATAAATATATTTTTTCATTGAAATCCTTTGAATTAAAAAAAAATACTAAACTTTGCAGCAAAAATACGTAAATTAAACGATTAAAAAAACACATTAGTATAATGTCTGTACATAAGAATATAAAAAAGATTACAACTCATGTTCTTCATGAGATGAAACTTAAGAAGCAAAAAATTGCAATGTTAACTGCTTATGACTATTCAATGGCTCGAATTCTGGATAGTGCCGGGGTGGATGTTTTGCTTGTTGGCGATTCTGCTTCAAATGTTATGGCAGGCAACGAAAGTACCTTGCCTATTACTTTAGATGAAATGATTTACCACGCAAGAGGTGTTGTTAGAGCAACAAGCAGGGCTTTGGTAGTGGTTGATTTACCTTTTGGTTCATATCAGGGAAATTCTAAAGAAGCTCTAGCAACTGCAATTAGAATTATGAAAGAAACAGGTGCTCATGCGATAAAACTTGAAGGAGGTTCGGTGGTTAAGGAATCGGTGGAACGAATTTTATCGGCAGGAATACCGGTAATGGGACATTTGGGACTTACTCCACAGTCTATTCACAAATTTGGAACATACGTTGTTAGAGCCAAGGAGGAAGAAGAAGCCCGAAAATTGGTTGAAGATTCTCATTTGCTTGAAGATATTGGCTGTTTTGCAATTGTTTTAGAGAAAATTCCTGCAAAATTGGCCTGTGAGGTTTCTAAAGGTGTTCAGATTCCTGTTATTGGAATAGGAGCAGGGCCGCATGTAGATGGTCAGGTTTTGGTAACTCACGATATGTTGGGTATTATTCAGGATTTCTCTCCAAGGTTTTTAAGAAGATATCATAATCTTTTTGCTGAAATTACCGGAGCAGTACAAAACTACATAATTGACGTTCGTTCAGGGGATTTTCCGAACGAAAAAGAACAGTATTAATGAGCTTGGAGCAAAATTCAATTCCTGAAATATTGTATGAAGACAACCATCTTCTTGCCGTAAACAAAAGGGTGGGAGATTTGGTTCAGGGCGACAATACCGGCGATGACCCCGTAACAGTTAATCTAAAACAATATCTTAAAGAAAAATACAACAAACCCGGAAATGTTTTTTTGGGAGTTGCTCATAGAATTGACCGGCCGGTTAGTGGTGTAGTTGTCTTTGCCAGAACATCAAAAGCTCTTACACGTTTAAATGCAATGTTTCAGGAAAAGACTTCACAAAAAACCTATTTAGCCATAGTAAAAAATAAGCCTCCAAAATCAAACGATCATCTTTTTCACTGGATTGTTCGTAACCAGAAGCAGAACAAATCGTATTGCTACGACAAGCAAGTTCCGGATTCGAAAAAAGCGGAGCTAATTTATACCTTAAAAGCCTCTTCCGATAATTATCATTTACTAGAAATAAAGCTAATTACAGGCCGCCATCATCAGATACGTTCGCAACTAAGCAAAATTGGTTGTGCCATTAAAGGCGATTTAAAATACGGTTTCAATCGTTCTAACCCCGATGGAGGAATAGATTTGCATGCATATTCAATAGAATTTGAACATCCTGTTACCAAAGAAAATTTAAAGATTATTGCCAGCTTACCAACAGGACGTCTTTGGAAATTTTTTGAAAAGGGATTTAAGAAGAATGTAAGTTAACTCTTAAACATTTCAAGTAATTCCTCAACATATTTTCTGTCGTTTGAGAGTCTTGGAATTTTATTCTGTCCGCCCAGCTTTCCCTTTTTTTCAAGCCATTTGTAAAAACTACCTTTTGGCAAAGAATGAATTACAGGTTTTGCAAGAGTAATATCTTTGTATCGTTTTGCTTCATAATCTGAATTCACCGACTGTAAGGCGTTGTCTAATAATGATATGAAGTAATCTAAATCGTTTGGTTCTGTTTCAAACTCAAAAATCCATTCGTGTGTTCCCTGCTGATTTTCGCCCATAAATACCGGTGCAGCAGTATAATCATTAACCTGAATATTGGTTTTTTCGCAAGCAATTTGAATAGCTTTTTCTGCATTTTCAATAATTATTTCTTCCCCAAATGCGTTAAGAAAATGTTTAGTACGTCCGGTAATTATTAGTTTATAGGGGTCTTTAGAAATAAATTTTACCGTATCGCCAATTAAATATCTCCATAAGCCTCCGTTGGTTGAAATTATTATTGCATAGTTTTTATTAAGAACAACTCCTTCCAGAGGTACAATATTCGGATTCTTTTTTCCAAACTCATCCATTGGAATAAATTCGTAGAAAATACCATAATCAAGCATAAGCATCATTCCCGGGTCATTTAAATCGTTTTGAATTGCAAAATAACCTTCGGAAGCATTATAATTCTCCAAATAATTCATGTTTTCGGAGGGAATAAGCTTCTTATATTGCTCTCTATATGGAGTAAAACTTACACCTCCATGATTAAAAAGTTCCAAATTGGGCCAAACGTCCAATAAATTCTTTTTGCCTGTTTTTTCAAGAATATATTTTATTAAAACTAAAGTCCACGAAGGCACACCGGCAATGCTGGTTACATTTTCGCGAAGGGTTTCGTTGGCAACTTCTTCAATTTTTTCCTCCCACTTATCCATTAAAGCTACTTTTGTTTTGGGAGTTCTGATAAACTCAACCCAATAAGGCAGGTTCTGAATAAGAATAGCCGACAAATCACCATAATATGAATCGTTGCTGAAATTGTTTATTTGATGACTACCTCCCAAGGTTAGTCCCTTGCCCTTAAACAAACGGGTTTCCGGAAATTGTTCGGTATAAAAGGCGAGAACATCTTTTCCACCTCTAAAATGACAATCTTCAAGTGCTTCTTTACTTACGGGGATAAATTTACTTTTATCGTTTGTGGTGCCAGAGGATTTGGCAAACCATTTAATTGAACCGGGCCAAAGAAGATTTTTTTCTCCCTGACGTAAGCGAATAATGTAAGGTTTAACATCTTCGTAATCTTGCACAGGAACACGCTTTTGAAATTCCTCTACAGAAGAAACCGACCTGTAGCCGTATTTTTTACCCCATTCTGTGTCCTCAGCTTTTTCAATAAGTTTTAAAAAAGTTTCTCTTTGCACATCAAAAGGATATCGCATAGATAAATCGAGCTGGTGAAGCCTTTTGGTGTTTAACCAGGAAACTATGGAATTAAACCAAATCATCTATTATTATTCTGTAACAATTGCCTTAATTTCTTCAATTGTTTGTTTTGCATCTTTTAATTCTTTCATACTTTCCAGAAAAGCTGAAAGTACATCTCCATCTTTAAGTTTGTCCTGAACTTTTAACAAAGCCTCAACAAATTGTAGCTGAAGTTTCAAAAAATCTTTCCAGCATTGCTCGCCTAATTTTCTTTGTCCTAATTCACTCAATTGCTGCTGAAGGGTTAAGGCATTCATCAATATTTCCAAATTATCTTCCAAAGATTTCTTTTCGTTTCCAATTACTTTCTCAATAAGTTCTACTGAAGATAAAACGGCTTGTTTATAATCTGCAATTATTTCTAGGCATGCCTCCTCATTTGTTTTGCTTACATCTTCTTTAACAGAATCTTTTACTTCGGTTTTAGTTTCTTTGGTATCTTCCTTTTTCTCTTCAGAACAAGAAATTAGAAATCCGAAAAACATAAGCATTGCAGTAAATGTATAAACAGATTTTTTCATTTTTTTAAATTTAAGGTTTTGAAAGGTCAAAAATAGTAAAATTCAACACAAAAATTATTCTTTTTGTTATCAATTCGTTGGAGTTTTTGCTCATTTTCTTTCTCTTGCAATCAATTTCGTCTAATTGTTAAAAGAATTTGGTATAATTTGATTTAATTACCTAAACAATCTTTAATACTTTTACTTAAATTATCACTACTACAACCATGAAGAAGGTAAATTTAATTCTAATTGCACTGATTTTTTCAGGAGTTTTGTTTTCACAGGAAATTATTAATAGTTCCTTTCAGGGAAAACATCACATGATTTCTAAAAGCGAATTAGGTAACGAAAAACTTAATTATAAGTCCTTTACCGAAACCGCACCACCAATCGGAACAGTAAGACCCATTGCCGAGTTTGAACAAATGTCGGCAGTAATTGTAGCGTATATGAGTGGATGGGGTGGATATTTTGGAATTCCTGTAAGTCTTATTGCATCTATGTCGGAAGTTGTAACAGTTATTACAATTGTTGAAAATAGTTCTCAACAGAGTACTGTGCTAGATTTTTATAATAATAATGGAGTTAACACAGATAATTGTGAATTTCTTTTTGCTCCAATCGATTCATATTGGACCAGAGATTTTAGTCCTTGGTTTATTGCCGTTAACAACGAGGTTTCAGTAATAAACTTCCCCTATAATAGACCTCGTCCTAATGATAACGATGTTCCTATTGCTTTTGCTTCGGCTTATGGTTACAATTTGTATGGGATGAATGTGTTGCATACAGGAGGAAATTTTATGAACGATGGAATTTCTGTTGCGGCATCAACAGAATTGGTTTATGAAGAAAATGATGATCAGACAGAAGTTCAGGTTGATTCTAAACTTGCTTCATATATGGGAGTAACTAATCATATGGTGATAAACGATCCACAGGGAGAATATATAAAACATATTGACTGTTGGGGAAAATTTCTCGATGTAGATAAAGTTCTAATTGGGCAAGTCCCTTCAACCAGCTCTCAATATGATGAATATGAGGCTGTTGCTGATTATTTTGCAAATACTGAATCTTCTTATGGAACAAATTATCAGGTTTACAGAACTTACAGTCCTAATGGCCAACCATACACAAACTCTTTAATATTAAACAATCGTGTGTTTATTCCTTTTGTCGACGGCTCCGCTGCTGCATGGAACGACGATGCTCTGGCCGTTTACCAACAAGCAATGCCCGGTTACGAAATTATTGGTTTTACTGCCGGATCTTCCAATTGGGAAGCAACTGACGCATTACATTGCCGCACTCATGAAGTACCTGACAGAGGCATGCTGCATATTTTTCATATTCCAACTCAGGGTTTAGTTGATTATTCAAACGAATATCCCATAACCGCCGAAATAGTACCTTATTCAGGAGCCGATATTACTCAGGCAACATTGTTCTATAATCCGGACGGCGAAGGGTACAATCAAATAACAATGACAAATTCAGGTGGAGACACTTATTTTGCCTCAATTCCTGAATTACCTGAAAACACGCAGGTTTCTTATTATATTCATGCCGAAGATAATTCTCCTAGAACAGCAAATCATCCGTATATAGGAGAACCCGATCCACATGTTTTTATTATTGGTGAAAACCCAAATCTTATTTTCGATATTGCCAACATGAATTTCATTCTTAAAGTTTACCCAAACCCTGCCGATAAAGAATTGTTTGTTAATTTGTTTTCTGAAATTGATGTTCCTGCAGAAATAAGTATTATTGATATTCATGGAAAAACTTTGGCGACAGAAAGAATAGAACTGATTCCGGGAAATAAAATTGTGAAATTCGACATTTCTCACTTTGCCTCGGGAATGTATGCTGTTAATGTGATATATGGAAATAAGAAAATTGTTAATACTAAGTTTCTTGTAGAATAGGAAATTTATTATTTTCTGTATAATTTCGCCAAAAATCATAAAATATTAACACTATGCCGGGATTTGAATTATTCGGAAAAGAAGAAAGACAAGA
>JAFGXD010000011.1 GCA_016936815.1 Bacteroidales bacterium
CAAGTGTTTTCAACAATTCCGGGAGTTGAAAGAAAATGCCCCCATCCACCGGCATTTGGCATATATTTGTAATAATAATGCACAACCTTGTCGTTTACAGTTCCATCTTCATACACTCCATCTAAAATAACACCAATATTGTTTGTATTTCCCTCGGGATCGGTGTAAGCAAGGCCTCCTCCATCGCGTTCCAAAAGAGTTTCGGGACTTTGCCCTGTTTGAAGACCAATTACATAAGAGCCTGCATAAATGTCGCCTCCCCATTTACAGTCGATTAATGTACCAAAACTAATGTTCTTATATTTTACAGTGGTATGCCAGCCGGCTACAAATTTGGGTGAAGCATTTCCAATAGGAACTCTGTTTTCAGTAACTAAATACTTTGTACCATCTTCATTAACAATAGGTTTGCCATTAGCATGATAAACGTAATCGTAACCGTAAATTGTACCAAATTCATCGCCTTCACGTAAAGCCATTGCCGGTCCGTTAAGCCCCCAAATTTCGGCCATCATAAGCATGTCGGCATAATCACCAAGACTTTTTACAATATTTTTGTTTCTTGCATAATTAATTCCAGTGCTTACAATCAAATTCTTTTTAGCAATTGGAGTGGCATTAAGAACCAATTCAATTCCTCTATTTGTTACTACCCCATCGTTTATTTTAATAAAATCTGCTCCCGATGAAGCCGGTAGCGGAGACTGAATAATTTGGTCGAAAGAATAGGCGTAATAGTAAGTGAAATCTAAATCGATTTTATTCTCAAAAAATCCAAAAGCAGAACCAATTTCGTAAGAATTAACTCTCTGTGGTTTAAGAGCATAAGGAGGAATAGTTGATGGAAAACCTGAAGTTTGTGATCCTCCGAAAAGTCCTGTATTGTAATAAAATTCCGTTTGATAAGGCAAATCATCTGTTGCTGTTTGCGAAGCTCCGGCTCTAATTTTCCAGAAGTTCATCCATTTGGTTTTCATTCCTTCAAAAGCCGATAGAGGAAGGAAACTAACAGAAACTGAAGGATAAAAATACGAATTATTGTTTGCAGGAAGAGTGGAAGACCAATCGTTACGACCTGTTAGTTGCAAAAACAAATAATTCTTGTATTCCAAATCCAAAAAAGAGTATGTAGAATTAGTTCTTCTCTTGTAGATTCTTTCTTTTGTTAGCAGACTATCAACAATATCTCCTGTATTAATAAGCTCATTACCATCGAATTCGTAGGGGGAATAATTAAAAAAAGTGTACATATTCGGATAATCCCAATTTGTACCCGAATTTCCACCTATATAATAATTGTCCTGATTCCACTGAGAAGCACCAACACTAAATTTTGCATTAAAATTTGGACCAAGCAGCGAATCTTTATAAAAAGTAAATAGAAAATCCATATTATCCGACTTATCTTTTTGAAGGCTATTAGCGTAATAACCATCTGTAACACCTATTAAATCGGTTGGTTTATGTTTGGTTTGAAACTGCGACATATTGAAATCTCTTCCTGAGCGAGCAGAAAAATCGAGCCAATTATTTATTTTGTACACAACGGAAACAGAAGTAAGAAACCTGTTTCTATCGAGATTAGTATTATTATTGTTGTAATTCCAATAAACATAGGGATTTATGTAATAAAAAGGATAACCTGAAAGCGGATTTCTTGTTCCATCTTCAAGCTCATAATTATCCATTTCAATTCCCTGATAAGACCTTGGCCAGCAGTAAAGACTTCCCTTGCTGAATGAATTTGGATCTTCGCCCAAAATTGGAGTGTTTAGCCTGTTATAATCTATATATGAGCTAGATACCAAAACCCTCAGCCTTTTAGAAAGTTTCAAGTCAGCACCCAAATTCAAAGTATTTTGCTTATAAAAAGAATTACCTACAATTGGAGTATTTTTAGTATTTGTATAAGAAACTCTCATAGAACCATTTTTTCCTCCACCCGAGCCGGCAATATTGTGACTAACATTATGGCCATTATTAAAAAACATCTTTAGATTGTCGGGCTGTGGAGAATAGGAACGCATTTTCCCATCCCACCATTTAACTTGCTGACCTTTCATTTCAGGTCCCCAGGAAACAGAAGAACCATAATAACCGAATTCGGCAGCCGAAGAAGAAATTGAGCCGTCGGGCATTAAGAGATTATCTGTACCATAAATCCCCGGATAAAGCAGAGTATCGCCAGTAGCATTTGTGGGAAAAGTTGGGGGAGAAAAAGAAATTGGTCCTCCATGGCCGTACTTATTCTGAACTTCTCTAAAACGGTAAGGATAAGTAATTTTGTAATTCATGTTGTATGAAATTCCTATTCCCTGCTGCTCCTCTCCTCTTTTTGTAGTAATTTCTATAACCCCATTTGCACCTCTGGAGCCATAGAGAGCAGAAGCCGCACCGCCTTTCAGAATATTAATATCTTCAATATCCTGAGGATTGATATTATTAATCGGCGAACCCCAATCCTGACCTCTTCCAATATTTGTCAAGCCCGGCGTATTTTCCATCTGCACACCATCTATAACAATTAACGGCTGGTTTCTTCCCGAAATATTGTTATTTCCTCTAATAACAATTCTTGTAGAGCCGCCTTCAATTCCATTGCTATTAGAAATACTTACACCTGCTGCCCTACCCGACATACCCGAAAGAATATTTGGTTCCGATGATTTTTCGAGGAGTTTAGCCTCAATTTTCTGTGTTGAATATCCGATTGCCCGTTTTTGTCGTTTTATCCCCAAGGCCGTAACTTCAACAGCATCAATAACCTGTACAGTTTTTAATAGAGTAACATTAATAACTGTTTTTTCGCCAACCTTAATTTCCTGATTGGCAAAACCAACAAAACTAAAAACCAGAATATCATCATTTTTAACACCTGAAATAGAATAATTTCCTGAAACATCGGTTGCAACACCATTTGCTGTTCCCTTAACAACAACTGAAGCAAATGGAATAGTTTCGCCATCTTCGGAAGATTTCACAAATCCTTTTACAGTTTTTTGCTGAGAGAAAAGAAAAGTAGAATTCAAAAGAATAGCCAAAAGGACGAAACGAATTTTGGAATTTAAGAGAATATGCATGCAAAAAATGAATTATTATTTTATAAAAACATTAACCCGGTTAGTTTATCAATTTTTCTCCAAAAATAATTTTTTTAATGAAAACCCATTGATAAAAAGTATGTAATGTTTGGTTTTTATTTGAAAGGATAATGAAATCAACTGTAAATAACTACAACCTACCCCCAAATAACTTACCGAAAATATTATTGAAAAGAATTAATTCTTGATTTATTTTACCTGAATTTTTCTTACAAACCTTTTACCTCTGTCTATTATCACAAAATATGAACCTGTTATAAAAGATTTTGTATTAATGATAATATTATCAGTGGGTTCAAAAACCTCATTTATTATTTCCCTTCCACCAATATCTAATATTGACACAAAAATTTCCTGATCGTTTTTGTCTGTAAATTTAATATTTAATTGGTCGTCAACCGGATTTGGAAAAACGATAAGTTCTGATTCATAATTATTTGTAATATTTGTGGTTGAATCGAGTTCAATACTTAGTCCTGTGCAATAGCCATAACCCTCTGTACAATCTAATCCAAATACATAGGCATTAAAACCGTAAGTATTAATTTGATTCATAAATAGTTTATAGGTTGTTGCCTGAATGTTTGAATTATTTGAAACATCAATTATACAGTATGAAACATTAGTATCTGCAGTCAAAGCAGTCCAAGGAACTACTATACTTCCTATCATTTCTTCAACAGCCATTGGAGGATTAATAAAATCCTCAATATAAACCAACGATTTTTCTGTACTTGCAGCTACAATATACAAATAATCTTCTTTCACATTATCGGTGCAAAAGCCGGTAAAACCAGACTCAGGTAAAACCGAAAAAGAAATCTCTTGAACGCCCTGATTTAATGGAGCAACAACTGTTAAACTAGGGTCTCTTTTTTGATGATATGACCCAATAACTTGTGATGATTTACCATAAAGTGCAATTGAAATTGGATGAGGCACAGATTTTACACGAATTGGTTCTAAAGAATTATTGACAAATTCTGCAAATTCCCCTGAGTTTAGATTATATTCAAGGTTACCATTAATATAAACTTCTGTCCCATTAACTGTGGCAATTATTCTAACAATATCATCAACAGCATTATTAATATTTGGAACCACAAAGTTCTCCGCCCAGTTCTTTCTATGGAACATTTGTTCAAAAATATAATCAGAACCACATTCAGTAGGTATTGTAGTACAATTAACTCTAGTGGCCATATTGCCTGAAAATACAGCAAAACTATTTACAGACCACAAATGTGTTCCTGTTAAATCGTAATTATCTGACTGAATCTGAAAAGCTTCACCTTCATTTAGCAAAATTTCATGAATTACTTCACCATTATAAGTTACACAATTGTTAGAATCAATATTTGAATATGCATAATCCGACTCAGTCATTGAAACAGGAAGTTTAAAGAATATTGTTGTGCTATCTTCAACAGCTACAATAGCAATTTCTGCAGGTCCTCCAAAGTTTCCCCCATAATGACTTGTTGGATACTCAAGCGGACTAGGGTCATAAGTAAACGCATAATATTCAACTCCTAAAGATTCTTTTGGAAGAACCATTGCAACATCGCGACCTGCCCCCTGTGTTGATTCTACAAAAACGGTAATTAAAGTTTCATTAATGCTTTTTACTACAAACACTTTTTCCTGAATAGCACAATTATTTGTTAATTGAATATTTCTGTAATCTGGAACTGTTTCGTACCCTTCTCCCGGACTTACATTATCGTAAGTTACACTATCATTTGGAACACAACGAATTACGCATGTTTCATCGGCATCCAATGAAAATAAATGTAGATTAGAAGCTGCTCCTGTTAAATACAAAACTCCATTTATCTCGTAATTTACATTTTCTCCCGAAAAATCTATACTAACTTCTGCAATTGAATTTGAATTATTATTCACATATACAAAAATCTCTGCTTGCTCTAAAAGACTAGAGGTTGGAGCACAATTTTTATCTATTCTATTTTGAATTAAAGCAAAATGGAATTCAGTTCCTGCTGATGAATTTTGACTTATTACCGTAGAAATAACAACAAAATATAGGCAATTTACAATCAAGAAAAATTTCGATTTCATAACACTATTATATTTTTTCTTCACAAATTTACATTATTATCAATTCTATCCAAAAAAAGAAAGCATAATTATTAATAATAAAAAGAAAAGGTATGAGCAATTCTGTATTTTTTTTCAACACAATAATTAAAAAATATTTCCGTATTTTTGTAAAAAACATCCACAAATGGATTATAGACTTTTATTATTTACAATTATTTTTTTCTCTTCCGCTATTGTTGCTCAAAATCAGGATGAATATTTTGACAATAATTTCATAAGATACGACAACCATATTTATAAGGAAAATATTAGGACTGTTCAGATTTACAGAGAAGGTTGGCCACTTTCTTATCCTGTATTGGAACTTCATTCCGAGGATATTCTTCATCTTTGCTTCGACGATTTCAGTTCCGAAATAAAAGATTATTCTTATACTACTATTCATTGCTCCCACAATTGGGAACCTTCTGATTTACAACCACAAGAATATATTTCGGGCTTCGACCAATGTCACGATTTCAATTACAAATACTCATTTAATACAATTGATAATTTTATTCATTATTCCTTTAGTTTTCCAAACGAAAATATGAAACCGAAAATTTCCGGTAATTATATTATTAAAGTTTTTGAAGATTTTAATCAAGAGAATCCGGTAATAACAAGAAGATTCTATATTGTTGACAGTAAGATTAGTATAGAAGCCAAAATAAAACAACCTTTCCACTTCGATTACAAAACTACTCATCATGAAATAGATTTTTCAATAGACCATTCAGGTCTTAAGATTAACGACCCAATTGATGAAATTAAGGTTTTGGTATCGCAAAACTTTAGAATGGATAATGCAATTGAAAACCTAAAACCTCTATTTATTAAGGAAAATATTCTGGAATACGATTATGATGAAGAAAACCTCTTTCAGGCAGGAAGCGAATTCAGAAATTTTGATCTTAAGAGTCTGAGATATCAATCGGAATTTATTAAAGACGTTGAACTGCTGGGAGATGAATACCATGTTAGACTAACCGATGATATTTCTCGTAGTTTTGGAGTGTATTTTACCGAAGCCGATATTAATGGCAGAAGACTGATTTACAAACAAGAAGCTGAAAATCATGATGTGGAAGCAGATTATGTTTGGGTATATTTTAATTTACCTTACGACTACCCATTAACAAACGGCAGCTTATATGTTTTCGGCGATTTTTGCGACTATCAGTTTAAAGAAGAAAACAAAATGGTCTACAATTTCGAAACTAAATCGTACCAATTAAAAATGTTTCTTAAGCAAGGATATTACAACTACCAGTACGTTTTCCTGGAAGACGGCAAAAAATCGGGCGACAATAGCATTATTGAAGGAAGTCATTACGAAACCGAAAACGATTACATTATTTTTGTTTACCACAAAGACTTTAGAACAGGATACGATAAACTTATCGGGTTTTCTATTTTTAACTCACTACGACAAGGTGGAATTGAAATTGAAGGCCCTTTTAAGAATTTCAACCTAAAAATCGACAAACTATTTAGAAAATAAACTCTTTACCATGAAAATCTTATTCCCCCTCATTGCCGGCATCTTAATTACATTTATTTCTTGTAATAATGAAAGTGAAAATAAGACCAAAGAAGGAAATTCAGATTCCACAAAACAAGAAATGCAAATACAACAAGATACTATTATTGAGCAAGATACGATTAAAACAGAAAACACAAACAGTATTAATGGATTAAGTCTTGAAGAAAGAATTGATGAATTCAGGGCAAGTTTAGATAAAGTTTACCTTGAAATTGGCAAAAGCACCAAAGGGGAACATATTCTGGAAACCTCTGATGCAGTAAAAACCAGTATGCAGTTTAAGAAAAATTCAACCGTAAAATACGGCGATGTAGAAGGTATTTACCCCGTTGCAAATATTTTTGTTTACAAGTTTGAAGATGAAACCAAATGCAACATTACATTCGAAAAATGGCTAGATTGCTTTGGAGGTGAATGTGATAAGATAAAAGTTGGGGAAAACAAAAAAGCCATAAAAATGCCTCCAATGTATGTAATTAAGAATAATGAAGAAATTATTGTACTTAAATATCTTTGCGAACACCAAGAAAACAATTGGAGCGATTTTAAAAGTAATATGTTTTTATGGTTTGGAAACGAAAATTCTAAAGTAATAAACATAGCTTGTGGGGGACCTCTTATTTGGGAATAGAATAGCTTAAAATCATTGAATATTAAATAATTGAAAAAGAAACTATTGTATATTGCCTCGTTTTTGATATTAAGTTTGGGATCTTTTTCATTTTTTTATTTCGACAAAATTGTAGCATTTACCGGTAATAAAGAAAAAACAAAAGCCAACAGATTAGTAGAATACCAATCGGAAAAACACCACAAACCAACTTATATTCAAGCGTTTATAGGTACATTTTTAGGTAATTCGAAAAACAACTTCTATGGTAATACCCCCGGAACCAAATTAAATAGCATTTGGAAAACCTTTTTAGGAGCCGGGCAAACAAGAGTAAACAAAGAAAAAGGAGCAAATTTGTGGGCAGGAGCCGGATGGACGGGTCAGCCACTTTTGATTAGAGAAGGAAAAAATCTATTTCTTACAATAGGCTGTTACGACCATAACTTAAAGAAAATAAATGCTTTAACCGGAGAAATAATTTGGGAATACAAATTCGATGATATTATTAAGGGAACAGGAACCTATTGGGAAAATAGTAGTGCAAAAAATCCTGAAGAAAGGTATGTAATTTTGCAAGGAAGCCGATTGGGATTGCACAACTCATTCAGCAGCGAAGAAATAAACAGTTTTAGAGCTGTTTCATACACAAGCGGAAAAGAATTATGGCGCATAAACGTAAAAAAGACCCAATCTTACAGCAGGGATGTAGATGGCTCGGCGCTTGTAATTAACGATACAATTTATATTGGTCTTGAAAACGGCTATTTGGCAGTAATAAATCCAAAAAAAATAACTAATTATCAAGGAAATAATTACCCTGAAATAATTAGCGAACACAAGCTTTTCGATAATACCGACATTCAAAAACACGGAGGGAATCTGGTAACAGAAGCATCGCCTGTACGGATAAACAACCACATTTACATTGCATCAGGTTCGGGACATGTTTATGGTTATAATTTAATTAGCAAGGAAATAGATTGGGATTACAAAATAGGTTCCGATTTAAATGGCTCTCCTGCAGTAACTTCCGATAATTGCTTGCTTGTGCCCATTGAAAAGCAATATATTTCGGGAAAAGGTGGCGTAATAAAACTTAATCCTTTAAATGAAGGAATAAAGGCAGTGGAATGGTTCTTTCCCACCGACAATAATTCTTTTGCCGACTGGCAGGGCGGAGTTATTGGATCTGTTGCAACAAATGATTCATACCATCCAAAACATTATCTAGCCGTTTTTAGTGGAATTGACGGATATTTATATGTAATTAACTATAAGCAAATTGACATAAACAAAACTGTACTTGGACCAAATCTGGAAGAAAATTTACCTTGCCCCGATCTAGTTTTTAAATACAAAATTGGTGAAAGTATTTCTACACCTGTGGTTTATGAAAACAAGTTAATTGCAGCGAGTTACAAGGGAGTATATCTATTTTCTTATAACGATTCTTTGGAGTTTGAACTAATTAGTTTTGTGCCGGGTGGATTTGAATCTACTCCCATTTCATTCGACAGTATTGTCTATTTAGCATCAAGAGATGGTTATTTGTATTGCTTTGGAGATTCTGAAAACGAAATTCAGACAAATATTTCTGAAGCAGAAGTTTTTGAAATTGAAGAAGATTTTGTGGAAACAATTAGTATTGAATTAGATAGTTTAGAAAAGAAAAATGAAATAGAGAAAAAAGACACATTATTGGCAATTAATGTACTTTTTTCAGAAAATAGAGACTATTTTTTAAACAGAACTGCATTGCTGGCAATGTCAACGAAGGCAAACAAAGTACTTTCCGATATTCTCGAAACAAGAAAAGAAGCAACTGTATCAAAAAATGAAACTACAACCACTACTACAACTACAACCACAACTATAAGTTCGGGTTACAAATATCACATAATTGCCGGAAGTTTCTCGATTAAGGAAAATGCAGTTAAATTCAGCGCAAAACTTAAGTCTCAGGGATTTGATTCTGAAATGTTTGGCCCAAGAAAAAACTTCTGGTATGTTCCTTACTATTCCTTTGCAACAAAACAAGAGGCTCTTGCAAAACTTAAGGAAGTTCATTCAACAACAAACAAAGAAGCTTGGATATTGGAGTATTAGGTTGTATGATTGTTTAATAGTCTGATAATTTATTGTTTATGTTGTACTAAAACGAATTATTCAGGCTTAATGGACAAAAATAATGGTAAAAACTTCTATAAAGCCTAATATTACTACATTTGAAGCAAATCAAAGGTTATGAATAAAAA
>JAFGXD010000012.1 GCA_016936815.1 Bacteroidales bacterium
ACAAGATAGCATAGAAAGTTTGAAAGAAATAATTAACAACTACGAAACCCGCTTTCAACAAATAGAAAGCATGCTTGCTATGTGTTGTGAAGATGGTGGTGCAAAATCGCAGGATGTGGAAATCAATTCAACTACCATTGCTATTGAAACAGATGGTTCTTTGTTAGAAAACAAAACTACGCTTAACCAAAACAATCCTAATCCTTTTGCCTATAAAACAACATTTACCTATTCAATTGGCAATGCCGGATATGTGGAACTGGAAATTACCGACCAATACGGTCGATTTATAGAAAGACTTGTTAGCGAAAATCAGGAGCAAGGAAACTATTCAGTAGAATGGAATGCAAATGATATTGCTCCCGGATTGTACTTCTATAGTCTTAAAGTTGATGGTATGGTTTGGGTGAAAAAGGCTATAAAAATTAAATAAAAAAAGGGGCCAACGCCCCTTTTTTCCTTATATTTTCATTTCAGGAATATCTCCTTCAACAATCATTTTTCCTTCGGTTTTAGAAACAATTTCCTCAACCGAAACGCCGGGAGCTCTTTCTACCAGTTTAAAACCATTAGGAGTTACATCCACAACAGCCAAATCGGTAACAATTCTCTTAACACACTGAACACCGGTTAAGGGTAATAAGCATTTTTTCAAAAGTTTTGCATTGCCGTCTTTATCGGTATGTGTTGTAGCAACAATAATATTCTTAGCTGCTGCAACCAAATCCATTGCTCCTCCCATTCCTTTAACTAGTTTTCCCGGTATTTTCCAACTAGAAATGTCTCCATTCTCTGCCACTTCAAAAGCACCTAAAACAGTTAAATCTACATGTCCGCCGCGAATCATTCCAAAACTTGTTGAAGAATCGAAAAATGCTCCTCCCGGAAGTACTGTAACAGTTTGCTTTCCAGCGTTTATTAAGTCCGGATCGGCTGTCCCCTTTTCAGGAAAAGGACCAATTCCCAACAATCCATTTTCAGATTGCAAAACAACATCAATACCCTGTGGAATATAGTTTGCTACCAAAGTTGGAATTCCAATTCCCAGATTTACATAGTACCCGTCTCTGAGTTCCTGGGCAATTCGTTTTGCTATTCCGTTTTTATCTAAAGCCATAATTTTCTTTTTTAAAAGTTAAACAAATTAAACCCTTTCAGTTACAAATTCAATACGTTTCTCATAATTTACTCCTTGGAAAATTCTTTGAACAAAAATTCCCGGAGTATGAATCTGGTTTGGATCCAACTGACCAAAAGGCACCAACTCTTCAACCTCTGCAATGGTAATTTTTCCGGCTGTTGCCATAGGTTGATTGAAGTTATTGGCAGTATTTCTGTAAATTAAATTTCCATGTGTATCTCCTTTCCAGGCCTTAACAATAGCAAAATCGGCTGTTAAACCCATTTCAAGAACATGCATTTTTCCATTAAATTCACGAACTTCCTTATTGCCCTGAACTTCAGTTCCATAGCCTGCAGGAACAAAAAAAGCAGGAATACCAAAACCACCGGCACGAATTCTTTCCGCAAGAGTTCCTTGTGGCATTAGCTCAACTTCAAGTTCTCCGGAAAGAAGCTGACGTTCAAATTCTTTATTTTCACCAACATAAGATGCAATCATTTTTTTCATTTGGTGCTTTCTTAGCAACAGTCCAAGGCCAAATTCGTCTACGCCGGCATTGTTAGAAATACAGGTTAATCCTTTAATATTATTAGTAACCAGAGCATTAATGCAATTTTCAGGAATACCACATAGCCCAAAGCCACCAAACATTACAACCGCACCATCCTTAATGTCGGCAATAGCTTCTGCTGCATTTTTTACTACTTTCTTCATTTTTTATTTTTTTAAAGTTGAAAAATAATTCATTTAATACTAGCTGTAACAGCCAATATGACGAGAAACAACTAATTGTTGAATTTCAGAAGTACCTTCTCCAATCTGAAGCAATCTTTGGTCGCGGTAAAATCTTTCAATCTCGTAATCTTTCATTAATCCGTATCCACCGTGAATCTGAACGCCTTCGTCAGCCACTTTTTTGGCAATTTCTGAACAGTACCATTTCGACATTGCAGCCTCTTTGGCAAATGGTTTTCCATTATCTTTTAACCAACAAGCCTTATACAGAAGATTTCTTGCCAATTCAATCTGTAAAGCCATTTCAGCAAGTTTATTAGCCACAACCTGATTATGAGAAATAGGTTTTCCAAATTGTACTCTTTCTTTGGCATAATTTAGAGCCAATTCGAAAGCTCCCTGCGCACAACCCAATCCCATGGCGGCAATGGAAAGTCTTCCATGATCAAGAGTATTCAACATTATTTTTGAACCTTCACCTCTTTTTCCAAGCAAATTTTCTTCCGGAACAACCACATCGTCGAGATACAACTCGGCAGTATTGGAAGCGCGCCACATCATTTTATCGTGCATTGTTTTTGCGGTGTAACCGGGAGTATTCTGGTGAACAATTATTGCTGAAAATTCTTTCTTTCCATTTTCATCAGCCGATACAGCTTGTATTGTAGAGCCTTTTGAAATATCAGAAGAAGCATTTGTGATAAAAATTTTAGAACCGTTTATTGTCCATTTTCCATCAGCAAGTTTGGCAGTAGTTTTTGAAGCTCTTGAATCTGAACCTGCACCCGGCTCGGTAAGACCAAAACCCCATAAAGCTTCTCCTGTGCATAATTGCGGCACTAATTCCTTTTTTTGTTTTTCGTTTCCAAAATAATAAAGCGGATTAACGCCCAAGGAGTTATGCGCTGCACATGTAGCAGCCTGAGAACCATCAATTCGAGCAAGTTCCTCAACTGCAATAATGTACGAAATATAGTCTAAACCCTGACCACCATATTCGGGAGAAACTATCATTCCAAAAAGTCCCATTTCACCCATTTTTTTTGTCAAATCGTAAGAAAACTGTTGTTTGTCATCCAATTCTTTAGCAAGCGGACGGATTTCTCTTTCGGCAAAATCCCTAATGCTCTCGCGAATAAATCGTTGTTCTTCTGTTAGTTCAAAATTCATAATATCAATAATTTAGCATTAATAATTAAGTACAGGTTAATTAAATCTTAAATCCTTCAGGGACTAAAGATAGTAAAAGAATATTATTTGGCAATAACGATTAATAAAAATGAATTAATAACAACAGACCATTAGATTATAGAAAAATATTGAAATTATCGTTTCAATGTAAAAAAATTGTGATTAATAATAGAGACTATATAGTTTTACCTGTAAAATTCATTGCGATATTTTTTTGGAAATCGGCAATTTGATTAAAAACTTTTTTTAACATAGTTTGCTCAATTCCAGTTTGTTTCTTTAGGACAATAAAATTATCGGCAGTTTTTCCTTGCTGAATAAGCTCTATTTGGTGAGTAAAACGCATTAACATCAGATAATTGTAGGCCACAACAAATTCATCATACATTTCTTCTCTAATAAACTCTCCATTAACAAGTTGCTTCATTCTAGCAAGAGTATTAGTTTCAATTACACCATTTTTCAAAGCATAAATTCTGGCAAAACTTACCAAAGGAACAATAGATTCCTTAATACTAAAAACTCCTTCTTTTTGTGCTGTATTTGTTGTTCTAATATTTCCAAAGAAATCTAAGGGAGATTTAAACTGAAGAGCATTACCGGCAAAATGGTAATAAAACTGGTCGGTTTTTTCAACTTCACGGTAAATGAATTTTGTTAGATCTTCCACAAAACCTGAATGGCCGTAAACCATTCTATAATCGAAGAAAATATTAATATTTAAGAGGTTCTTACTTTCAGGCAATAGAATCCAATTGGAAAAATATTCTTTCCACACAGAGAAAGGTTGACACCATTTTGGATTTTTGGCCATAATATTTCCTTCACAAAATTTGTAACCAACATCATTAAGCCAATTGCAGACCTTTTCTCCAAGCTTAATGTAATAATCTTTATCAACCTCATTATCTGTTTCTTCAAAAATAATTGCATTATCCTGATCAGTTGCAAGGGTTTGCTCTTCCCTACCCTCACTTCCAAGCACAATAAAGGCAAATTTTCCGGGAGGTTGTCCCAAATCGTTAATAGCAAATTCAATAAGCTTTCTGGAAATAGTATCGGTAACAGAAGTAATAATTCTGGTAATATTCTGAGTATTAGCTCCCGAATTAATCAAAGTATTAATCAACTGCGGCATTTTATCATGAACTTCAATTATTTCTGCAACAGATTCTGCATGTTCGATTTCATGAATAATTATTGAAAGCGAGTAAGTTTGCGCCTGCATAAGTTCCTCGAAACTAACAACTGAAGTAATATTTCCACCAACATCCTTAACAGCCAAATGCCTTACACGCTTCTCTTGCATTTTTAAAATAGCTTCAAAAACCAATGAATTTTCGGTAATGGTAATTAAAGGAGAAGACATTATTTTATAAACCGGTTCTGAAACAATTTCGTTAGCGGCCACAACTCTGGCTCTAATATCATGGTCGGTTACAATACCTGCTGTAGTATTCTCATCAATATTAATTAGCAAAGCAGACATTTCATTTTTTGTCATATATTTTGCTGCATCAGA
>JAFGXD010000080.1 GCA_016936815.1 Bacteroidales bacterium
GATTATTTATTCTTGGAATTTATTAAAATGATAAAAAATTAGTAAATTTCGTTTTTAATAATAAAAAAAATGAAAATCGAATATTTTGGAACTCTAAAAAATATTACCGGTTCAGACTCTGAATTAATTGAACATTTTGCAAGCGTTGGATATTTGTTGGAATTTCTTTTTAACAAATATCCAAAGTTAAGAAATGAAGAATTTATGGTAATGGTAAATGGGGTTTTTGTAAAACCTGAGTTTATTCTTAACTCCGACGATACAATTACTCTGCTTTCGATTGTTGATGGAGGTTAGAAAATAAACTTCAAATTAAAAATCTCTTCAAATTCCTTTAATAGTTCTGTTTTTACTTTGTTTAAGTTAATTTCTTTGCCAAGTTCTTTTTGCATAGAGCTTACTCCTTTATCGGTAAATCCACAAGGATTAATATGATTGAAATAACTGAGATTCGTATTAATATTTAGTGCAAAACCATGCATAGTTATGTATCTTCCGGCTTTTACCCCAATGGCACAAATTTTTCTTGGATTATTAGTTTCAGAATCAAGCCAAACACCTGTTGCTCCCTGCAATCTGTCGGCTTTTAAATTGTATTTTGCAAGCAAGTTTATTATGCATTGCTCAAGCAAATACACATATTCTTTAATTGATAATTTTAATTTTTCAATATCAAAAATTGGGTAACCAACAAGCTGACCCGGACCATGGTAAGTAATATCGCCACCTCTGTTTGTTTTGTAATATGTTGCTGAAATGCTTTTTAGAAAAGATTCTGAAATTAGTAAATTATTGTCCTTTCCGCTTTTTCCAAGTGTGTAAACATTAGGATGTTCGCAGAATATAAGGTAATTTGGTAAATCTCCTACTTCAGTTTTTTTTTTGTTTTCTACCAAAATGTTAAAATACTCTTCTTGCAAAGCCCATGCTTCTTTATAATCAATTAGCCCAAGATCCTTATAAATTGTTTCTGTTTTCATTAGATAGATTATTTTTTTGGATGGAAAGATTAATTACCAAAAACAATTATTGCAATAAAAATTGCTGCTAAAATTCCTGCAAAATCAGCTATAAGTCCTGCCGTTACTGTATATCTAGTGTTTTTTACATTAATAGCCCCAAAGTAAACTGCTAATGTGTAGAAAGTTGTTTCTGTTGAACCTTGAAAAACAGATGAAAGAAATCCCTGAAACGAATCAGCTCCAAATTTATCCATTGTTTCTATCATCATTCCTCTTGCTCCACCACCGCTAAGGGGCTTCATAAAGGCTGTGGGCAAGGCATCGGCAATCCTGGGGTCGGCTCCGAAAACCGCAAGAACATTGGCAATGCCTTCAATTAAAATATCGAAAGCTCCCGATGCTCTAAAAGCACCAATAGCAACCAACATTGCAATAAGATAAGGAATAATTTTTATTGCTATTCCAAAGCCTTTTTTTGCTCCTTCAATAAATGAATCATAAACATTTATTTTCCTTCTGAAAGCCATAAGAATAAACAAGGTAATTATGGAGAAAAGTATCATATTTCCTGCTAATCCCGAATATGAGGCAATTTTTTCTTTTTCAAGCCCCGACATATACCAGATTATGAGTCCAATAAACAATGTTATTGTGCCCAGATAAAGCAATACTGTTTTATTAAAAAGATTAATTTTCTGAAAAAGTGAAACTGTAATAAGTCCAATAAGTGTAGAACAATAAGTTGCAATTAATATCGGAATAAAAACATCGGCCGGATTTGTTGCATGGTACATTGCCCTGTAACCAATTACAGTTACAGGAATAAGAGTAAGTCCGGAAGTGTTTAATACCAAAAACATTATCTGGGCATTACTTGCTCTGGTTTTTTCTTTATTTTCCTTTTGAAGTTCTTTCATTGCATTAATTCCCAAAGGAGTAGCTGCATTGTCTAATCCAAGCATATTGGCCGAGAAATTCATCATCATAGAGCCGTAAGCCGGGTGATTTTTAGGAATATCGGGAAAGATTTTTTGAAAGAAAGGACTGAAAAGTCTTGCCAATCCTTGAACTGCACCTGCATTCTCACCAATTTTCATAATCCCAAGCCATAAGGTCATAATTCCAATAAGGTAAATTGAAATTCCAACACTTTTCTCGGCCCAAAAAAACATTTGCTGAATTATGTCTTGAAAAACATTAAAATCGGCTGCGTCGAAATATAAACCTATTTCTACTAAAGAATCACGAAAATAATAACCAACAGTTCTAATAATTGCTACCAGAAAAGCTATCAGAAAAAATCCTATCCAGATGTAATTCAATACCATAGAAAGATATTATTATTTGTTTGTTGTTATTTTCAACAAGCCCAAATATACCAATTTTACCAATACAACAGAAAATTTAATATCATTAGCAATCAAAAGCCTTAATTGACCTAAAAGATAGTTCAATTCAAACTATCAAACTATCATTATTATACTGTTCGTCCTTTCCACCTGTTTTTCCCAAAGGTTCCAAAAAGGCCAATAAAAACCACATAAATAATATACAATATTTGTAGTGGAATAAACCAAATAAGCAACTTTTGTTTTTTGAAAAATGTTAAGACGGGAATAAAGAAAATTAAATCTACAAGGCTTTTTAGAACAAACAACAAAATAAAAACATTAAGAAATAATTCTGAAAAAATTCCGGCAATACTCAAAGAAATTAGTAAAAATGAATTCAGAAATACAATTATCGAAACCAAAATAGAATCCGAATCCTTATAATTCTTTGCTTTTGAAGACCATCTTTTTCTTTGAGTTACGAATTCTTTCAGATTGTTAGGAGGTTTGGTGTAACTAATTGCTTCAAAAGATTTTAGAAAATTAATTTTGCCCTTTTTCTTTTTAATGGATTGAAGTAAAAATACATCATCGCCCGAGGGAATTGATTCTTGGAAAGAATTTTTATTTTCAGCAAATTCCTTTTTGTAGATTAGATTTGCTCCATTGCAAAAAATCGGATTTCCAATTCCTGCTGCCCCTGCACCGGAACCAATAAGACTCAAAAATTCCAGATTTTGAAGTTTTCCGAAAAAGCTGCTTCCACCATAAAAATCTACCGGTGCAAAAACCAAATCGGCATTCATCTGAATCTGAAATTGAACCATTGTTTTCAGCCATTTTTTTGTGTAACGGCAATCGGCATCCACAGAGGCTATTGTGCTAAAATTGGAGGCTTTAAGTCCCTTAATAATGGCTTGTTTTTTACCCGATTCTTCCTCCGAAAGATTTATTAGCTTAATTTTTTTGCCACCAAATTTTTCAAAAACTTTAATAAAATCGTCTTCAGAATGATCGTTTATTGCAATAATTTCGAATAAATCTGAAGGATAATCCTGATTTAGCAGGTCTTTAATAACGTTTTCAAGGTTTTTGGCTTCGTTTCTAAAAGGCAGCAGAATGCTAATTTTTTCTAATGGAATTTTTTCTGAAACGGAAAAAGTTTTAGTATTTAACCAGCCGTATGTTAGAAAAACAACTAGTAAATAATAGCAGAGAGCTATTATAAGTGAAAGGATTATTACGGGAAAAATAAGCAATTTTAGAGATTTTTTCTTTCCAGAATATAATAGGTATATGAGTAATCGTCGTTTTCTGTTTTTTCCACATCTTCTTTTTCAAGTACATTCCATTGGGAAAAATCAATTTCGGGGAAAAACGTATCTGCGTTAAAGCTTGCATGAATTTTTGTAAGATACAATCTGTTGGCAATTGGCAAAAACTGACTATAAACAGAGCCCCCTCCAATAATAAAATTTTCCAATTCGTTACTCATTTTTTCAACAGCATCATCAATTGAATAGGCCATAATGCAGCCTTCAATTTTTTCATCCTTTATATCTGTTAAAACCATATTTTCTCGGTTGGGGAGGGGACGTCTGGGCAAGGACTCGAAAGTTCTCTTTCCCATAACTACAAAATTTCCGGTTGTTAGTTTCTTAAATCTTTTTAAGTCTTCTGAAAGGTGGCACAAAAGGTCGTTATCTCTACCAATAGCATTGTTTTCAGCTACAGCAACTATTATTGAAATTTTTTTCATTAACCAAGTTCGCTAATTCTTTCTAGTTTTGCCAAATCAAGAATTTTTATTTTCCTACCATCAATAATAATAACGTTTTCGCTGGCAAAAGTAGATAAAGTGCGAATGGCATTTGAGGTAGTCATATTTGATAAATTGGCAATATCTTCCCTTGAAAGATAAACATTAATTGTTTTGCAATCGTCTTCAAATCCGTAAGTATCTTTAAGGAATAGAAGCGATTCGGCCAAACGACCTCTGATATGCTTTTGGGTAAGAGTAACTGTTCTGCTGTTAGAAAAGCCTAACTCACTAGCCATTTTTTTAATAATTTTAAGAGTAAGCTCAGGGTTGGTTTTTAGCACCTTCATAAGGCTCTCTTTGTCAATTATTAACACGGCAGAATCTTCTAATGCAACTGCCGAAGAATTGTATGATTCCTCTGCAAACATTGCTCTGTAACCAATAAAACCACCCGGTTTAGCCATACGAACAATTTGTTCTCTGCCTCCAACACCTTCCTTAAAAATTTTAACCTTTCCTGAAGAAAGACAGAACAATCCTGTGGGTTTGTCACCTTCTTTAAAAATAATATCGCCTTTTCGGTAAAGTTGACAGGAATGATTTTTCTTTAAACTATCTTTTTCTTTATCAGTTAGAATTTGAAATATCGAATCCTTACTCTCAATGCAACTAGCGCAAATTTTATCTTTCTGAATCATAGTAATTTACTAATATGACGTGTTTTAAAACATCAAAGATAGATAAAGTCTTTTAATTTCAAAAGAAATAAACGTTTTTTTGATAATTCATTTTTTAATATTTCCATTAGAAAATGGTTTTGAGATAAAACAAATAATCAATCACAAACGAACCAATCACAAACGAACCAATCACAAACAAAATAACCACAAACTATCAAATCTTCTATATTACCATACAACCTTTTGCCAATTTTGTGAGTCTTGGAAGTAACAATTAATGCATTTGATAAAAAAAAGTTTGCATTAAGAAGTTTTTTTTTATTTTTGTACTTATAATTAATTAAAATTTAAACCTTATGAAGAAAATTACTTTATTATTGGCTCTTGGTTTTGTTGCTTCTGTGTCTTTTGCGCAGTTGCTTCCAAAAATCAACAAAAACCTTCCTTTAGCCAAGGAAAAATGCACTAATGCTGATGTTACTTTTTATACTCCAGATGAGTATGCGCAAGCTAAATCTGGTGGGGATGTTTTTTTTACTGAAGATTTTGGCGGTGGTGTACCAACAGGTTGGACTATTATTGACGAAACCGGAAACGATTGGCTTTGGATTTGGTCAACTGCAGAGCCTACAAGCCCATGGGATGGTGGTTCAGGACCAATTAATTCCACTACCGGTGGTAACGGTTTTATGATTTACAATGCTGCTACATTTAGTGGTGGAACAATGCCTGCTCATGATGCGCATTTCACTACTACTGCAATTGATTGCTCAACTGCAGCTTCTGTTGTGCTTAAATTCGAACAAAGATTCCGTTGGTGCTGTACAGGTGCTGCTTTTCTTGTTCAGGTAAGTACAGATGATTTTGCTAATTTTAACGAGTATGATGTAACTTACGATCAGGCAGGAAACGCCGTAACAGCTGACCCAATGTTTGTTGAAATTAACATTTCTGATGTTGCTGCTAACAATGCTAACGTAAAAATCAGATTCCGTTGGACAACTGCCAGTCATTACTACTGGATGATTGACGATATTGAATTAAAAACTGCTTATGACCATGAATTGCGTGTTGAAGATGTAAAAATTCATTGGGGATATTTGAATGGTGGTTATTTTGGACAAATTCCAATGGAACAATTAATGGCGGCTAATTTTGATGCTGTTGTTTTCAATAATGGAATAAATGATGAAACCAATACTACATTTGCTGTTGATATTAATGAGGCATGGTGGGAAGGTTCTACAGTTTATGGTACTTTGAATACTTTAACAAGGGACACTATTACCGTAAACGATTTTGTTCCAGATGTTGATAATCCAATGGACTATGTTGCTGCTTATTATGTTTATTCTGATTTTGTTGATGATAATCCTGATAATAACTATGACACTATTCGTTTTAGTACAACTGCAAACACTTATGCCAGAGATTATGAAAGAACTCGAGAAACTTGGCCGGGTGCTTATCAAGATGGAGCTGATGGAGATATGATGGGTTGTAATTACTATTTGCCAAATGATGATACTGTTTATAGTCTTTCTGTTTATGTTAGTAATCGTTCAAATCCTGGAACTACACTAATTGCAAAAATATATGACGAAGATGGTAACGAAATACTTGCTTCTGAAGAATATGACATACCTTCTGCTATTGCTGACAATGGAGGTTGGGTTACTTTAGACTTTGTTGACCTTACAGGTGAAGATTTATTTCTTGCAGGTGGAGATGGTTCAACTCTTCCGACTTACACAGCAGGTGTTCAAATTTATTTCGGTGGTGACACTCTTATGATTGGTGCCGATGGAAATTCTTTCCATTACTTCAATATTGCTTCTGCAATGTATGCAGGTGGAACTTGGTATTTTATTACCTTAATTCCTCAGACAAGACTTAACTTCTCTGAAGATGTTTATATTGGAACAGAAAATGTAAATAATATTCTTTCTTCTTCAATTTATCCAAACCCTGTTAACGATTTTGCAACTCTTTCTTTCAACCTAAAAGAAACTTCAAATGTTAATATTGAGGTTTACGATATGGCCGGTAAGCTAGTAATGAATAAAAATCTTGGTAGCAGATTATTTGGTAACAACAATGTTGTTATGGATGTAACTGATATGGAATCAGGAATTTATTTCTACACTGTTAACGCTAATGGTTACAAAACTACAAACAAAATGGTTATTGCAAGATAATTTATTTTGTTTATTAATTATAATAGCCCGGAGTTTTTCGGGCTATTTTTTTGTCCCATGGGCTAACACAGAGCCAACATTTGGGTTAACCCGTACTGTTAAGATTTTATTTTTAAAGCATTTTTTCTGTTTGCCTTGTGAATGCTAATATTTAACTCGTAACCAATAAGCAAAATTTGCGCATTCAATTGCAGCCACAACATTAATACAATTACTGTCCCAATTGAGCCATAAAGCTCGTTATATGTGCCAAAATTATTTACATAGTAGCTAAATAACAACGAGGTAACAATAGACAATCCTGTTGCTAAACTCCCACCTGCTGAAATAAATTTATACCTTCTTCTTTTATATGGAGCAAAATGAAAAATAAATGAAATAGCCAGAAAATAAATGGCTAAAACTATTAACCATTCAGAAATTACAAGCAAATAATAGGTAAAGCCACCTTTAATTAAGCCTATTTCATAAAAATACTCAAAAGCATGTCCGGAGAAAATTAATAGCGAAATAGCTATTGTTATTAATCCTGTGAAAATAAGAAACAACCATAAAGATGCAATTCTTTTCTTAAAAGCCGACCTTTTTTCCTTAGCGGTGTTACTTGCATTAAAGGCTCTCATTATTGCCACAATGCCATTTGTTGAAAAATATAAAGTTGCAATAAAACCAAATGAAAGTAAGCCAAAGCGAGGGTTTTTTACTATATCGGTTATGGTTTGTTCGATTGTTGAAAAAGCATTACCCGGCATTACCGATTGTAGAATTTTAAGCAACTCGTTTTGAAAATCGGGAATTGGAATATATGGTATTAGTGTGAAAAGAAATATTATTGCCGGAAAAATAGCAAGAAAGAAATTGAAAGCAACTGCTGCAGCTCTTGTAGAAATAGCTCCGTTCTTCATTGTTTGAATAAAAAATTCGGCTACTTCGAAAATTGGGCGTCCCTGAAACCCGGGAAGGGTAATAACTCTTGCTTTTTCTACAAGCTTCTCGTAAGGTCTTTTTATGAAGCCGGGCAAGCGTTTCATTTTAATAATCTATTGCTTTAAGACTTAAATCTAAACTCTTTACCTGGTGTGTTAATGCGCCTACCGAAACAAAATCAACTCCGCATTCGGCATATTGTCTAACAGTTTCTAAATTTATTCCCCCCGAAGATTCGGTTTCATACCTGCCATTAACCATTTTTACGGCCTCAAGAGTTAATTCGGGTGTGAAATTGTCGAACATTATCCTGTCAACGCCTCCTTTAGTAAGAACAATTTCTAAATCTGACAGATTTCTAACTTCTATTTCTATTTTAATTTTTAGTTTATTTTCTTTAAGGTATTTTACTGCTGAATCAATTGCTGCATCAATACCTCCGGCAAAATCAATATGATTGTCTTTTAGCATTATCATGTCGAAAAGCCCAAATCTGTGATTAACTCCACCTCCAATTCTTACGGCTTCCTTTTCTATAAAACGCATCCCGGGGGTGGTTTTTCTGGTGTCAAGAACTTTTGTTTTGTAGCCTTTCAGTAATTCTACATACTGTGCAGTGTGAGTTGCTATGCCGCTCATTCTCTGCATAATATTTAGTACAAGCCTCTCTGTTTGCAATAAACTTCTAACAGAACCTTCAACAATAAAAACTACATCGCCGGGAAATATTTTTGCTCCATCCTTAATAAACAAATCAATTGCTAGAAATTTGTCGAACTGCCTGAAAACTTTTTCGGCTACACTAACTCCTGCTATTATTCCCGATTGTTTGACTAATAATTTGGCTTTTCCTTTTGCGTTTTCAGGAATACAGGAAAGACTGCTGTGGTCGCCTGAACCAATATCTTCTTTTAGAGCATTTTCTACAAATTGCTCCAAATATTTTTCATTCATCTATTCTTCTTCTATTCTAATTGTCTTTATTACCGGTTTCTCACCTACTACTCTGTACATTATAGTTACTCTGTAGTTTCCATTGTCTGTTGTGAGATTACCAATGGCATATTTTACCCCTTCGCCACCATCGTGAATGGTTTTAAAATCTGAAGGTTTGTTTTTTGCAAAAAAGTCCTTCAATATAAGCTCAGCCTGAGTTTTGCTGTAGATTTCTTCGTCGTCAATAATTTTTAACTCAATATTTGCTTCAAAATATTTGGCAAGCATTTTTGAGTTGCCCGATTTCATGGCAAGCATAATTTCGTTATTGAGTTGCCAAGGACCGGCAGCCAGAATTCCGGGGATTAGAACAATGGCCAAAAGCAGACTAATTCGGTTAAATACATTCATTTTCTTTGGTTTTTAGTTTGTTTACCAATTATAAAAACGTAATAATTTGTAAATATATTTAATTTGTAGCAAAAATTGCACCATATTGGATTTAAGTTTTATTAACTTATCAAAAGAAATAATTAAAAAACTTGTGGATTGAAGAAAATTTGCCTAAACTTGTAAATATTGGAAGAGTTCAAAAATTAATCAAGACAAAATTTGTGGTTTTTGAATGGGGAATGAAAAGTAGTTTTTTGAAAATGAAGTTAATGAAAAAGGAATTTATTACAGAGCTTTTTAAGAAGTTTGAGGAAGCTTGTTATGATTATGAAGGGGTTGAATGTTGGAGTGCTAGAGAGCTTCAAACAATACTTGGATATTCTCAATGGAAGAATTTTAAGAATGTAGTGTATAAGGCTCAAAAATCTTGTTTACAAGCTAAAGAAGACATAGGGAACCATTTTGCCGGATTCGGCAAAATGGTAGATATTGGAAGTGGTGCTAAGAAGGAAATTCAAGATATTGCACTTACCAGATATGCTTGTTATTTAATTGCACAAAATGGAGATGCTACTACAAAACCTGAAATAGCTTTTGCTCAAACATATTTTGCAGTTCAAACCCGAAAACAAGAAATTATTGAAAAGAGACTGTTGGATATTGCAAGGATTTTAGCTCGTGAAAAACTATCTCAATCGGAAAAAAAACTATCAGGAATTATTTTTGAAAGAGGTGTTGATAATAATAGTTTCGCAATTATTCGTTCAAAAGGTGATCAAGCCTTGTTTGGAGGACGAAACACTAATCAAATGAAAAAGATTTTACAAGTTCCGTCAAATCGCCCTTTAGCTGATTTTCTTCCAACATTAACAATAAAAGCCAAAGATTTTGCAACTGAGTTGACAAGCCATAATGTGGTTGAAAAGGATTTGAAAGGAGATGCCTCTATTACAAAAGAACACATTGATAATAATCTTGCTGTCCGGAAAATTCTTAACAATCGAGGTGTAAAACCTGAACAACTTCCACCTGCTGAAGATGTAAAAAAACTAGAGAGAAGGCTTGAAAGCGAAGAAAAGAGAATTTTAAAAGAAGTAAAGAAAATTCAGGATAGAGAATAGAAAACTAACATTTCTTTATAATAAGAATCTCAATAGATGAAAATCAGCATATTAGCAGTAGGGAAAACTTCAGATAATCTGGTTCAGGAGGCAGTTGAAAAATACGCAAAGCGGCTTACTAAATATATTAATGTCGATTTTAAATTTCTGCCCGATTTAAAAAAGGCTGCTAATCTTAGCGAAACAGAGGTTTGTAAGCAGGAAGGGCAGTTAATTATTAAACATCTGGCCGGTGCAAGCTATGTTGTCTTACTCGACGAAAAGGGTAAGGAATTTTCTTCTGTGGGCTTTGCAGAATTTCTTCAAAAGAAAATGAACGCAGGAGAAAAGCATCTTGTTTTTATTATTGGCGGTGCTTATGGTTTTAGCGATGAGGTAAAGCAAAAGGCCGATTTTCAAATTAGCTTGTCTAAAATGACTTTCACTCACCAAATGGTAAGAGCTATTTTTGCCGAACAGGTTTACAGGGCTTTTTCAATTATTAATAATGAGCCTTATCATCATGAATAATATAAAAATCACGTTTTTGCATGCTTTTTTGTGAAAAAAATCACATAATTGCAAGAAATAATGTGAAAAAAGCTAAATATTCTGTATTTTCTTTATCCCTTTGCAGGTAAAACTAATTGATTCACTAATGTTTGTGTATTCAAACGGAATAAATTTTGTTATTTTTTCTCCATTATAGTAGTTTTTTCTGTTTGCAATAACTGCTGTCTCTCTTGTTATTAAGGGTTCTATTCCCGTAATTTTATATTTCAAATTCTCAACAAAAGCTGCTGCCAATGAGGCAAACATTCCTGCTTTGTAGCGGGGGGGCTCCTTGTCGAAATTCTTTGCTGCCTGCGAAAGAAAATTGTAATAATCTAAATTTTCTCCGTTAAGAAGAAACCTTTCAGCATTTATTTCACTTTGCATTAGCTTAATCATTGCTGTAGCTACATCTCTAACATCAACATATCCGGTTGTTCCGCTAGTATAAAATTTTAATCCTTTACTTACTGTTTTAAAAAGTGCAGCAGAACTTCTGTTCCAGTCACCCGGTCCTATTATTACTGAAGGATTTACAATTATTCCCTGCAATCCTTCTGCAAATCCTCGCCAAACCTCTAATTCCGAATGATATTTTCCCAAAGAATATCCCGATGCATTTACCGGAAAATCATACGCAGTTTCTTCATCAATCTTGTCTTCCGAATCTCCCAAAGCTGCAATGGAGCTTACATGGCAAATTCTCTCTACTCCGTTAGAAAGACAAGCGTTTATAAGATTTTTTGTTATTAAAATGTTTGTCTTTATCGTTTCTGCTTTACGTTTAGGAAGATAGGAAACTACTGCGGCTGTATTGTAAACTTTTTCACTGCCTAAAACTGCCTTTTCTACTGAGTTGTAGTCCAATAAATCTCCTTCAATCCACTCTATTTCTTTTAAATAATCTTCGGGCTCATTTGTGTAAACTGAAAAAATATTTCTTACGTTTATTTTTTGTTTTTCAGACCTAATAAATGCCCTTATTTGCTCCTTTTCTTTAAGCAAATGCCAAAGTAAATGTCCTCCCAATAATCCAGTTCCTCCGGTTACAAAAATCATTATTTGCTATTTAGTTTATTCGGCATTATTTTTTTAGTAAAGATATGGCAAGAATTTATTTTAACAAAACTAGATATTCTCTATTTTTTTTAAATCAAAAATACGCTCTCAATTGAACTCCTCCAATATGAACCATTTTACTTTCTTCCGACTTTCTTCCGCTGTAATTAATATTTAATTGCAATCCGTTAGAAAGATTTCTCTGATAGCCCGCAGTCCATGTAGAATTTGTTCCGGGCAACAAGCCTTCCAACATTGTATAGGCAATTGAGGTGTTTGCCGGTGAATTATAATCGAAATAAATATAATTATAAGCCAACATCAGACTTCCTTTATTCACTACATTATATCTGAATTCAAGCCCCAAATCGTTTTTTTCTGCTTTTTCAACTCCCAAATTATTCGATTTTAAAGAATATGCATGCGATATTGTTAGTCGCACTGTTGTTCCTGACTGAAATTGAAGGGCACCGCTATTATCAACAGATGAAATTTCATAATTTTTACTGCTGAAAAATTCAGAATCATAAGTCTTTAGGCCTTGCGAAATTTTATCTACCAACATTATACTTTTGGTAATGTTCCATCTAATTTGTAGGCCAGTGGAATTAGCCGTTCTGGTATCGAGTCCGTTTAGCAACAAAATTCTATTGCTGTTCTCCTGAATAATAATGTCTGCTCCAAAAACCGGAGAACTTCTGTTAAAGGAAAAACTGTTTCTAATTGAGTTTCCGAAAGAGATTAATCCTGTGTCGTTTGCGCTTTTAATAAAGGGATTGATATTGGAAAAGATGTCTTCAGATAATTTCTTTTTATTAATTCTGTAGGCAAATTGATTAGAAAATTTACCAATAAACTTTTTAAAACCTTCTGCTTTTCTCCAGATTTTTGATGGCATAATGTTTAATTGCTGAGAAAACTGATTATTAGCTGTTCTAATGTAATCGTTTGTGGGAGTATAAATTCTAATGTATGCTGCCTGATCTTGAAATGCAGCTATTTCAAATTCATCCAGTTCCTTAATTCCGTTGCTATTGTAATCTGTCCAGGCATAAACTCCCTGCCCTGGACTTACTTCCAAATACGAATATTCTTTTTTTAGCTCCATTCCCGAACCGGTTTCAATAAATGTGGAGGAAACTATGGCACTTTTAAAGAATTTTGCTGTATAGTCTATTCTTCCAGTTACTGAGTTCTCTTGTTGTTGGTCGGTAATGGTTGTGTCTGAAATTTGCAGCTTTCTGTAATTTACTGAAGTCTGCAAACGAGAGTTTTGGTTTTTTAACAGTTTAAATCCTCCGCTAAAATCTTCACCTATTGAGCTGTTTATTAATTTGTTATTGTTTGGTAATTGATCCGAACGATTTTTGTAGCTCACAAAATATCCGTTTGATGTTGTGTCTGCCGATTCTGAAAAGACTTCGTACTGAAAGAACGAAAACGAATTGCCTAACAACGAATCATTGGATTTTAAATACCACTTGTTATCTTCCAACTCGGTTCTTACTCCAATTTTATTAGAGGATATTGTTTTATAAAAAGCTGTTTTTTGTCTTAAGAAATCCGAATTAGAACTATATTGGTTGGTTTTTAGATAGCTTCCCGAAAAATCTAATCTAAAACCCGATTTTGTAAAAAAACCATCCAAATTGTTTTTGTATGCAGAAAAATCAAGTCCTCTGTTCATTATTTCAATATCATAAGTTGTTTTGTATTTTCCGACTTTGTTAATACCAATTCCTGCTTGAAGAAAATGCTCATCAAGTTTTTTACTATCTAAATTCCAGTCTCTTTCGAATTCAGCATTTCTAAATCGCTCTACCGGATCGAATTGCTTATCGATGTACATATACAAAACCTTGGAACTTAATTTAGTAAGACTGTCTCTTAACGGAATTTTCTGCAAATACGATGTTCTTAACGAAAATCCTGTGTTATCTTCATTATGTAATCCCGAAAATGTGTTAGGGTCGTTGGCTGTAATTCCAAGCTCTATTTCCAACTCAGAATTTTTCGTAAAGCCGTATGTTCCACCCAAGGTAAGCATTTGTTTCTTTTTTGGAGTAACCAACAACACAACCGGCTCGTAATTTCCTTGTGGAATGCCCGATACCGGAGCAACCCATTTGTACACTTTTCCATTTGCAGAAGATATTTCCTGTACATAATTTCCCTTGCTTTGTCCTACTTGTGAAAAACCCAGTCTATAAAATGCTGAATCGGGATTTGTACTGTAAATGTATATATCTGAATAGTTTACGCCTCCAACTATACTGTCGGTCTTTTTGTACAAAACGTATGAATTATCGAATTCCATACTATCTATATTAGGAAAGACGGCTAAATGAACGCTATCTCCAATTTGAGAAAGAAATTCTTTTTGCAAATCGCTTAAATCTTGCTGTAATGGCTGATTTTTACTGTCTTGCTCCGAAAAAATATTTAGTCTCAAACTCATTTTTTCGTTTTTAAATTCATTAGAATTATGAACCATAAACCTTGCGTAGTTTTTGTCGGAATACTCGAATTCTACTACAATTCTTCTATCTTTTGTTATTGGGTTTTTAGGAGTAAAACTAAGTTCGGCCGTGTTATAATCAATAACGTAATCGTTTTCCTGTCCTCTGGTTAGCAGTTTACCGTCGAGAAAAACTCTTTCTGTTCCTGCTAAAATAATAATATACAGCTCGTTATTTGCTCCGGTAAGTTTGTAAGGACCCTGATTTCCTTCCATTCCGGTAAATGCCATTCGGTTATACTTTCCTTTTGCTACTGCTCCCGAAACACTTGTTTTTAAACTTGCTTCTTTTTCTCCCTTAAAGTTTGAAATGTTGGTAAAAGAGGCTCCCTGCACTTTTTTGTTAAGGTTCATAAAATAACCTGAAGGCTTTTTTACTTCAAAATCACCTACAGTTAAATTTATTTTTGAATTAAAAACTGAAATAAAAACTTTATCGAATTCCTGAATTTGCTGCGAGGTTCCATCCGGCTGTATGGGAATATTATTGTCGGTTATGGCAGCAACTATTTCCAAATCGGAAGAAAGTTGCCCCGATAGCTGTAAATTAAGACTTGAATTTACAATAACATCCTGATTATTTCCAAAGCTTATTCCTCTTGAAATACTTCCTTGTCTTTTTAATTTTGAATCGGGAAAGTCCAGCAATCCGCCTGAATTTGGTTTATAAACAAAATTGTTGTTGAAATTATCTGATTGAAAATTGACTGAATCTATACTTTTGTGAAAATAAGGCTTTGAGATATCAAAGTAAAACACTTTGTATTCTAAAGTGAATGTCTTGTTTGCTAAGGTTTGGTCAAATAGAATTTCAGATTTTAAATAATTTACTGAGTACAAATTTGAATTAATAATTTTGTTTGAAAAATCTTTAACAATAAGAGTTCCCGGAATAACGGAGAGGCTGTCGAATTTAATTTCCAAATTTCCTGCTTTAACGGGTTTCGACCTTAAATTGGATAATTCCTGAGCCACTGCCTCATTTGCAAGAAGAATGATAATTATTAAACAGAAATATCGTAAAAACTTTTGCATTATGTATTATCGTTGTTTTTGAAGGAATATTGTATATTTCACTTCATTGGCACAATTTAATTCAAAGTAAATAGTTTTAGAAAGATTATTAGTAATTTTGAATGATAAAAAATTAATATACATGAAGCAAATTACAGCTCTATTATTGTTACTTACTGTTTTTCAGATAAATATAGCTTTGGGGCAAGAAGAATCAAAACCGTCATTGTTCATTCCTTCTTTCTCTGCCGACTATTCTTTTCAAATTCCGGGGGGCGATTTAAAAGATAGGTTTGGAAATAATTCCATGATAGGTTCATCTTTTCAAATTAAATTAAAATCAAATTTTACTTTGGGAGTAAAAGCCGGTTTTATTTTTGGAGCAAATGTCAAAGAACCCAATATGTTCAGATATATTCTTCCATCCGAAGGGCAATTTATTAACACCTACGGAAATCAAGCATTGGTAATGATTTCCGAAAGGGGCTTTCATTTTTCTACCGAGGTTGGTAAAATCTTTCCTTTTTCAAACAAAAATCCTGATTCCGGATTGTGGCTTAAGGGCTCTCTCGGTCTTTTACAACATAAAATTAGAATAGACAACGATGGAAATAACGTTCCTTATATTATTGAGGAATATTCTAAAGGATACGACAGGCTTACAAACGGTTTGGCTGTTACAGAATTTGTAGGTTATATTTTCTATGGAGAAAGCATGATTGCTAATTTTTATGCAGGATTTGAGTTTTATCAAGCCTTTACACAATGTAGGCGGGATTATAATTTCGACGATTTAGGTTCGGATCTAAAGAAAAGAAAAGATTATTTATATTCTTTTAAACTTGGTTGGATTATACCATTATACAAGAGAATTAACCCGGATAAGTACTTCTATTATTAAAATGATTTACCGACTTTTTATTGGATTTTATTATGCAGCCATAAAATTTGCTTCATTATTCAATTTAAAAGCAAAAAAATGGGTTGAAGGAAGGAAAAATGTTTTCTTTGAGTTGGAATCTGCCAATCTAAAAAAGAAAAAGACTTTATGGTTTCATGCTGCCAGTTACGGAGAATTCGAACAGGGACGTCCTCTAATGGAAGCAATAAGAGAAAAATATCCGGATTATTCAATTCTGTTAACTTTTTTTTCACCATCAGGATACGAGGCTTTTAAAGATTATAAGGGTGCTGATTTTGTTTGTTATTTGCCTTATGATTTTAAAAAAAATGTAATAAGATTTTTGGAAGTTGTTCAACCCGCAAATGTGTTTTTTATTCGCTATGAGTTCTGGCTAAACTATCTTTCAGTACTTAAAAAGGAGAAAGTTAAAGTCTACCTTATTTCTGCGGTGTTTAGAAAAAATCAATTATTTTTTAAATGGTATGGAAAATCTTATAGAAATGCTTTAAATTCTTTTGAAAATATTTTTGTACAAAACAATTATTCTGCAAAACTTTTAGAAGATATTGGCTACAAAAACGTAATAGTCTCAGGAGATACAAGGATGGATAGGGTTATAGAGGTTGCCAAATCTGCAAAATCTTTTCCATTAATTGAAAAATTTATTCAGAATAAACAGGTAATAATTGCAGGAAGTACTTGGGAAAAAGAAGATGAAATAATTGCAGAATATTTAAATTCTACAGAAAAAGGAGTTAAAATTATTGTTGCACCTCACGAGATAAGGGAACAAAAAATTGAAAAACTAATTTCTTCAATTAATAAAAAGGCTATAAGATATTCTAATGCAGATGAGCTAAATGTTTTAGATGCTGACGTTCTAATAATAGATTCTATTGGAATACTTTCATCTGTTTATCGTTACGGAACCATTGCATTTGTTGGGGGAGGTTTTACCGACGGTATTCACAATATTTTGGAACCTGCTGTTTATGGTATGCCTATAATTTTCGGTCCCAATTATCAGAAGTTTATTGAAGCTAGCGATTTGCTATTTCTTGGTTCGGCTTTTTGTATTGAAAACTACAATTCTTTCAAACTAATTACCAACGAACTTCTTGATGAAAAAGAAAAGCTAGCTTCACTTTCAACAATAAGCAGCGATTATGTGTATCGTTCTGCAGGTGCTACGGGTAAAATTGTAAAAATGGTATTGTAAAAAACCTATTTAGTATAAATTAATTTATTCCTATGAGGTTTATTGGCTATTTTTGTGAAAAATACTATTATGATGAAAACAATATTTATAGCCTTTTCTTTACTTCTCTCAATAACAGTTTATTCACAAAAGAAACCAGAACCAAACTTAGAAAAAAAAGCTGCTGAAATTCATAAAAGAACCTTAACAATAGATTCTCATACCGATACGCCACTAAGGTTTCTAAATGCAGACTTCGATATTGGAAAAGACAACGATAAACGTTCCAGTAAGGTAGATTTGCCAAAAATGAAAGCAGGAGGACTAGATGCTGCCTTCTTTGCTGTATTTTTGGGTCAGCGAGAAAGAAATGATGATGCAAATAAAATTGCCATTGCAAAAGCACATGAAATTTTTGCTGCAGTTAAGAAAGAAGTAGCTCGTTATCCGGATCTTGCAGAAGTTGCCTATACACCAAATGATGCCATTAAATTGAAAAAACAAGGAAAACGCGCTATTTATATTGGTATTGAAAACGGCTATGCAATTGGAAATGATATTAGTTTGGTTAAAAAATACTTTGAAATGGGAGCCAGATACATGACTTTGTGTCATTCGAAAAACAATGATATTTGCGACTCTGCCAACGATACAATTGAACACAACGGGCTAAGTAAATTTGGCGAAGATGTAGTTAAGGAAATGAATAGAGTGGGAATGATGATTGATGTTAGTCATATTTCAGATAAATCTTTTTTCGATGTAATAAAACTGAGTAAAACACCGGTTATTGCTTCTCATTCTTGTTCCAGGACTATTTGTAACAATCCAAGAAACATGACAGATGAAATGCTTATGAAACTAAAAGAAAACGGAGGAGTAATACAAATGTGTATTCTTTCCGACTATGTAAAGAAAATTGATCAGGATACTCTTAGAATACAGGCTCAATTGGCTTTAAGGGAGAAATACAAGGGTTTTAAGAATCTTTCAGACGAAATGTATAAAAAAGTAATTGCAGAATGGTATGGAATAGACGAGGTTTATCCTCCAAAACTGGCTGATGTTGAAGATGTAGTCGACCATATAGATTATATAGTAAAACTTATTGGAATCGATCATATTGGCATTGGAACCGATTTCGATGGAGGCGGAGGAGTAAATGGTTGCAATAATGCATCCGAAATGGAAAATATTACTCTAGAGCTTGTAAAAAGAGGCTATTCAGAGGAAGATATTCAGAAAATTTGGTCAGGGAACTTGCTAAGGGTTTATAGAAAGGTTATGGAATATGCAGATTAGTTTGTAATTCTTGAAATAGTTTGAATGGCAAGAAAATAGAAAATTGGCTGAAGAAATATTATTTAATATTACCACTACACCTCAATCCCCATAACCAACACATCGTCAATTTGTTCCAGGTTTCCTTTCCATTGGTGGTATGTTTTCTCAATTGTTTCTTTCTGTTGTACCATGGGAAGGTTTTGAACAGATGTAAGCAGTTCTTTAAACTGTGCATACTTGAATTTTTTACCTTCCGAACCGCCAAACTGGTCGGCAAAACCATCTGAAAAAATGTACAATTTGTCACCTTTGGATACTTCTATTTCATGTTGGGTAAATTCCTGCATTTTAAGGTAATAACCTACCGGCATTTTGTTTCCTTTTATTTCTATTAATTCATCATTCTTTATTAAATAAAGAGGGTTGTTGGCACCGGCAAATTCCAATTTGTTAAGCTTTGGGTCTATGCTTAATACCACAACATCCATTCCGTCTTTTATTAATGAAGGATCCTGACGAGGGTCAATGTTCGAATCCTGATGAGCTGAACTTCTTTTCTGAAGCGCATCAAGCAACATCCTTCTTAAATTCTCAAGAATCTCTGCCGGATTGGTAATTTTGTCCTTGTTTACTATTTCATTAAGCAAAGCAACTCCCAACATACTCATAAAAGCTCCCGGAACTCCGTGCCCTGTGCAATCTGCCGCAATTATTATTACCTTGTCGTTTTCCTTGCCAATCCAGTAAAAGTCGCCGCTTACAATATTTCGGGGAAGGTAAAAAACAAAATGTTCATTAATAATTTCCTTCATAAATTCGGCATCGGGTATTACTGCTGATTGAATTCGGTAAGCATATTGAATGGAATCTGTAATTTCTTGTTTTTGCTCCATAATTAAATCCCTTTGCTGGGTAGCCAAATCTCTTTGTGCCTCAATTTCATCTCTTTGCGCTTCAATTTCTTCTTTTTGCTGACGAATTTGTTCGTTTTGATGCCATAAAACTAAATTGGCTTTTTTCTTGTGCAAATAGCTTCTAATCATAACAATTGCTAAGGCAAGAACCAAAACAAAGCCAATAATTGCCAAAAGTAATTGCAATTGTCGCTTGGCATCTCTTGCGTCTTTTTCGTTAATTTCCAAGGTTTTCGCTTTGTTTTCGGCCTGTTCTCTTTGTATTTGCTCTTTCTGTAAAAGAATTTCCTGCTCCTTTTTTTCTGTGTCGTATTTTGTTTGCATTTCTGCAACAATTTCGCTTGTTTCCTCATTTAACAAACTGTCGCTTAAATACGAGTAGTTTTCAAGATAAAAAACCGACTTTTGGTAATTTTCCAAGCCTTTGTAAGATTTGTAAAGAGATTTGTATGCATCTTTAATGTACATTCTATAACCCGAAATTCTGGCATTTTGCAAACCCTTTTCCAGAAAAATAATAGCCTGAGAATAATTCTTCATTTCGTTATACAAAGAACCAATGCTTATTTGAGTAATTGCCAAACTAGCATAATTGCCCGATTTTTCTTTATAGGGTAGGGTTTTCATAAAATACTCAAGAGCTTGAGGATACATTTCCCTTAACTGGTAATTTACAGCTAAATTGTTATAAGCTTTAGAAATACCAGGCTCATTATTATTTTCAGAATATATTTTCAGAGACTTTCTAAAGTACTTTTCGGCAGTTTCATACTCCTGATTGTTATCGTAAATCATTCCCATATTATTGTAAGCATCGGCTATAACAACCTTATTTTTAATTGAATCGGAGTATTGAAGAGCTTCGTTGTAATAATTAATTGCTTCTTCGTATCGTTTTTGGCTGCTTAAAACCAAACCTACATTCTGGTAGGAACCAAAAAGGTATTCGTAATGCCTAACTTTTTCGTAAATTTTTAATGCCTTGAAATAGTATTTTAAAGCTTCGGCCGCATTTCCAAGAATATCGTGAGTTATTCCTGTGTTGTTATACGACATTGCAGCACCAATGCTGTCGCCCATTTGTATTCTAACCTCGGCAGTTTTTATGAAATATGGCTGAGCTTCTTCATACAAACCCTGATAGTAAAAAACAAAAGCTAAATTATTCCAGGCCTGCTCTTCAAAATCCTTTAAATTATTAGCCTTGCTAATCTCCAACATTTTTTCGAAATGAGTTTTTGCAATTTCATATTTTTTCTTGCTTTGGTAATAAAAGCCAAGTTCCTTGCAAAGAAATGCTTTGTTGTCTATTAACTTCGATTTGTTTGCAAGATTATTAGCAAGTTTTTCGTATTTTTCTATTAACAACGAATCAGATTGATCTACACGATACATCAATTTTACGTAATTAATTATTTTTACCGAATCGTTGTCGGATTTATTAATTACTGTAAGAATGCTGTCGGTATTATATTTTTTTTGGGAGAAAATACTGAAATTCAAAGAAATTGAAATAACAAGCAATAGAAATATTTTCATCATAGGTTTCATTTTTTCTAAAGTCTAATAATACATCAAATTTATGGTTTTTCACAATATTAATGCCGTTTTTGTTTTTCGTTTCATAAATTTGCAAGCAAGAAAATATTTAAACAATGGCCGGAATTTACCTACATATACCATTTTGTGCTAGTCGTTGCGGCTATTGCGATTTTCACTCTTCAGTAAATATTTTGCAAACAGAAAATTTTGTAAATTCTCTACTTATAGAAATTGAAAAAAGAAAACATGAGTTGGAAAAAGAAGAAATTTCAACAATATATTTTGGAGGCGGAACACCATCGCTTCTTCCATCGAAATTAATAAAGGAAATACTGGAAAAACTAAGCTCATCATTTAATATTGATAAAAATGCTGAAATTAGTCTGGAAGCCAACCCCGACGATTTAGAAATAGAATACTTAAACAGTTTATTAAATTTGGGAATTAACAGGTTAAGCATTGGAATTCAATCGTTTTCGGACGATTTACTGAAATTTATGGGAAGACGACATAATTCTGCTCAAGCCATTCAATCCGTAAAAAATGCACAATCTGTTGGTTTTAATAATATTAGCATAGATTTTATTTATGCCCTACCCAAATTAACAGAACAAGAATGGAAAATTACTTTGCAGGAAGCAATCGATTTGAATATTCAACATATTTCGGCTTATGCTCTTGGTATTGAAGAAGGAACAAGTTTTTATAAGAAGTTGAAAAATGCCGAATTCGCTCTTCCTTCCGAAGAAAAAGTAATAAAGCAATATGAGTTTATGCACAATTTTTTGGAAAAAGCAGGTTTTGTTGCTTACGAGATTTCAAATTTTTGTAAACCAAATTATAAAAGTCGACACAACTCATCGTACTGGGAACAAAAGTCTTACATTGGTTTTGGTCCCGGAGCTCATTCATATAACGGAGAAATCCGACGTTGGAATATTGCCAATAACGAAACCTACATTTCAGCAATATTTAATAATGAAAATTATTTTCAAGAAGAAAATCTTTCTAAAAATGATAAGATTAACGAGTTAATAATGACTAATTTACGCACTATTAATGGTTTGAATTTAGAAACCTTTGAAAAACTTGCCGGACATGAGCAAACCGGAAAATTGGTAAGTAATGCGCAAAATTTTATTAGAAGCAACCACATTTTTTTAGAAAATAATAGCTTAATTTTAACCCTTAAAGGAAAAATGATTTCCGATTATATTATTTCCAAACTGATGATATGATGAAAGAAAAAGCAAAAAGACCTGATTCTTATTATGGCTACATGGAAGGCTGGATTTCATTAATTGTAAATGCGGCTTTATTTGCAATAAAATTTTGGGCAGGAGTTGTATCGGGTTCAGTTGCTCTTATTGCAGATGCATGGCATACACTTTCAGATTCGCTAACTTCCATTGTTGTTTTAGTAGGCTTCAAAATTTCGGGAAAACCTGCTGATAGGCAACATCCTTTTGGTCATGGTAGAGCGGAACTTATAGGAGCAATTATTATTGGGTTAATTTTGGCAATGGTAGGTTTTAATTTCTTGCTGGAATCTATTTCAAAATTAAATAACCATCAATCGGGTAATTTTGGAACCATTGCAATTGTTGTTACAATTATTTCGGTTGTTATTAAAGAGGCTTTGGCGCAAATGGCCATTCGTTTCGGAAAAAAGATTTCTTCACGTTCTTTAATAGCCGATGGTTGGCATCATAGAAGCGATGCTATTTCCTCCGCAATAATTTTGGTGGGAATAATTTTTAGTGGCGATTTTTGGTGGATTGATGCTGTTTTGGGGCTTTTAGTCTCGGCAATAATTTTCTATACTGCCTACGAATTGCTAAAAGATGCAATAAATCCTTTGTTAGGGGAGAAACCCGACGACGAGTTGCTTGTTAGAATTAGAGAAATTGCCGATGAAGTTTGTAACAGGGAATTGCATATTCATCATATTCATGTTCATAATTACGGTAATCACAGCGAAATGACATTTCATATTCAACTACCCGGAAACACATCTTTGGTAGAGGCTCACGAAACAGCCACAAGATTGGAAAAAACAATTAAGCAATATCTAAATATTGAAACAACAATTCACATGGAGCCCATGAATATTAGAAATATGACTGTTAGATCTTATGGGTTTATGAAGCATGAAAATTCAGATTATTACAATAAATGTCTGGAAATTAGAAAAAAAGTATTTGTAAAAGAGCAAAATGTAGATTTGGTGCTTGAAATTGAAAACGAGGAAGAATGCAGACATTACTTAATTACTCTCGACAATATTCCTGCAGCAACAGGCCGATGGCGGGAGACTGAAAACGGTTATAAACTTGAAAGATTTGCTGTTTTAGATAAATATAGAATGACAGGTTTAGGAAGAGTGTTAATGGAAGCTATTTTAACAGATATTTTACCAACCCAAAAGCCTGTTTACTTAAATGCCCAAACTAATGTGGTTGGGTTTTACGAAAAATATGGATTTGTAAAAACCGGAGAACCTTTTGTTGAGGCTGGTATTGAACATTATAAAATGTTGCTTGATTTATAAGGGATTACCAAAAAGAAATATCCATTTCAACTTTGTTTTCAAGATATTTTTCAAAAAACAATTGATTAATGTTGTTGGTTCTTTTTGTAACCTTTAAATGCCATTTTAATCTTGTAATTAATTGATTGCTAGAAATTGGTTTTTGTATAATTTCATCCGAAATGGAAAGTAAATATGAATCGTTACGCAACAAAATTGCGTTATCTGAAACCAATAAAACCGGAAGCCCCGATTTATATGTTCTAATTTGTTCTGCAATCATACAAGCGTCAAATCCAGGAGAATCGTAGTCGATTATTACTGCATCGAAAGTTTCAGTATTTAATACTGCAATAATGTTTTTTTTTCCATTAGAAAAATATGGAACAAAAAGGCTGTCGGCTAATGCTTCTTGAAAGGAATCTCTGCATTTATATTGATTTTCAAGAATTAAAATATTGTAATTACGCATTGTATTATGGTTTTATTATTTCAAGCTAACAATATACAAAAATCCTAAGCCTAAGTCCATAGTAATATTACTTATTTTTCAATATTATTAGAACTTAATTAAATAGCTTATTGTTTTATAATTTTTTTTTCTATTTTTGTTGACATAAACCCATTAATAACTTAAATATTAGACAAATGAAAACTCTTTACACATTAATTTGTGTTATGGCAATTACTTTTGCAATGGCACAAACAGGCATTGATTGTACAAGTCCTGATGTTATTTCCTCTGTTCCTTATACTCAAACAGGAATGACAACTGAGGGCTCGTTAAATGACTACACTTCTACTGCTTGTGGCGGTACTTACATGGATGGCGAAGATTATGTTTTTACTTTTACTCCTGCAATGGATATAACAATTGATATCCAATTAACTAATACAGGATTGGGAGTTGGTCTTTTTGTTCTTGATGCTTGCCCCGATGCTACACCTAACTGTATTGCTTTTGCTGAGGCAATGGCCGGAAATCCTTCACTTACCGGTGTTGCACTTACTTCCGGTATTACTTATTACATTATTGTCTCAACTTATGATATATTTGGTGGAAATCCAAATACGGCTTTCGATATTCAAATTACAAAACAAATTGATTACGACGGTGGTGTTGTAGCTATCTTATCTCCAAGTTCTAATTGCAATCTTTCTGATTCCGAAACTGTTACGATAGAAATTGCTAATTTTGGTATGCAAACAATTGAGAATTTTGATGTTGCTTATAGCTTTAATGGTAATCCTGCAGTAGTGGAAACAACTTCTTTATCAATACTGCCGGGAGAAACAGGGATTTATTCTTTTTCAGCAAGTGTTGATGGATCAGCCACAGGAAGTTATTCATTAAATGCATGGACTCTTGTGGTTGATGATGAAATTGATTCAAACGATACTACTTATTACAATTTTGTAAGTTCACCCATTATTGATTTTTTTCCTTACGATGTTGATTTTGAAACAGAACCCCATTATTGGGCTGCATCAGGTAATAACAGCACATGGAGCCTAGGTTCACCTACTGGAACATTAATAAACTACTCAATTGGCGGTTCTAATGCATGGGTTACAAATCTTTCAGGAAATCATGCTACTTCTGAAGTTTCCTTTCTGGAAAGTCCTTGTTTCGATTTTTCATCCTTAACTAAACCCCGACTTGATTTTAATTTGTGGCACGAACTTACATTCTTTTTAGGAAATGCAACAATGGAATACTCTCTCGATTATGGGATAAGTTGGGATACTTTAAAGGCAGGAACAATGAGCAACAACTGGTACGGAATGTCAGGTACTTGGTCGGGAAGCTCCGCCGATTGGCTGGAAGTTGCAAATGTTGTCCCCGATTTGGGAGGACAAAGCTCTGTGAAATTTAGAATCAATTTGAACGGTGGGCTTATGGCAGCAGAGGGTGTTGCTTTCGATAATTTTACTATTTCCGATTGTTTGACCCCAGATCCTGTTGCAGACTTTAGTTATACTGTAGATACAACAACGGTCGTGTTTACTAATCTCTCGACCGGAGCCGATTCATACGCTTGGTCTTTTGGAGATTTTATTGGAAGTTCTACAGAAGAAAATCCGCAACATACTTATATTCTTGATGGTTCGTATGATGTAACTCTTACTGTATCAAATGAATGCGGAAGCGCTTCAATAACTTATACTGTTGGTATTTCTACCGGTTTTTCAACTTTTGAAAATTCAAACATTTCAATTTATCCAAATCCTGTTAAGAATTTTATTAATATTAATGAATGTCCGGATAATGCCATTATTCAGCTTGTTGATAGTAATGGAAGGATATTAATTGAACAAGAAGCCTCAGGAAATAATGCAATTATTAATGTTTCACACCTTCCGGCTTCAGTTTATTTTGTTAGAATTTCTGACGGTAAAGACATATTTATTAGTAAAATTGTGAAATAGCAATTAAAATTTATTGTTTTAGAATTTATTTAGTTGGCCGGTTTTTAGCCGGTCAACTTTTTTTTGTAGAGAGAGTTTTTGTTTTTAGAAAAATATAGCCTAGGTTTGAAGAATGTTAATAATTGAAAATCCATATACAAACCCATATACTAATATTGCTCTTGAAGAATATTATTTGAAACAAAAGCAGGAAGAAATTTTTATGCTTTGGAGAAACGATAAATCAATTATTATTGGAAAACACCAAAATGCATATTCAGAAATAAATTTTAGGTTTGTAAGAGAAAACAAAATTCCTGTTATTAGAAGATTGAGTGGGGGAGGTGCAGTTTTTCACGATTTGGGAAATTTAAATTTTACTTTTATTTCCAAAACTGAAAAAGAAAAAAAAGTGGATTTTAGGAAATATACTAATCCGGTTTTAGATGTCCTTAAAAACAGCGGTATTTCTGCATATTTTGAAGGAAAAAGTAATCTAAGAATTGATGGCTTAAAATTTTCAGGAAATGCCGAGCATGTTTATAAAGATATGGTTTTGCATCATGGAACGCTTCTTTTTCAGGCAAATCTCGAAAATCTTAATTCTGCATTGAAAAATAATAATTCAATTAATTCAGGAAGAGCAATAAAAAGCGATAAAACTTATGTAACAAATTTATCTGAATATATTACTGAAAGAAAGTTTGTTGAACTTCTGAAAGACCGTGTTTCAAAATTGTATTGTTCGTCTGTTGATTATCGTATTTCAGATGAAGACTTGAAAGGAGCAGAAAAACTTGCTGAAAATAAATATAAAAATTTTGATTGGAATTATGGATATTCCCCTCCTTATGAATTAATCGTGAATAGAAATAATAATAAAATAAGACTAAAAGTAAGAAATGGAATTATTGAGGAGGCTGATGTTTTTTTATTAGGTTGTTCAGATGAAAATTTGGGAGGGTTTTTATTAGGAAAGAAGCATTGTTACAGTCAAATTGAACTTTACCTTCAGGAATTTAATTATAATTCAAATGATTTTGATGTTTTCGATTTCTTTTAATTCTTATAAATGTAATAATTCAAGCTTTTGTTAATGGCTGAAATGGCTTCATTTTTTATTTCTGGCTTAATTAACAAGGATTTATAATAATAAGTGTAAGCAATATCCAAACCATCTTAATATCTGTCTTGTGTGGTAGAGAACAGTACCGCTAATGTAAATAACAGAAATAGAAGATGTTTCATGTTATTGAAGTTTAGTATTCCTCAAAATATATAAATTTTTTGTTGTAAAACAAGTTGTTTTTTTTAGAATCTGTAATCAACTCCACCGGTAAGAAACCTGCCCGGCGACAGCCTTCCTTTTCTGTCTATGTAATCATTATTAAATATATTCTGAAGATCGACCCAAATTTTGAAATTGGTTCTTAGAGTTTTTGAAATTCTTGCGTTTACAATAAAATAATCGTCAATTTTAATTGTGTTTTCATCGTCGAGCCACTGCTCTCCGGTGTAGCTGCAATTTAGATTAATGTCGGCAATTTTAGTCTTTCGTGTAATGCCCATATAAAAAATGTGGGGCGAAACTTCCACAATGTATAGTCCTGATAGGTTTTTTGAGGGATTTCCTTCCTCAATTTCGTAGTCTGAAATTATGGAATAATTGTATGCATATGCCAAATTGAATTTTGTTTTGTGGTCTATATTATATTTAAGGCTTAATTCTGCACCTGCAATTTCTATTTCGGTTATGTTCTTTCTTTCCAAAATAGGTTTTAACTCTGTGCCTCCTGTATCTATTGAATCTCCTGTACCAACTAAATACTGAAAATCTTTGCCATGAGAGTAATATGCTGCTGTGTTAATAATTATTTTCTTACCAATAATTCTGCTGTATCCTAATTCGAAATTATTGAGGGTCTCCGGTTGTAAGTCGGGATTTGCTAACCTAAATCCTTTGTTTATTTTCCCCGATTTGCACAAATCATCGAGTTTGGGTGGTTTAAAGCCTGTTCCAAAAGATGCATAAATATCTGAGCGTGTGCTAATATTGTATTTTGCAGAAAGCTTGGGACTTATTGCATTCTTTATATTTGGCTCAAAAGATTCATAAAAACCTTCCGCAAAGCCTGTTACTTTTGATGGGTCGGTTACTTCCTGCCATCCGCTGTTAAAATGTACAATATCGTTTCTAACGCCGGCAATTATTTTTAGTCGTTTGTTCAGCAGACTTATTTCATCTTGCAGGAAAAAGCCATAAACCGACATGCTTCCGTAATATTGTATTAAATCGGGTGAGGTAAAATATATCTCGTCGCCTGTAACTGTGCCGGATTTAATTTCACTGCCTATTGTAAAATAGTGTTTTGTTTTAAAGGGAATTGAATAAATAAGCCATGCTCCATTATCGGTTTTTTGGGTGTTTGCCTCAGAGAGTCTGTATTCGTCGTAATCGTTTAGTGATTCTTTAAGATTATTATAGTCTTCGTGCTGATAATGAACCATTAACTGCAATTTGCTTCTATTTCCATCGTACCTATAAATACCTCTAAACTGCTGAGTAAGAAATTTATCGAAGCTTCCATCATCAATAAAGACCTGTTTTCCACCACCTCTTAGTTCATCGTAATAGTCGTAAATTATTTCCACATTATTTTTTTTGTCGAATTTGTATCCCAACTTGGTGCCGGCTCCGTACTCCTGTAAGTATGTTTCAATTTCTGTTCCGTCTTGCAATGCCAGTGGTTCAAAAATATAGCCATCGCCCTGTCTGTAAAATGAGTTAAATCCGTAATAAAAGCCCTTATCGTTTTTAATATCGCTTCCGTAAACATTAGCCGAGCCGCCCAATGTTTTGTATTTTCCGGCAAAAGTTTTTACTGAACCTTCAATTTTTTCTTTGGCTTGTTTTGTAATAATATTTATTACCCCACCCATAGAATTTGTTCCATAAAGTGCTGAAGCAGGGCCTTTAATTACCTCAATTCTCTCGATTGACTCGGGATTAATATTGTGCCAGTTTACAGGTCCGCCGGAAAGTTTGTTTTTCGGAACCCCATCAATTAAAACCAAAGTTCTGTCGCTGCCTTCGAGGCCACGCATTGCAACGGAAGAGTTTTTCGAAAAAATTCCCCAGCTTCTGTTTACATTTACGTTGGCAACAGATTTTAGAATATCGTCTATGTTGTTTATTGGAAATGTTTTTAAATCGGAACTTTTTATTACCTGCACCTGAGCCGGGATTTCCTTTGCTAATCTTCCTGTTCTTGTTGCTGTAACTATTACTTCATCAAGCTGCAAAACCTTTGAAGAGTCTGTTTCCTGAGCGAAATTTATCAAAAAAGCAATGCTAGTAAATAATATTGTGAGCAAAAGCCGCATTATTCCTGAATTTTTATTTCTAGTTCAACAAATCCTGCTTCCTGTCCCTGTACTTCCTTTACCAAAAAGAGCCCCTTTTTACCGTCGTTGTCGGTTGCAAACGAATAAATATCGCCCGGTTGTAAGTTTTTTGCTTTTCTTTTTCCTATTGAAAAAATAAATGAATTGGCAAGAATCAGACTATCGTTATTACAATTATTAAATTCTGAAACGGTTAACAATTCCATTTTAATAAATCTTGTGGTTCTAATGCTTGTCCAGTTTGAAGGAGAAAACTCGCCGATAAAAACAGAAGCATCCAAATTTGCTCCCGGGGAGGCAATTGTGTTTTGGTCGCTTTCAATTAAATCGTAAAAATAGAGCAAATCAATAATGTTTTGGTTATTGAAGGCCTGTTGTGTAGTATAAATTTGTCCCGTTAGGAAAGAAAAAAAGCTTCCCAAATCCGTGTTCGACTGTGCCCCAAACACAGCCGAAGGAAAATGCTGAATAGAGCCAAAAATTGAAGCTGAATCTAAAGTAAATGAAATGGTTTGAATAGCAGATTTCCTTCCGTTTCGGTCTCTGACATAAAACTCCCATTTTTCGTTGTAAGCCAATCCTTTTACAATAGTTTTTTCGAAAGAAATGGTGGAGGAGTAAAAGCCGGTATCTATGGAAGTAGTTTTGCCATCGGCGGTAACTGTATAATTTAAGTGAGTAAGAGGCTGATCGGAACTTGTTTTTGCCAAAATTTTTATTTTCACCGTATCGCTTAAGAGAAGCACAGTGTCGGCTGAAATATATCCATATTCTGTTGAAAAAGAAATTTCGGGCTTAGGAAAAATCTTCTCTTCTTCTTTGCAGGAATTGAAAAAGAATGAAAAAAGCAGCATCGTTATGAAGTAAACTGCATAACGTAGTGTAAATTTATTTATGAAGAAATTACTCAATTACACTATTTTTTCAAACGGTTTAAGGAATAAATTAGACCGGCACCCAGCACTGCCCCTGCAACACCAAAAACAAAATGAGTAATAAATGGTAAAAAGAAACCGAATTTATAAAACGATTCGTATGGAAATCCTGTAAAGCCAAATATTACTAGTCTTGACAGAGGAATCATCATGTAAGCAATTCCTCCAACAAGAGCAAAGAGAGCCAAATATTTTCTATAATCTTTAAAAGCGAAGTAAAGCAAATCTATTGAAATTCCCATAATTAAGTATATTACAGGTAAATACGGATCTTTAATGCCCATAAATGGAAAAAACATAATCAAAGCAGCTGCAAGACCGGAAATGCTAGATGCTACAGAAATTCCTGAAACATATCTTCCAATAATAAGCAGAGCCATAACTTCAACGCCATGGTGACCTGGCATGTTAACCGGAACCCTTAATTTGGTTCTGAGAATAATTGCAAAGGCACCAAGAAGAGTTAAAAGTAAAAGTTCTGCTACAATAGCAGTTCGTTCAGTCGGAAAGGCTTTTGATAATGTCCTTTGCAATAGACCTCCATTTGCATTTTTCGTATTCATATTTTTCAATTAAAAC
>JAFGXD010000081.1 GCA_016936815.1 Bacteroidales bacterium
TAAAATAATTAATAATGTTTAGTAATAACTCGGTTTAGACCAAATTGTTCAACAAAGGTTTAAATAATTTTCGATTTCTTTATCGACTTTTTCTTGTTTGAATATATAACCCTAATAAAATCGTAAATTTTAATAACCAAATAATAGGCAGACAACAAAGGTGAAAAAACGATTCTCAACCAGACAAATATTGCCTTTAGAAAAGATTTTAGAATTGGAATAGGCTCTTTAGCAAAAAAGTATATTGCAAGAGCAATTCCCAAAACAAAAAACACAGCTATAATAATTTCAAAAGTATTCAAATACTGAGATTTTTAGGAAACAAAAGTAATAATCTTTTTAAGAATGAATAAGGACATAAAGAATAGAGATGTAAAAATAAAATAACTAGCCCCAAACCAAAACACCCTCTAAATCCTAAAAAAAATTATATATTTGCCAAATGGATGATGAAAAGGAAAATAAAGATGAATATTTAAGTCCTGAATCTGGAAGTGTTGATTCTGAAGAAATTAGCACAGAAGATGAATCATCGGGCTATTACGAACACCATAATTTTATTGCCGACCCCGGGCAATCGTTGTTAAGAATAGATAAATTCCTATACAACAGAGTTGAAAATGTTTCCCGTAGTAAAATTCAAGCAGCAGCGGCAGCAGGAGCAATATTGGTAAATAAAAAACCTGTAAAATCGAATTACAAAATAAAACCCGGCGATGTTATTTCAGTTGTAATGGCTCATCCACCAAGAGATACTGAATTAATACCCGAAAAAATTGAACTCAATATTGTTTACGAAGACGACGATGTGTTGGTAATAAACAAACAAGCAGGATTAGTTGTACATCCTGGAGTAGGAAATTATTCAGGAACATTGGTAAACGGCCTTGTTCATCATTTTTCGGATATACCTCTATTTCAAGGACACCATGTAAGACCGGGACTTGTTCATAGATTAGACAAAGACACATCGGGCATAATGGTAGTTGCCAAAAACGAATATGCATTAACCCATCTGGCAAAGCAATTTTTCGACAGAACAACAGACAGAAGTTATATAGCAATAGTTTGGGGAGGCTTTCAGGATAAAGAAGGAACAATAGAAGGAAACATTGGAAGATCTAGAGATGGAATGCGAATGGAAGTATATCCTAACGGTGATGAAGGAAAATTTGCAGTAACCCATTTCAGAGTATTAGAAGACTTAGGATATTTAACAGTTGTAGAGTGTAAATTGGAAACAGGAAGAACCCATCAAATTAGGGTTCACATGAAATACATACGACACCCCTTATTTAATGATGAAAGATACGGTGGTAATTTTATTCTTAAAGGAACAAATTTCACCAAATACAAACAATTTGTACACAATAGCTTCAAGGTATTACCAAGACATGCACTTCATGCCAAATCGCTTGGATTTACGCATCCGACAACAGGAAAATGGATGTTTTTTAACTCCGACCTACCGGAAGATATGGTTCAACTAATTCATAAATGGCGAGCCTACATAGCAAACCGAAAAGAAGATTTGGATTAAAATAATAAGGGCTACAAAAAAATGCAGCCCTTATAAAATGAAAAAACTATAAACTAACCAATAAAGCTAAAAACTAATTTTTATCTTAATTTTTCGAATCGTTTTGTAACCTCATCCCAGTTAACAACACTCCAAAAAGCAGTAATATAATCAGGACGGCGGTTTTGATATTTAAGGTAATAAGCATGTTCCCAAACGTCAAGTCCTAAAATAGGCAAACCTTTACATTCAGCAATATCCATTAAAGGATTATCCTGATTGGCAGTTGAACAAATACAAAGATTGCCATCGGACTTTACAGAAAGCCAAGCCCAACCTGAGCCGAATCTAGTGGCAGCAGCCTTATTAAACAAATCTTTAAAATGATTGAAGGAGCCAAAATCTTTCTTAATTGCATCTAATAATGCCCCTTTTGGTTCGCCTCCTCCATTTGGAGACAAAACTTTCCAAAACAAATTATGATTGTAAAAGCCCCCGCCATTGTTTCTAACTGAAACCGGATATTTACTTATTTCAGCTAAAATATCTTCTATACTCTTATCTTTAACATTAATTTCTTCTAATGCAGCATTTAAATTATTTGTGTAAGCAGCATGATGTTTTGTATGGTGTATTTCCATAGTACGAGCATCGAAATGAGGTTCTAATGCTTCGTATGCGTATTCTAATTTAGGTAATTCAAACATATTATTATGTGTTTAAGGTTTAACAAATATTTCTCAACAAAGTTAATTCTTATTTAGACCAATTCCAAATTAAAGCAGAAAAAAGATAAATTATTTATCTGTAAAAATTAATAATTACAATAAAAATGATTCGTTACATAATTGAATTACTGCATTTTAAATACAGTTAGTATTAAAAAATATATTTGAATTAACCAATACTGTTTGTAGTAAATTTTTGTGTATTTTTGCATTTCAATTTAATAACAATGGAAAACGATTTTCATAAGCAAATAGAAGAGCTGGCTGAAATAATAGATGGCGAGCTTCACACAGACGAAATAACAAAGCTTATATACTCCACTGATGCTTCGGCTTACAGAGAAAAACCAATAGGTGTAGTAAGACCTAAAAATGAAAATGATTTAGAAAAAATAATTGTATTTGCCGGTAAAAACAAAATACCATTAATACCAAGAACAGCAGGAACTTCTTTGGCAGGTCAGGTTGTAGGTTCAGGTCTTATTGTTGATGTTTCGAAATATCTTACCAAAATAATTGAATTAAATACAAAGGAAAAATGGGTAAGAGTTCAGCCCGGTGTTGTACTTGATGAACTAAACATTTTTCTTCAACCACACAATTTGTTCTTTGGTCCTGAGACTTCAACCTCTAACAGATGTATGATAGCAGGAATGGTAGGAAACAATTCATGTGGAGCTCATTCTCTCATATATGGCTCAACACGCGATCATACTCTGGAAATAAAAGCTTTTCTTTCCGATGGCTCAAGTGCTACTTTTGGCAAAATTTCTAATGAAGAATTTTACGAAAAATGCAACAATGACAATCTTGAAGGCAAAATTTACAGAAATATTAGAGATATTCTGGAAAATGCTGAAAATAGAGCCGAAATAGAAAGAGAATTTCCTGAAAAAACTATTAAAAGAAGAAATACAGGATATGCAATAGACTTGCTTGCAGAATCTCAACCTTTCAATACCAAAGGAGAAAACTTTAATTTTTGTAAATTACTTGCCGGATCTGAAGGAACTTTAGCTTTTACCTCGGAAATAAAACTAAATCTAGTACCCCTTCCCCCCAAAGAAAAAGCTTTAGTTTGTATTCATACAGCAAGTTTAGAAGAAGCTTTAAAAGCAAATTTAATTGCATTGAAGTACAATCCGGGTTCCATTGAATTAATGGATGATAAAATTTTGGAACTTACAAAAGACAATATTGAGCAAAACAAAAATCGTTTTTTCGTACAAGGAAAACCTGCAGCTATTCTAATTGTTGAATTTGCCGGCAACACAAGAGAAGAGATTGTTGAAAAAGCTTCCAAAATGGAGCTTGAAATGAAAAATATTGGTTATGGCTATCATTTTCCGGTCTTGTTTGGTTCCGATATAAAAAAAGTTTGGAATCTTAGAAAAGCTGGTTTAGGCCTTCTTTCCAATATGCCCGGCGATGAAAAACCTGTTCCTGTAATTGAAGATACTGCAATTAATCCTGAAAAACTGCCCGAATATATTGCTGAATTTCAGATACTTTTAGAAAAACACAAGCTTAACTGTGTTTATTATGCTCATATAGCTACAGGAGAATTACATCTAAGACCAGTTTTAAATTTAAAAAACCCACAGCATGTAGAATTGTTTCACACTATTGCTCTGGAAGTGGCATTTTTAGTAAAAAAATATAAGGGTTCTTTATCAGGCGAGCATGGAGATGGTAGATTAAGAGGTGAGTTTATTCCTCTTATGATTGGCGAAAAAAACTACAGTTTATTAAAAGAGATAAAGAAAACATGGGATCCGTATAATATTTTTAACCCAAATAAAATTACTGATACTCCCAAAATGAACTCAAATCTGAGATTCACCCCGGGACAAAAAACCAGAAGACTTGATACTATTTTCGATTTTTCTTCTACACAAGGTATTTTAAGAGCTGCTGAAAAATGCAACGGTTCAGGCGATTGTAGAAAATCTGAAATAATTGGCGGAACAATGTGTCCCAGTTACCAAGCCAGCAAAGAAGAAAAACAAACTACAAGAGCAAGAGCAAATATTCTAAGGGAGTATCTAACAAATTCAAACAAGGAAAATCCTTTCGACCATAAGGAAATTTACGAAATAATGGACTTATGCTTAAGTTGTAAGGCTTGTAAATCTGAATGCCCTTCATCTGTTGATGTTGCTAAGCTAAAAGCCGAATTTCTTCAGCACTATTACGACAGACGAGGTATTCCTTTCAGAACCAGAGTAATTGCCTATTTGCCACGAATTAACAGGGTGACAAGTTTATTTCCGGGAATTACAAATTTCTTTATGTCGAACAAGTTTTTTGGAAAAATTATTAAATCTGCCTTAGGCTTTTCTCTAAAAAGAAATTTACCAAAACTATATAAAACTACCCTTTATCGCTACACCCGAAATTTAAAACAAAATGCCGGAACCAATGGTTTGGTTTACCTGTTTAACGACGAATTTACTAATTTCAACGATACATTAATTGGCATTAAAACAATTAGTCTTCTAAACAAACTAGGTTATGAAGTAATAATTCCACAGCACAAAGAAAGCGGAAGAACATTTATTAGTAAAGGTTTGCTTAGAACTGCAAAAAAGATTGCCAACGAAAATGTAAGATTACTTCAAGACTTAATAAGCTCTGAAAAACCACTTATTGGTATTGAACCATCCGCTTTGTATTGTTTTAGAGATGAATATCCCGAATTAGTTGATCGTTATCTTGTGGAAGGTGCTTCAAGAATTGCAAAAAATACTTTTTTAATAGATGAGTTTTTAGCAAATGAAATTGAAAAAGGTAAAATTTCAAAAGCAATATTTACCGATAGAATTCAAAAAATAAAACTTCATGGACATTGTCAGCAAAAAGCAATTGCATCTACAGAGCCAATGAAAAAAATTCTTTCTTTCCCTGAAAATTATGAAGTTGTTGAAATACAATCCGGTTGTTGTGGAATGGCAGGTTCCTTTGGATTTGAAAAAGAACACTACAAACTTTCAATGCAAATTGGTGAATTGGTTTTACTGCCTGAAGTTAGAAATACACCTGATGATGTAATAATAGTTGCTCCCGGTACTAGTTGTCGTCATCAAATTAAGGAGGGTACAAACAGGGATGCATTACATCCGGTTGAAGTTTTGTATGATGCTTTACGTTAATAAGCAGTTCTGTAACCAATGAAAAGCTGACTATCACCTATTTGTGTTTTTTGAAATCCGGAAAAATCAAAATCAGGTGCTTTTATTCCTCTTTCGAATAATTTGTTACCAACAAATATTCTAGCCTCATCCCATAAATATCTTTTAATAAAAGAAGAAAGTAAATATGCTCCTCCTTCAATAATAATTGACTGAATTTCATTTAAATAACAGTATTTTATAATATCATCCGTGAAATCCTCTTTTGAAGTTATCTTTGAATATTTAAGGTTTTTATAGCTTGCAGTTTCTTCATTTGTAAAAACAACAGTTTGACAAGATTTGTCGAAAAGTTTCAAGTTTTTTGATAATCTTAAATCCTTATCTATTACCATTCTAATAGGTTGATTTCCAGTCCAATCTCTAACTGTTAATGCAGGATTGTCTTTTTCGGCAGTATTAGTTCCAACCAAAACAGCAGCTTCTTCCGTTCTCCATTTGTGAACTAATGCTCTTGAAGTTTCGTTGGTAATCCATGCCGGGAATTTGTTTTTTTCGCATCGTAAATAATCAATAAAACCATCCCTACTTTCAGCCCACTTTAAAATTATATAGGGACGTTTTTTTTTATGAAAAGTAAAGAACCTACGGTTTAGAAAAGCCCCTTGGTTTTCAAGAATTCCTGTAACAACTTCAACACCTGCATTTTTAAGCATTTTAATTCCACTTCCATTAACCATATTAAATGGGTCTAAATTTGAAATTACAACACGTGGAATTTCCTTTTCAATAATCATTGAAGAACATGCCGGCGTTCTTCCAATATGCGAACAAGGCTCTAAATTAACATACAAGGTACTATCTTTCAGCAAAGAAACATTTTTAACTGAATTTACTGCATTTACTTCAGCATGTGCCAAACCACATTTTAAATGATAGCCCTCTCCTATTATTTTTCCATTATTTACAATTACAGATCCCACCAGCGGATTGGGATAGGTGTTTCCAATTGCCTTTGAGGCAAGTTCAAAACAACGTTTCATGTAAAGTTCATGCATTTTCTTTACTTTCTAATATTTTGGCTTGCAATTTAGTTTTTTTTTCTAAGTTTGAACCATGAATATTAATGCAAACATAGAATATATAAAATCGGAACTTGCCAACATATACGAGAGTAGGGAAATTCAAGGTTTTGTTTCTTTAATTTTTGAGTATTTGGAAAACATTAGTCCAATACAAATAAAAATGAACGGCAAACAAGAATTGTCAGATGGAACTTGTAAAAAGATTTTAGAAATAACAAAAAGACTTAAAAATGAAGAACCAATACAATATGTTTTAGGATATGCCTGGTTTTACGAACTCAAGTTTATAGTAAACTCAAATGTTCTAATTCCACGAATGGAAACCGAAGAGCTTGTGAAATGGATAATTGATGAAGTTTTAGAAACAAAAACAA
>JAFGXD010000082.1 GCA_016936815.1 Bacteroidales bacterium
GTTGACTTTCCATAAGAAACCTCATTTGTTGTTTTTAATAATAGAAGAAATTTAAACTGAATAACAAGTATATTTTTTTCATAAAGGTAAAAATCTATTTTTGTTTTTGTTTGTAAGTTAATAAAAAAAATGCATTTATTATTTAATGGGTTATAATTATCTTTGCTTTAGTTGGTTATGCGGACGCATATTTAATGGTACTTACTAGTCTAATAAAATTGTCTATTCTATATTGCAAGTGTAAAATATGCTTTATTTCTGATATTTCAGTTGTCATATTACTGATATATAGAAGGCAGAACTAAAAAACGGGAAATATTATTTGAATCATTGTATTAATAATATACTCAATTCTTGAATCTTAGCATTCAAAAAACCTATTACTAAAAAATTGATTAAATATGCCTTTTCCATGAGATATTCAATTCCTAGGTAATGCACAAATCTTAGCAAATAGAAACCTAAATGAATATAAGTGCAAGATTATCAGCGACTCTAAAGTATTTACTTTTGTTAATCGAACTATTGTAGATTAATCTTGGCCAAATGATTTGCCTTTTCATTCCCAATAAACATCTGCCAGTTTAAGAAGATTTCGTCCGGATCCTCCATTAGCAACTTGGTATACAATATATGTATGTCCGTTTGAGGAACAGAATAAATCTGTATATTGTACATAGTTAAATCCATCAGTGTCATCCAGCATCAATTTTGTCCAACTTGATTCACTTGTTTTGTAAGCTAACTTAAGGCCTGTCCCTCCATCGTATGAATAGGATGAATAAAAAATATTATCCTGATCCGAATCTAATCCGGGTGTAACACCGTACGTTTCGTCAATTAATTCAGTACTCCATGAACCTGAAGACTTTATCGCGCATTTGTAGCCTCCGGCATAATCTCTGTAAACAATTCTTATTTCATTAAGAGAATTTATTGCAATTGATGTATAATATATTGCAGTACTTGATGTTACGCTTTCTTTTGACCAGGTATCCGAACCAACTGTTTTAGTGGCATAAAACAACTTTCCGTTTGTGCCGTCATCACCGTAGGCAACATGAATTACATTATCTTTAATTGCTATGGAGGGCTGTTCTCCGCATCCTTGCCTGTTATCCATAATTTCCATAGTCCAGCTGCCCGATTCAGGTTTGTAGAAATATAGAAGGTAGTTGTCACCACCGGAATTTTTTGCTACCAAATGAAGACCGTTATTAGAATCGCATACCATATTCATATAGGTATCAGTTGAGGCCAGATAATAACCTGTAAGACCAAACGGATTTATTGTCCATGTGCTTCCACCTGCTGTTTTAATTGCATGAAATAATTTGTTTTCGGGTGAGCCAGTTTCATAAACCACATGTAAATTCCCGGCATTATCAATTGTTAAAGTTGATAAACTTCCTGAGGCATTAGATGCAATATCTGAAATTGTCCAAGTGCCTCCGGAGGTTTTATATGCATATTTTACCGTAAAATTGTCTCTGTCGGTGTACACTGTATGCAAGGTTCCTTCTGCATCTGTAAGAATCTGACAATTATAACCAAGTCCAAGTGTCCCTGTGCCGGTATTGTCAATAACCTCAAGAGTGAATTTTAATTCTTTTTCTGTGTTGTTGTTATCCTGATCGTTTGGATATTCTTCTTTTTTGCATGCAGAAAAGACTATTGCAAATAAAGCTAATGCTATAAAAAATTTGTTTGTTTTCATTTTTGTTATTTTTTGTTATTCTACTTTCATAAATATTACGCGATAAGGTTTTCCCAAGTATTCAGGTTCACTCGGGTATTGAATCCAGAATTCGTTGTTTACACTTTCGAAAAAGTACCCGGGTTCTTCATTTACACCATATGCAGGCATATTTCCGCCGTACCAAACGTTATTGTTATATTTTATTTCAAGAAATAAGACACGGGTGTTTTCTCCGTTCCAACCTGCCGGCATTGGAAAAATTGTAGCATCCATTATTGGGTCAGTTGTCCCTGTTACTTCAATTATGTCCATGATTTTTAATGCATTTGTTTCTGTACCAAAAACCGCACCGCCATCTACTTCGATTGCAGCATTTGCTCCTGCTATGGAAACATTTTTATCACTTACCATATTATTAAAAAATGCTCCGTATGTTCTTCCTTCACCGTAAACACCATATCCTCCAATTGTATTTGAAACTCCAAAAACTCCGAGGTTCTTTCCGGTTAGGTCAATTCCTGTCCCCAAAAATGAAGAGCCTCCATTAACTCCCAGACATCCTCTTGTTGGACCGTAGCTTTCACCTCCTATTGCAGCAGAACCGTCAACAGTCGACGTATTTTTTGAATATAGGCCGAATCCATCAGCAAAAGTGAATTCAATATCTAATATTGATGAGGGAGTGGTGGTGCCAATTCCTATCTTATTGTTGTCATGATAAAGCAATGAGGATAATGTCCATTCGGTACCATCATTAAACAACATACTGCCGTTTGTTCCTGTTGGAAGGCTTTCTCCGGAAGGTAAGATAACAGAGTTACCTCCTGTGCCGTTTATGCTCAATTCGTTTCCTGAAATTGAAAGTTGTTGATTTTCGTTTATCACATTTTCAGCTTCACCGGATTTGTCTGAATACACTGCCAAAGGAACATAGACCAGTTGAGATGTGCCCATAATCTGGTAATTTGTTCCTCCGTTCTCATCAAGTTCTATTTGAACAAAGTAGTCATTGTCATTCCACATTAAACTTTCTATACTACCTGTTATGTTTGTTCCGTTCCCTATCTGAAATTGTACAAGACCAAAATTGTTTGTTGTTATTCCTGTGTGCTCTTCCTGAAATACAATTGGACCTGCAATATTTCCCTGCAAAATGTTAATTCTGAATGAAACGTTCTGATCGGGCATTATTTCTCCTGCAGTATTTCTTACTACTGCCTGATAATTAAATTTGTTTTCTTGTGCTAAAATGGCGGTTGAAATAAAAAAAACTGCCAGAAATAGTATTCTTCTCATGATTATTTAGTTATAAGTAGTTTATAATATTCTTTTTCGTTTGCTTTTATTAAATAGATTCCTTGAGAAAGGTCTGATAGTTCTATTTTAGTTTTGCCTTTATTGATATGAATTTTTCGAATTTCTTGTCCCGAAATGGCAACTATTTTTATGATTGCTTCTTTTTGTCCTGTTTCAACATAAATAAAATCATTTGCCGGATTTGGAAATACTTTAAATTCACTTATTGGTGTTTGGTTTTCGTTTATCCGGGAAATAATAATTCTTGTTTGATGAAAACCTTGAGTGAGAGTAACTGAAGTTGATTCATATGTAGATATTACAGGCTCTCCCAAAGTATATTCAATCTGTGAATTGCTCCCGGAAAATGACGTTCCTGCGCTGGAAATAATTTGTGGTGAACATTGTTGCGAATATGTCATTGCCACCAAAAATGTAAATGTTAGTAATAATTGAATTTTCATTCTTCTTGTCTTTTGTTGTTTTTGCTATGCGAATTAACAAAAGCATGAAATTTTATTCAAATATTGTTTGTTCAGATTGGTAAATCTTGACAAAACTCCTTGCTAAATACCTGAGTTTATGTTTCTTTTGAAAAATGAAGGAGTCACGCCTGTGTATTTCTTGAAGGCTGAAATAAATGATGTTCTAGAATTAAAACCGACTTCCTGAGCTATTCCTTCTATGGTGTAAATGTTTTTTGTGTCGTTGGCTAGAAGTCTTCGGGCTTCCTTTATTCTGTATTCATTTATGAAATTGTTGAAATTTTTGCCGAATTTCTCATTTATTATCTGAGAAACATATTGTCTGTTTGTTTCCAGAACTCTGGCCATTTCTTCTATTGAAAAATTTTTGTTCAGGTAGAATTTTTCTTCTTCCATTAACACGAGTATCTCGTTTTTTAGTGAGTGAATTTTGTCTTCATCCAGATTGGATCCTTTATATTTCTGAAAATCTTCACTTTCTAGCTTTGGACAATCCTCATTTTCAAGAGCTTCCTTGTTAATTTTTACCAAATTTAGCCAGGCTTTTCTTTTTTGAAAATAGAGAATCCCCAGAATTATTGACATTATTCCAACTACAAGCAAAATAATTGTTAACATTTTAATGAATAAATCCTGCTTGTCTATCTTTTCATTATCTAATTGTCTTTGAATATTTAAAAATTTTATTTCGTTGTCTCTTTTTTCCACCTGATACTTTGTTTCTATCTCAGCAATACGGGCTGTAGTTTCTTCGTCATAAAGGCTGTCTTTGAAATTGGAGTATTTTTCGAAATAATCCATAGCTTTTTTGTAATCGCCTTTGTTTTTTTCTGTTTTATGCAGGATTAAATAGATATTGCTTAAAACATCTAAATTGTTTGCAGATGTGGCCATATCAATAACTTCATTGGCAAACATTTCAGTTTTTTCATAATTTCCAAGATGATTGTAAAGCTCTGCTAAATCAAGCTTTGAAATCATAATCCCGTAATAATGGCTTAGTTCTTCCTCCAGATTTAATGACTCTAGATGATATTTTAGGGCTTCTTCGTATTGTTCTTTTTCCTTGTAAACATTTCCAATATTGCTAAGAGCTGTAGCTATTCCCTTTTTCCATTCTATTTGTCTGCTGTTTTCCAAAGTCTTTTCGTAGCAATATAATGCAGAATCCAAGTTGCCGTTTGATTTGTGCAGCATAGCAATCTGATTGTAAATTCTGGCAAACATCATTTTATCCTGCTTAAGATTATTCAGCTCCAGGGCTTTTTCAAAATACCCTTTTGCTTTGTCGTTTTTTTGCATGCTGCGGTAAATTCCGCCAATTGACAGATAAGAAACGATTTTCCTAATAGTATCATTTTGACTATCTGTTACTTTTGAAGATTTTATATAATATTCAAGTGCTTTCTCGTATTTGCCGGAAAATTCATAAACCAGTCCCATGTTTTGATAAGCATCGTAAAGACCAATACTGTCATTTAGTTTTATGCAGATTTTTCCGTATTTTTCAAAACAAATTATTGCACTGTCGTTATTCCCAATTATGCCGTAACAAATTCCCAGACTGTTTAGAAGGTCGCCTTTTGCTTCTGTATCTTTTGTTAATTTGTTTATATTAAGCGCTTTAGCAAAAAATAGTAAAGCAGTTTGCCTGTCCTGAAGGGAATCTGAGTAATACTTTGCAATTCTAGTCAGTATCCTTTCTTTAGATTTTAAATCATGATTCCCTTTTTCTAGGGCAGTCAGAAGACTATCTGGTTGTCTCGAAGAAGGGATTTCAGCAGCACAAAAATTAGATTGAAAAAAACAAAAAGCTAGTAAAACAAGAGTTTTCAAGTCCAAGATCGCAAAGGAAGTTATTGACAATATGTTTTTTAGTTTTGAATTCAACACTTAACAAAAAATGTGAAACATTGCTTTCAAGTAATATATACAATGTTTTTTAGCAAA
>JAFGXD010000083.1 GCA_016936815.1 Bacteroidales bacterium
AACTCCTGTTCCACCGTTTGCTGTTACAACTAGTTCTCCGTCGGTTGCATTATTACAAGAAACCTGAGAAGAAGCAGAAACAGAAGCAGTAATTTGATCAGGATTTGCAATTGTTGCAGGTGAAGAAATATAGGAGCAACCAAATTCATCATATACTGTAATTGTATAATTACCTGGAGAAAGGTTTTCAAAGTTGGGGCTGGTTTGAACCGGAGCACCATTAATTGAATAAGAAAAACTGCCTGTTCCTCCGGTAATTGATACATTAATACTGCCGTCTTTAATATTAGGACAAGAAACCTGAGCATCGGCAGAAATATTAATAATAATAGGTTCAGAAACAGTTATTGTTATTTCTGCACATGAAGAAACACCGCATTGATTTTGCCATTGGGCGAAGTATGTAGTTGTTGAGGTAGGAGCAGTTATAGATATTTCTGTTCCGGTAGCAATTGGAGTACTATTACATGATTCTGCGAACCAAACTACATTTTCACCACTACCGCCAATTGCAGATAAGTTAATATTGCCTACAAAATCAGGACAAATATGTGCTTGGTCTGTTGTAATTGAAATTGGGGCAACAGGACCTGAGCTAACTGTAATGTTGGTGCAGACTATTTTTTCGCAACCATTAGTAATAAAGGAGTAAGAAATTTCGTAATTTCCGGGAACTGAGTTTTCCAAATCAATAGCTCCTGTAACAGGGTCTATAATTAAGTCTGAATTTGAGGAAGAAAAAGTACCGCCTTCAACTCCTGAAAGAGAAACTTCCGCAATTCCTGTGTTACACAATAATGAATTATATGAAATTTCTGCTGTTCCAAAATTGAAGCTAACCTGCATTGGTTCAACAAAATCTCCTAAAGAAGCTGTTTCAGATGCTGAAGCCTTGGTTTTCACCATCACGGTTTTTACATTTATACCCAAACATGGGTCAACCGCACCAAAAAGTTCAGTAATATTTACAGCGGCCTCAACAAATTGAAACGGTGAATAATTGGTAAGACCAAAAGCTCCAAATGTAATAGTTTCAGTATTTGCATTAGTAACTGCAAATGCTGTTGATGGAGAAATTGTCTGTTCAACGTAAGCATAGCCGGTTCCAACAGATTTCCACAAGTAAAATCTAACAGTTGCAACAGATCCGCCATTACTGTATTCCATAGAAAGTACCATATCGTTTATTGTTCTTCCACCATGAGGTCCGGCAGAGGAAAAAATTCCCGAAGGTTCTTTTGTAAGTGTATTTTGAAGAAATTCGAAATCGATATAACTGGTTCCATTTGTTGAAAGCCTATCGCCTGCAACAATCAGCCAAGTATTGTCTAAATTATCTTCACCAAGATGAAGGGCTACGTTATTAATATCGTTTTTGCTGGTAGCTTTTCCAACTGACCATGACCATAAGTTTGGATTATCATTAAACTTACTGGCCTGAAAAATTTCATCAGTATTATCATTAAACTTATCAATCACCAATCTTGTGTTTAAAGAATTAATCAGACTTCCGTCGTTGTTAATTACGAATCCCCCGGTTCCGGCACCCGAAACCCAGTCGCCAACGCCGTTAACAGGATTATTGCTTAATAAGTTTCCATCGATGTGAAAACCACCCGAAGGAACATTTATGGGAGCTATTTGTGCTTTTAACTGAAAAGACAAGCTCAAACCAATAATTAAGAGAAATAGGAATAATATTTTTGCTAATCCTGAATCTCCTAAAGTTGGATATTTTGCGAAATTTGTATGTTTTTTCATTTTATTACAATTTAGTTATTTAGAATCAGTCTAAACTTAAAAACAAGGCAAAAAAATTTAAGCCTCTGAAGCAGAATGCTTAGCAACATTTTTATAGGTCATTTTTATTTCTGTTACTTGCGTCATTTTATCTTTATTTAGACTGGTTCAAAATTAGATGCTCGAATATGCAATTGCAATAGTTTATTAAAGAAAAAATGGGGTATTTGACCAATGAAGCGATTTTCCTTACGAGCGTTCAAATCTTCTGTTTAAAAAAATTGAAAAGCAAAAAAGATAATTAGGTTCAAATAAAATGTTGTTTGTGCGTTAATAATTTGTTTCAATATTAATTTAATGTTAACTCAAAGTTTACCAAATTAACTAAAACTTAACAGTAAGATAATGAGTTCGTAATTTTCAGTTCATTTTGCTGTAGTAAGTTTGTAACGTAATTAAAAACAAAAAAAAAATGAAAAAAGCAGTTTTAATTCTTACAGTAATTTTCGCCTTGGGAATCAATGGTTTTGCGATAGACGACGATAAGAAATCGGTACAAACAACAACAGTAAAAGGAAAAGTTGTAGATCAGATTTCCGGTGAAGCTCTTACAGGAGTTCAGGTAAAAATTGAAGGAACAAACCTTACAGCCTACACAGATTTCGACGGTAATTTTGTTATCGAAAATGTTGCTCCGGGAAATTATAACATTCAAACTACATATATTTCTTACCAAACAAATGTTCTGAAAGAAGTAAATTTAAACAGTGTGTCAAATAACTGTCTAAAAGTGGAAATGAAATCTGTGACCTCTAACTAAGAAAACAATTTTAGATATTTTTCGTAAGAATAGTCAAGCAAAAGTTTGACTATTTTTTTTTAAATTTTTATATCATGAAAACGGCAATATTATTTAGTATCGGGTTTTTACTTTCTCTTGTAACATTCTCTCAAATAAGGATTTCGGAAGACAATCTTTATTACGACGATAACGATAAACTTTATACAGGCACTTATTTTGAGTTTTACGATAATGGAAACAAGAAGATTGAAATGAACCTTCTTAATGGTAAACAACATGGAGAAGTAATCTATTATTTTGAATCAGGAAAAAAACAAGAAATCCGATCGTTTAAAAACGGCAAGATGGATGGAGTCTGGACAACATGGAATGAAAAGGAAGTAAAGTTGGGTGAGGCGGGTTACAAAGACGACAAAAAGGATGGCAAATGGCTTATTTGGGACGATGCTGGACAACTTCGTTACGAAATGTTTTACTCAAAAGGAACAAAGTCCGGGAACTGGAAAATTTTTGATGAGAAAGGAAAACTTGTAAACGAAAAAACATATTAGTTTGTATTGTACAACAATCTAGTGTAATGCGTAAAAAAAATAATACATAAACTTATATTATGTATATATTGGTTTTCTAAATTTTGCCTATATTTGCAAAAAAACTGAAAACTAATGTCGCAATTATCGCAGGAAAAATTTCAATTAGCACTTGATTATGTGCAGTTTACTGACAAAAACATCTTTCTTACAGGAAAAGCCGGAACCGGAAAAACTACTTTCCTAAGAGGTCTTAAGGATAATATTTTTAAGAGAATGATTGTTGTTGCTCCTACAGGAGTTGCAGCTATTAATGCAGGCGGTGTAACAATACACTCCTTTTTTCAGTTACCTTTTGGTCCTTTGGTTCCTTCAGAAGAAAAATATTTAGGCAGTTTTGGAAGATCTTCGGAGGTACATTTTAAGTTTTCAAAAGAAAAGATTAGAATTATCAAGGGTTTGGATTTACTGGTAATTGATGAAATAAGTATGGTGCGTGCCGATTTGCTGGATGGGATAGATGAGATTTTAAGAAAATACAAAAATCGATACTTACCCTTTGGAGGTGTTCAATTGCTTATGATTGGCGATTTATTTCAATTGGCTCCAGTAGTTAGGGAAGAAGACAATGTCTTGCTAAAGAAATACTATAGCTCTTTTTTCTTCTTTGGAAGCAGAGCACTAAGCAAAACAGATTACGTAACTATTGAACTTACTCATATTTTTCGTCAGCAAGACAAGGAATTTATTGATATTCTGAATAATATAAGGAATTCAAAAGATTTATCTCAAACAATAGATAGACTTAACAAACAGCATATTCCTAATTACAAACCAAAAGAAAACGAAAATATTATAATTTTAACCACTCATAATTATCAAGCAGACAATATTAATAACAAGAAAATTGAATCTTTGCCCGGTAAGTATCATTCTTTTCAGGCAAAAATTGAAGGCGATTTTCCGGAAAGCTCCTTCCCAGCAGATTCAAATCTCAAATTAAAAATAGGCGCGCAGGTAATGTTTATTAAAAACGATGGATCTTTTGAAAAGCGCTTCTACAATGGAAAAATTGGAGTCATAACAGCATTTGAACAAGATACTATTGTGGTAAAATGTCCGGATGATGATTATGAAATAGATGTTGAAATGTTGGAATGGAAAAATATGAAATATGAAATTGAAGAGGAAACCAAGGAAATAAAGGAGAAAACAGCCGGTATTTTTACACAGTTCCCTCTAAAACTTGCTTGGGCAATAACAATTCACAAATCTCAGGGCTTAACATTCGACAAAGCTGTAATTGACGCCAGAGATGCATTTGCTTTTGGTCAGGTTTACGTTGCTTTAAGTCGTTGCCGTACTTTGGAGGGAATGGTTTTGAACAGCCTAATTGATAAAAAAGGTATTATTGAAGATAACTCTGTTGCGATTTTTAGCCAAGATGCCAAAAATAATCAGCCAAATGTTGAAACTCTGGAAAAAGAAAAACAAGATTTTGCAATAAAGTTGCTATTTGAACTCTTCGATTTTAAAGCAATAGATTATAGATTTAATTATTTTTTGAAACTATATAAAGAAAATTTTAACCTAATAGATCATTTCGAAGCTGTTGATTATCAAGAGCTTTACAATCAATTCAAGACAGAAATATTAGAAGTTTCTATAAAGTTTAATAAACAGTTAACTGCACTAATTCAAAGCAATGAAAACGATATTTTTGCTTTAAATGTAAAGAACAGAGTTCGTGAAGCAGTAACCTATTTTCTTGAAAAGTCTTTAAGTATTCTGTGGGAAGAAATATCAGTTGCCAGAGTTGAATCGGATAATGTGGCAGTAAAAAAGACAATGTCCGATTATCTTGGCAGGCTTGTTGAAGAAATAAAACCCAAATTGGCCGGACTTCAAGCTTCCTTAAAAGAATTCAAAATTCAGGATTATATTTCCGCAAAAGCTAAAGCCTCTATTCCTGATAATTTTTCAGCAGTAAGGAAAAAAAAGGCTACAATGAAAACAAGAGTTGAATCGAGTGAACACACCGAATTATATAAAACACTAAGAGTCTGGAGGGCTAACAAAGCAGAAAGTGAAAAGGTTAAGCCATTTTATATTATGCATCAAAAACCTTTAGCAGATTTGGTAAAATACATGCCGGTAAATACAACTGATTTGGCGGCAATAAAAGGTATTGGTAATAAGAAAGTCGAGGCTTATGGAGAGGAAATATGTGGAATTATTAAAGAATATGTTGAAAAAAATAATATTGTTTTGCCCGAACCGGAATTCGATTTGCCATTAAAAGCCAAAGTTGTTAAAGAGGATAAAGAAGATAGTAAAAATATTAGCCTGCGACTCTTTAGAGAGGGAAAAAGCTTACACGAAATATCGGAATTAAGAGGTTTTGCATTATCAACTATTAGTGCTCACCTTTCATTTTTTGTTGGAATTGGTGAACTAAAAGCTGAGGAAATAATCGAAAAAGATAGGGTTGAAGAAATAGGGGCGTATTTTAATTCGGCAGAAAATTTATTATTGCTTCCGGCTTTCCATGCACTTGGAGGAAAGTTTTCGTTTGAGGAGCTTCGTTTGGTTGCAGCAGGTTTAAATAAGGAAAAAAATAATATTAAAAAAAATTGTATATTGCATGAAAAATTGCATAAATGAATTATTTGAAAAAAGTCTTTGTAATACCGGTTTATGTTTTCATTGCTCTATTAATGGTATTTGCTTTTTCCGATTATAAAAGAAAAAATAGAATTCCTCAAGATATGGTCTTTGTGCCTGGTAATGAAAATATTCAATCTTTTTATTTAAGCCCTAACGAGGAAACAAATTTACAGTGGAAAATCTATTTGGACTGGACAAAAAGGGTGTTTGTAGACTACCCGGAAGTGTTTTCAAAAGCCAAACTTCAAATTTCTGAGAAAGATAAAGTGTTTAATGATGTTTTAGCAACTGAGTATTTTAATCATCCGGCTTATGCAAATTATCCGGTTACAAATATTTCGTGGCGACAGATAAAAAATTATTTATCGTGGAAAACTGACAGGTTAAACGAGTGGGTTATGATAGAAAATGGTTTTCTTCGTTGGGATTTTAATCAGACCGGAGATTATAATTTTAATACAGAATCATATTTAGCAGGACAGTATGAAGGTTATGCAGATAAACTTATAATTGATAGAGATCCAAACTCGGATGTTAGAAGGGTTAATTGGGAAGATAGATTATTTTTTCCTGCATACCGTTTGCCTACAGAGGCCGAATGGGAATATGCTGCATCCAGTTCCATAAATGTTCCAAATAAAACTGTTGGAGTAGCTACATATTCAAATTTTCCTTATGGAAAAAAATATTTCTTACTAAACTGGCTTCTTGATGAGAGTGAAATTGGTCCTGGATTCTACAAAACAACATTTCAGAAAACAAAAATATCAAGCACAAATTGCCCATTTTCTTTTTCAGGAATTAATAATTCCTATTTAGTTTATTATTTAGACAATAACGTTAGGGAATGGGTAAACGATTACTATACGGAAAATAAAAATTCTGATAATAATTGGTTGATTTCATATTTGAACAATGGTTATTTACGTTTTGTTAATCCTGATAATCCTGAATATCCGGAAATGAGACTTTATGGCTATATACACAACCTAGATGGCTATTTAATGTATAAAGATTCTTTAGGAAAAATGCCATTTGGAATTTTTTCGGAAAATCAGTCCGGCGGCTTGGTTTTACTTAAAGAAACCGAAGCAAATAACAAAAATCGTGTTGTAAGAGGTGGAGATATTTATGGAGGAAACATGAATTCCAGAATTGGACTTAACCCCGATTCTATTTCACCGACCATTGGTTTCCGTTGTGCAATGAGTTTCAAGTTTTAATATTGTTAGCCAAATGAAAAGAAAATTCATATTTTTTATAATTCTTAGCGTGTTTTTTACGACTTATTTTGTGTTAAACGCAGCAGTTCTTTCTGTAAAAGAGATTACTAAGTCAAATAGGGAAATTATCGGCGATATGGTCTATATTAAGGGTGATGGAAATATTCGTGATTTTTACATTGGTGTATCAGAAGAGCCAAATATTAATTGGAAGTTATACACTTCTTGGCTAAGAAGAATTTTTTCAATGGATTATCCGGAAATTTCTCGTAAAGCAGAGAAAAGAAGAGATTTCGAATTTGAGTTTTTTAAATTTAACGATCCATACGTTCTATATTATTCCCCCTTTTTCACAAAAATGATTTCGTATGCTAACGTTGAAACTGCAAATCATTGTACTTTTGTAATAAACTGATGCTCTTTG
>JAFGXD010000084.1 GCA_016936815.1 Bacteroidales bacterium
AAAATAAAAACTATTACTAAGTTAGCTTCGGAACTTAATCTGCAAATAGTTCAATTTTAATTTATTAGTAAAATACGTCATTGGTAGGAACGAAGTGGAGTGAGGAATCTTTTCTTAATATCAAACATTGTCATTAAATCTCAAAAACCAAAAACCATGTACTTCCCACAAAACATTAAAATGCTCAGAAAACGTCGGAAAAGAACGCAAGACGACGTGGCAGTAACGCTAAATATGAAACGTTCAACCCTTAGCGGTTACGAAAACGGAGTGGCCGAACCCGGACTGGATTCTCTTATAAGCCTTTCAAAATATTATGGGATTTCCATTGACACTCTGGTAAATACAAATTTGGAGAAACTATCGGAAAGTCAACTCTCCGAACTCGAACGCGGCTTCGATGTGTATATTAAAGGAAGCAGCCTTAGAGTTCTGGCATGTACTGTTGACAGCAGCAATAATGAAAATATTGAGCTGGTAAACGAAAAAGCCAGTGCCGGTTACAGCAGAGGTTACAGCGATCCCGAATACATTAGTGTTCTGCCGGTTTTTCAATTGCCGTTTCTTTCTAAAAGCAAAAAATACAGAACATTTCAGATAAGCGGAGATTCAATGCTGCCAATTCCTCATGGTGCTTATGTTACAGGAGAATACATTCAAAACTGGTCTTATCTTAAGAAAGGTGATACCTGTATTATTGTTACGCACGACGATGGTGTGGTTTTTAAAATTCTTGGTAACACAATAGCCTACAAAACCCCGGTAACACTTCGTTCGCTTAATCCTCAATACAAAACATACCAAATAGATTCCGAAAATATTAAAGAAATATGGAAATTTGTAAACTATATTTCTTCCGATGTTCCTGAAGCCGTAAACTCCGAAATGGAAATTTTCAGAACTATGGCAAATCTTAAGGATGATGTCGAACAACTTAAGAAAAAACTTAACTCTTAGTTCTTAATTTCGTATCAACCCCTTATGTATTCAATTATTGATATAGAAACAACAGGAGGAAGCCCAAAGGCCGACAAAATTACTGAAATTGCTATATATAATTTCGATGGCGAAAAAATAACCGACGAATTTGTAAGCCTTGTAAATCCCGAACGAGATATTCCTTATTACATAACAAAAATGACAGGCATTACCAATGAAATGGTTGCCGATGCTCCTAAGTTTTTTGAAATAGCAAAAAAGATTATTGAACTTACCGAAAATAAAATATTTGTTGCTCATAATGTTGGTTTCGATTATGGTTTTGTTCGTAAAGAATTTGCCGATTTGGGCTACGATTTCAAGAAAGAACAACTCTGCACAGTTCGTTTAAGCAGAAAAATTATTCCCGGAAAAAAATCGTATTCGCTTGGCAATTTGTGCAGTGAAATAGGTATTTCCATAAAAGACCGACACAGAGCGGCAGGCGATGCATTGGCTACAGTTAAACTTTTTGGTATTCTTCTTAAAACAAGAAGCAGTAACATGCCTCTTTCAATTTACAATTTAGATGGCGAACTGCTTAAGGGATTAAATAAGTCGTTTAATACCAGTCTATTAACCGACCTGCCCGAAGATGCCGGAGTATATTATTTTCACAACGAACAAAACGATGTAATTTATGTTGGAAAAAGCAAAAACATAAGAAAAAGAGTTTTGCAGCACCTATCGAATACAAACAGCAAACGTGCCATGGAAATGAAAAACTCCATAGCAGATATTTCTTTTGAAATTACCGGTTCTGAACTTATTGCCCTATTGTTGGAATCGAATGATATTAAACAAATTAAGCCCAAATACAATAAGGCTCAAAGAAGAAGCATTTGTACTTACGGTCTTTTTAGTTTTTATGATGAAAATGGTTATTTAAGACTGAAAATTGATAAAACAGACAATGCTGAAAACCCATTAACTTGCTTTAAATCAAAGTCTGAAGGAATTGAATATTTAAACCAAAGAGTTTTTTCGTACCGACTTTGTCAGAAATTATGCGGTTTGTACGAATCAGATAATGCCTGTTTTCATTATCAGGTAAAACAGTGTAACGGAGCCTGTATTGGACTTGAGGCTGCAAAAGACTATAATTTAAGAGCAGAAAAAGTTTGCAAAGAACTTGAATATCATAGAAATAACATGCTTATTATTGATAACGGCCGAAACAGAAATGAACAATCTGTTATTCTTATAGAAAACGGTCATTATGAAGGTTTTGGATATTTAGACAAATTCGATGGTTACAGCAATATTGAGCAAATTCGTGATTGCATTAAAAAGCTTGCCGACAACAGAGATATAAAACAAATAATTAATTCATACTTAAGAAGAAACAAAGTTGAAAAAATAATAGAATTCTAATGAAATTAATACTTACATTACTTTTTTTATTGCCATTAATACTTTTAGCACAAAATCCAAAAAAGTATATTATTACAAAAACCAACGAGTCAATTATAATTGATGGTTCCGATAACGAAAAAGCGTGGCAAAATGCAGTTTTCACAGATTGTTTCGTAGATATTGAAGGCAACAAAAAGCCAAATCCTTACTTATCCACCAGATTAAAAATGCTTTGGAACGACAGTTGTTTGTTTTTCTTTGCTGAACTTGAAGAGCCACATATTTGGGCAAATCTTACTGAAAGAGAATCAGTGATTTTCTACGATAACGATTTCGAGATTTTTATTGATCCCGATGGAGATACGCATAATTATATTGAATTTGAAATAAATGCTTTTGGAACCGAATGGGACTTGGTTTTGCCCAAACCGTACAGAAATAATGGGCCACCACTTACCGCTTTCAATATAACAGGAATAAATTCAGCAGTAAAAATCTTTGGAAGCATAAATAATCCCGACGATAAAGATGAAAAATGGACTGTGGAAATTGCCATGCCATGGAATTCATTGCTTGAAACAAAACAAAAATCGAGAAGAATTCCTGTGGATGGAGAAATATGGAGAATAAATTTTTCCAGAGTTCAATGGGAAACAGAGGTAATAAACGGAAAATACCTAAAGAAAAAAGACCCAAAAACAGGTCGCAATTTACCCGAAAACAATTGGGTATGGTCGCCACAGGGGCGAATAGATATGCACATGCCCGAAAAATGGGGTTATGTAATGTTTTCCGATAGCATTATAAACAAAGAAACCAGAAGAGATTTTGAAATTCAGGATACAGCAGTTATTAATGAGATTTGGGAATTATATTATAAGCAAAAGCTTTATTACATGAAGAATCAAGCTTATACAAAAGAATTGGAAATTTCTGAAAACACTGAAATAATTGTTGGCAAGCAACAATTCGAAATAATTATCAAGATCCCAGGAACTAATCGCTACTACTACCTCAACCAAGATGGCTGGTTTAGAAAAGAAATACTGGAAAAGAGATAAAAAATTGTTAGATATTTATTTATCAAACCAGAAAAAAGGTTTTAATTGTTAAGTTTTAAATCTTTAGTTTTAAGACCAGTAGGTAAATATTTACAAAAATTAGCGCAGAGGGTTATATTTAACCTAGACCAAAGGCTGAAAGCCTTATTCAATATAGCCTCGCGGCATCGCCCGGGGTTTATTGAT
>JAFGXD010000085.1 GCA_016936815.1 Bacteroidales bacterium
AAACCCAGATTGGGAAAAAAAGGCAACAAAAATACTGTAAAACAAACTTGTGAAATTCAATAGTTCTATCCAACTCGACGCCATGGACTGTGGCCCAACCTGCCTGAAAATGGTGGCCGGGTATTATGGCAAGAATTATACTTTGCAGACTCTTAGGGAGAGATGCCATATCACTCGCGAAGGGGTTTCTATGCTAGGAATTTCCGATGCGGCCGAAAGTATTGGCATGAGAACTATTGGGGTTAAAATTGATTTCGACAAACTTGTTGAAGAAGCTCCTTTTCCTCTTATAGCACATTGGAAACAAAGACATTTTGTGGTTGTTTACGATATTAAGAAAAAAGGTAAAGATTACTTGGTGTATGTGGCCGATCCCGCTCACGGTAAGGTAAAATACTCTAAAGCCGAATTCGAGAAAAATTGGATTTCGGCAAAAACCGATAACCAGGATGTTGGCATCTGCCTGCTGCTGGAACCTTCCCCGGATTTCTACAATATTAACGAGGAAAAAGCTAATAAATCGGGAATAAAATATTTGTTTAAATACCTAAAACCTCATAAGAAATTTGTTTATCAACTTATTTTAGGTCTTGTTTTTGGAAGTTTTCTGCAATTGGTTTTTCCCTTTCTTACCCAATCGGTTGTTGATGTTGGTATTGCTACTCAAAATATCGATTTTATCTTTCTTATTCTTATTGCCCAAATGGTGCTTTTCGTCTCCAGAATGTCGGTAGAGTTTATTCGCTCGTGGATTCTGCTCCATATAAGCACAAGGATAAATATCTCGCTAATCTCCGACTTTCTTATTAAACTTATGAAACTGCCAATTGGCTTTTTCGACACCAAAATGATTGGCGATTTAATGCAAAGAATTGGCGACCATACAAGAATTGAGACTTTTCTTACATCGCAGGTTCTTAATACTTTGTTCTCTTTTTTCAACCTAATTATTTTTGGAGTGGTTCTTGCTATGTACAGCTTTAAAATTCTTGCAATTTTTGTTGTTGGAAGCGCATTATACATTTTTTGGATTAATGTGTTTATGAAAAAAAGAAGGGAACTGGATTTTAAAAGATTTGCACAGGCTTCCGATAATCAAAGTAATCTTATTCAGCTTATTACCGGTATGCAGGAAATTAAACTCAATAACTGCGAAAAACAGAAACGTTGGGAATGGGAAAGGATTCAGGCACGATTATTTAAAATTTCAGTAAAAGGACTTGCGCTAAATCAGTATCAGCAATCGGGCTCAGTTTTTATTAACGAAACAAAAAACATTATTATAACTTTTATTGCCGCAACCTCTGTTGTTGAGGGCTCTATGACTCTGGGTATGATGATTGCCGTGCAATATATTATTGGTCAGCTAAATGCTCCAATAAGTCAGCTTATTACTTTTCTTCACTCTTTTCAGGATGCTAAAATATCTCTGGAGCGTTTGGCCGAAATTCATAACCGCGACGATGAAGAAAACCCCGACGATGCTAAGATAAGCGAGAATTACAAAACCAAAGATATTATTATTAAAGATTTGTCTTTTCAGTATGAGGGACCTCATTCAGAAATGGTTTTAAAGAATATTAACCTAAAAATACCTGAAAAGAAAATTACCGCTATTGTTGGAACCAGCGGAAGCGGAAAAACCACTTTGGTAAAAATGCTGTTGGGTTTTTATAAACCTGTAAACGGCGAAATACTTGTTGGAGAAACCGGATTGGAGAATTTTAGTAACAGATGGTGGAGAAGTCAGTGTGGTGCTGTAATGCAAGATGGATTTATTTTTTCTGATACAATAGCAAACAATGTTGCTGTAAGCGATGAAATGGTTGATAAGGAAAAGTTGCTTAGTGCTGTTAAAGTAGCTAATATTCATACTCATATAGAATCTTTGCCTTTGAGGTATAACACAAAAATTGGTCAGGAGGGTTCGGGAATGAGTCAGGGACAAAAGCAAAGGATACTTATAGCCAGGGCTGTGTATAAAAACCCTGAGTATATATTTTTCGATGAAGCCACAAATGCTTTAGATGCTAATAATGAAAAAGTTATTATGGAAAATCTGGAGAAGTTTTTCAAAGGAAGAACAGTAGTTATAGTGGCACACCGGTTGAGCACAGTAAAAAATGCCGATAAGATAGTGGTTCTTGAAAAAGGCGAGATTATTGAAACAGGAAACCATATTGAGCTAACTGCCAAGCGAGGTGCTTATTACGAACTAGTCCGCAATCAGCTTGAATTAGGAAATTAGATGAGGGATAATATGTTACAGATTGTAAAAAAAGTGAAAAGATGAAAATTTGAATAAAACCAGCAGCGAATTTCCGCGCAAACCAGCGGCTAAAAAAACAATAGCCACGGAAAAACGCTGAAAAACGCTGAAAATACGCCTCGAATGCACTAATGGTTGAGGATTATTTGTTAGGGATTTCCCTAAAAATTAACAAAGCCAAAGCCTGAAAGGCTGACTTAATATAGCCCCGCGGCAACGTCCGGGGTTAATTGATGTAATTCGGCGGCAAAAGAAAAAAATAATAAAATGAACAAAGAACTAAATAAAGTAGAAATTAGAAGTGAGGAGGTTCAGGAGATATTGGGACATATCCCTCCAAAAATTATCCGTTCGGGAATAGGCGTAATTCTTATCTCGCTTGTAATTATTATAGGTGGAACAGCCTTTTTCCATTATCCCGAAATTCTACAGTCGGAAATTGTTATTACTACTAAAAATCCTCCAATAAATATTCTTGCTAAACAATCGGGAAAAATTCAGGAAATATTTGTAAACGACGCTGATACAATTGAAAAAGGAACAGTTCTGGGAATTATTGAGAATACAAGCAACACCAAAGATTTTTTCTTTTTGAAAAACCAAGTTAAGGAAATAGAAACCTTCGTTTACTCTTTCGACACAAGCAAACTCTTAATATATAATAAGTTCCCAGAATTGGGAGAGCTTCAAACTCCATATTTGAATTTTGTTTCTGCTATTACCGAATATTTGAATTTTTTCGAGTTAGATTACTTTAACAACAAAATAGACGGAATAAATAGTCAAGTGCAGGATTTCTCAGTCTATTACGGCCAATTAATAAAACAAAAAGGTATTTTAGAAAAACAAATACAAATTAGCAATAAGCAATTTCTGAGAGATTCTTTGCTTTTGCAAAAGGGAGTTTTGGTTGAAGGCGATATTGAAAAATCTTCGCAGAGCTATTACCAAACTTTGCTTTCTTACGAAAACGCCAAAACTCAGCTTGCAAACACAATAATGCAAATAAATACTCTAAAACAAACAGTACCCGATTTAGAGCTTCAAAGTTTGGAAACTCTTAAGAAACTTCAAATGCAGGTAAGAGAAACATATCAAACTCTGTTAAGCAGTATTAAACAATGGGAAAACAAATATCTGTTGGTGGCTCCCGAACGGGGAATTGTTAGTTTTACCGGAATATGGAATATTAACCAGAATATTGCATCCGGCGATAATGTTTTTACCATAGTACCGTTAGAAAAA
>JAFGXD010000086.1 GCA_016936815.1 Bacteroidales bacterium
ATTGCGGTAATAAAATATTTTTGCTATCCCGACCCTGAAAGGGTCATTCATTTCTGTCCATGGCAACGCCATGGGAAATTGAGAAAATTGTGATTTACAATTATCAATAAACCCCATGGCACCGCCATGGGTTTAATGATTATTTGGGTATTAATATATATCCGGGTTATATTTTATAACCGATTTTTAATGATTAACGAAATGATTGGAATTTATTTTATCTATTCTCATATGATTGCTTCTTCAAATCCTCATTACTGCTGTGATGAGTCTGTTTTTGTTTAGTTTTGCAGGAACCGGCTAAAAATATCAATAATACAATTATTGCAATTTTTCTTAAGAGCTTATTATTCTTCATAATAATTAATAATTTTTTGAACATACCAAATATAGAAATTTTTTTTTAATCATCCTTTTGCGTAATTTTAACGGATTTTAAAATTTAAAACTTCAGTTATGAAATATTTCCTTCTATTTTCAATTTTGTTTTTGGCTTTTGTAATTAATGCACAAGACAAAAAAGACAAAGCAACATTCGAAAAATATGATTTTTCAAAGAGTTTTTATCATACATCAATAATAAAAGATGTAAAGGCTCAGGAAGAAAAAGCAAGTCCTGCAAGAGAACCATACACCTTTCTTTCGGTTGATTTTAGCGGAAAAAAGTTCCCGACAGATATTTCTCAGTATAAAACGGTTTGGCATAATACTCCTGTATCTCAAGGAAATGCAGGAACATGTTGGTGTTTTTCTTCTACTTCTTTTTTCGAATCGGAAGTAAAAAGAATAACAGGAAAAGAAGTAAAATTATCGGAAATATATACTGTTTACTGGGAATATGTTGAAAGAGCCATTGATTTTGTAAAAACCAGAGGCGAAACATATTTTGAGGAAGGTTCGGAAGCTGCCTTTACTGCAATTATTTACGAAAAATACGGAATTGTACCGGAGAAAGATTACACAGGAAAACTAGATGGCAGGTTGCATCATTCTCATAGAGAACTTATTAAGGAAATGAAGGTATATTTGGAGAAAGTAAAGGAAAATGGTGTATGGGACGAGGAACAAGTAGCTCAGACAATTAAGGCAATATTAAACCATCATTTAGGTACTCCTCCGGAAAAGGTTGTTGTGGAAGGAAGAGAATTAAGTCCAAAAGATTACCTTTCAAAAGAACTTAGATTGAATATGCGTGATTATTACAGTTTTATGTCCAATATTAAACAAAAGCAAAATCAGAAAGGCGAACTAATGGAAAAAGACAATTGGAGGCATTACGACGATTATTACAATATCTCGTTAGCCGATTTTATGCTAATTATAACTACTGCAGTAGATAACGGCCACACAATAAGCATTTGCGGAGATGTTTCTGAACCCGGTCATAATTCATTAACAGAAGTTGCAATTATTCCAACTTATGATATTCCATCGGAATATATTGATGAAAATGCTCGTATGTACAGACTTGATAATGAATCTACTACCGATGATCATTGCATTCATTTAGTAGGATATAAAAAAGAAAAAGACGGTTATTGGTTTCTAATGAAAGATTCGGGAGCCGGCGCTTTCGATGGCCCAAACAAAGGCTACAGATTTTTCCATGAAGATTATATTAAGTTGAAAATGATGAACATACTTGTGCATAAAGAGGCAGGTAAAAAAGTTTTAGACAAGATTATTAAATAGTACATCGTGAATAAAACCGAACTACTAAAAAAACTACTTCCCGGTTTTCTTCCTCTTTTTGTATTTATTGCTGCCGATGAAATTTGGGGAACTGAAATTGGTCTAATTGTAGCATTGGTTTTTGGTATTATTCAGCTTGGCTATATCTTTATTAAAGAAAAAAGGCTTGATAAGTTTGTTTTTTTCGATACTCTACTAATAATTGCTTTGGGAGGAGTTTCAATTCTACTTGAAAACGATATTTTCTTTAAACTTAAGCCCGGGCTTATAAATCTTATACTTGTAGCAGTTTTGGGACTTTCAGCCTTTTCAAAAGTAAATTTAATGCAAAAGATGTCGCAGCGGTATATAAAAGGCATTGAAATAAACGAGCAGGCTGTTAAGAAGATGAAACAAAGCATGAAATTGCTTTTTTGGATATTTTTGGTTCACACTGCACTAATATTTTATTCAGCATTTTATTTATCGAAAGAGGCATGGGTTTTTATAAGCGGAGGACTTTTTTATATAATATTTGGAGTTTATTTTGTTTTCGAGCTAATAAAAAATAAATATGCAGGAAGAATTTCCTCGGTGAAAGTTCCTGAAGGTGAATGGCTTCCTATTGTTAATGAAGAGGGCAGGGTAGTTGGTAAGGCTAGTAGAAATGAATGTCACTCCGGAAAAAAACTGCTTCATCCGGTGGTTCATTTGCATGTTATTAATAGCAAAAAGATGATTTATTTGCAAAAACGTCCTGAAAATAAGGAAATACAACCCGGAATGTGGGATACTGCTGTAGGTGGGCATGTGGCTTTTGGTGAAAATATAGAGCAGGCATTAAAGCGTGAAGCCAAGGAAGAAATTGGACTTGAGAACTTTAATGCAAGTTTATTGAGCAATTACAAATGGGAAACAGAGGTAGAGCATGAATTGGTATTTATGTTTCTAACCAAACACGACGGAAGGTTGTTCCCTAACCCCCAAGAACTTGAAGAAGGAAAATACTGGACAAAAAAGCAAATAGAGGCGAATTTGGGTGGGGGAGTATTTACTCCGAATTTTGAGAAAGAATATAAAATTTTAAAAGACAATGGATTGTAGAAAAAAATGTGGAGCATGTTGTATTTACCTTTCTATTTCTAGTCCAATTCCGGGAATGGAAAAAGGAAAACCTTCCGGAACAAGATGCATTCATTTAGCAGAAGATTTTTCCTGCTCAATTTATAATGAAAGACCCGATGTTTGCAGAAATTTTATGGCAGATCCTGAATTCTGCGGCAATTCACCTTCTCAGGCTCGTGATATAATGCTGGGTTTAGAAAAAGAATTAAGGCAAAATTAGAATTTCACTTCTCCTTTGGCGGAAATAAGAGTGTTTTTTAATAAAGATACAATTGTCATTGGTCCTACACCTCCGGGCACAGGGGTTATATATGAGCATTTTTCAGCTACCTCATCAAATTTAACATCTCCTTTAAGCTTAAATCCGGATTTTGTTTCAGGAGCTTCAATTCTGTGAATGCCAACATCAATAACAACAGCTCCGGTCTTAACCATATCGGCAGTAACAAATTCTGGCTTACCAATAGCTACTATTAGTATATCTGCTGAGGAACAAATTTCTTTAAGGTTTTTAGTGCCTGAATGACAAACTGTTACGGTGGAATTAGCATTTTTCCCTTTTTGCGACATTAAAATAGAAACAGGACGACCGACAATATTGCTTCTTCCTAAAACAACACAATGTTTTCCTGATGTTTCAATATTATATCTTATTAATAGTTCCATAATGCCGGCAGGGGTGGCTGAAACAAAAGCAGGTAATCCCAGCGACATTCTACCAACGTTAACAGGATGAAAGCCATCTACATCCTTTGCCGGGCTTACCGTCATATTAACTTTTTCCTCGTCAATGTGCTTTGGAAGAGGTAATTGAACAATGTAACCGTCTATTTCAGTACTATTATTAAGTTTTTGAATTTCAGCAATTAGCTCATTTTCGGAAATACTTTCTTCAAATTTTATGAGAGTTGATTTAAATCCTACTTGTTCGCAAGATTTAACTTTGCTGTTTACGTAAGTTTGACTAGCTCCATCGTTACCAACCAATATTGCTGCCAAATGAGGAATTTTCCCTCCTTTAGCTTTTATTTTGTTTACTTCTTCTGAAATTTCTTCTTTAACTTTTGAAGCAATTTCTTTACCGTCTATAATTATCATTTTTTTAATTTTTTTGTTATCGAGGCATTCTACCTGTCATTGCTCTGGCAAGGTTTTTAGTTTTGGAACCAGACATCATCTTCATCATTTTTCTTGTTTCGTCGAATTGTTTAATAAGACGATTAACTTCTTGAATATCAGTTCCTGACCCATCGGCAATTCTTTTTCTGCGAGTTCCGTTTAAAATTGTTGGGTTTTCTCTTTCTACAGGAGTCATAGATTGAATAATGGCTTCAATACTTTTAAATGCATCATCGTCTATATCAAGGTTTTTCATTGCTTTGCCAACGCCGGGAATCATGCTTGCCAGATCTTTAAGGCTTCCCATTTTTTTAATTTGCTGAATCTGACTCATAAAATCGTTAAAGTTAAATTGGTTTTTAGCGATTTTCTTTTGAAGTTTTCTAGCCTCTTCCTGGTCGTATTGCTCCTGAGCTCTTTCAACCAAAGAAACAATATCACCCATTCCTAGAATTCTATCGGCCATACGTTCAGGGTGAAAAACATCTAAAGCATCTAGTTTTTCTCCTGTTCCAACAAATTTTATTGGTTTGTTTACAACAGATTTAATGGAAATTGCTGCACCACCCCTTGTATCTCCGTCAAGTTTTGTTAGCACCACACCATCAAAATCTAACCTGTCGTTAAATTCTTTTGCGGTATTAACGGCATCCTGACCGGTCATTGAATCTACCACAAACAAAGTTTCCTGAGGATTAATTGCTTTTTTAATAGCAGCAATTTCATTCATCATTTGTTCGTCAATTGCCAATCGACCTGCTGTATCCACAATAACCAGATCGTATCCGTTTGTACGAGCATGTTTTATTGCATCTTTGGCAATATCTACAGGGTTTTTGCTTCCATCAACCGAATAAACGGGAACATTAATTTGTTCGCCTAAAACCTTAAGTTGATCTATTGCAGCAGGACGATAAACATCACATGCAACAAGTAATGGGTTTTTACCTTTTTTTGTTTTAAGAAATTTCGCAAGCTTTCCAGAAAAAGTAGTTTTACCGGAACCTTGCAATCCCGACATAAGAATAACTGCCGGACTGCCTTTAATATTCAAATCTGCTGTTTGTCCACCCATTAGCAAAGCCAGTTCATCGTGAACAATCTTTACCATCATCTGCCCAGGCTTCAGCGATTTTAAAACATCCTGACCCAAAGCAATTTGCTTAACATTATCGGTAAAAGATTTTGCTATTTTAAAGTTAACATCAGCATCAAGCAATGCTCTTCTAACGTCTTTTAGAGTTTCAGCAATATTAATTTCAGTAATTCTTCCTTCTCCTTTTAGTAATTTAAAGGATTTATCAAGTCGTTCCGATAGATTTTCAAACATATAATTAATTCTTAATATTTCAAAAGATTGCAAATTTAGTATTTAAAAGGAAATTAGAAAAACCAAGAGACTTTAATTTTTATAAAATGAATAGTTGATATTTTTCTTTTCCACAGAAGGTATTTTTTTATTCCAGTAAAAATGAAAAATTCTACAAACAAATATTATACTCGGTTGTCAACCACAATTGTTTCAACAAATTGAATCTCAGTTCTGTTTATTTTTTCCTTTAGCAATAAATCCTTATTTTCCACTATCATTAGTTTTGCCAGAGCCTCGTCTCCTTCAATTAGTCCTGGGTCTTTTCCCTGAAATTTTATCAGAACTTTATTATGCATTTTATTCTCGTAAACAAAAGGGCTGTTTAATTCAACAATAAACCAATTATTTTCTTTTTTTCTTTTCTTGAATTTCCAAATTGCATCGTTTTCAACTGTAATTCTGTTTATTATTATGCCATTATTTGTTTGTTCAGGAAAACCACCTTGTAAAACTTTTCTTTTGTAAGTAATGAAACGAATTTCAGTACCCACATAGTTTAGAGGAGCAGTAAAAACAAATGGGTTTATTTTTAAATTAATTACTTTCCATTGTTTCTTCATTAAGTCGAACCTGCTTAATCTTGTTGAAAGAAAAAAGATAACAATTGAACCGGTTGAAGTTGTACTTTGAATAGTGTTATTAGCGGTTTCAGAGCCATAAATATAGCCGAGAGCTATGTATTCAAAAGCCAAAATTCCTGTAAGAGACATAACAAGAAAATATTGAATTTTTTTTGCGGGAAATAGTATTTTATAATCGAAGTGTGGGGAATTATTGAGTGAATTATTTATAAAAGCAACCCAAATTCTAATAATGAATAAATAATACAAGACAAACAAATATGAATAACCAAAATCTAGTAACCAATTGTATAAGCCATGTGAAATGGAAGCCAAAATATAAAAAATAAAAAAGGCAATTACTGAATTTATTTTACCCCTGAATTTTGCCAGTATTAGCCCGTAAGCAATAACAGAAGAATAGAACATATGACCCAAAACCGAAATAAGTGCTCTACCATGTATTATATTTATTGAATCGGTATTAAAATAAAGGAGGTTTTCAACAAATGCAAAACCAAGAGCAGAAACGGATGCAATTAATATGTAATGAAAAGGTTGGCTTACAGATTTAGAAAAAATTAATAATATTAACAAAGGAAAAATTTTTATTATTTCTTCCACTGCACCTGTGGCAAATACTGAATAGAAAAAATCGTGTATTTCTTTACCATTTCTGGAAAAACCTAGATCATAATATATAATAGAAGAAAGATAGTCGCTACCAAAACTAATTATTTCCCCAAGAAAAAAAACAAGAAGTAAAAATATCCATTTCTTTCTTTTATAAATATCTATTCTTCTTAAAAAAAGTAGGTAAGTAATTGTAATTAAGAATGCTGCAATAAGTCCAATTATATTTATTCTTTCATAAATAAGTTGAAAAAGTGCAACAAAAAACAAACTAACATTGCCGTCCAAATAAGCTAGGTTTTTGACTTTATTTCTTGAAAGGTGCTGTTCTGCATTTTTATTATAAATCAACGCAATAGCCTTTTTTTGGTTGTTAGATTTCAGATACATGTCTGCTAAAGCTCTATAAGAACCCTCAGCATAACCGGAATCAGCAATTTCTTTTAAATAGAACTTTTCTGCTACATCAAACTTCTTAATAATTCTAAAGCAAGTGGCTATAGAATATGATCTGTATTTAAAGGTTTTGGGGTTTATCTGGTAAAAGTTCTCAATAGCTCCCACCACATCACTCGACCATAATTTGCAAAGTCCATAACCTAAATATCCAATTGCAGCATCGTTTCTATTGTCTGATAGTGAAATTATTCTATTATATAATGAAAATATTTTCTGGTCG
>JAFGXD010000087.1 GCA_016936815.1 Bacteroidales bacterium
AAAGGGCAATTTTTCTTTCTTTCAAATTTGCAAAATATTTTCATTTGATAGGAATAAAGATTATTATTAAAATTGCCTAAGTCAACATCTATTTAGAAAAGAGAGAATTAAAATAGCTATGGAAGTCCATTTATTTTATTTATTATCAACAAACTAAAATATAGTATCATTCTAAATTACTCAAAATTTATCAAATTCTGCTTAAAAACCTTTTCAAATTCAAAAGGTAAAAATATATTTGCGATGATTATTAACCAAAAAGAATTTTACAATGGCTTACAAAATTAACGATGATTGTACTGCTTGCGGTTCTTGCATTGACGAATGTCCGGTAGAAGCTATCTCTGAAGGAGATATCTATAAAATTGACCCGGATACTTGCACCGATTGAGGAGCTTGTGCAGATGTTTGTCCTGTTGAAGCAATTCACCCGGAATAAACTGAACCAGAAAATATTAAGCCCGTTTCTTACGGGCTTTTTTTTTCTCTATCATTCTCCTAAATATTATTTTAGGATTCTTTTTTTGGTGCAAGTTTTTAAGAGGCATTTATGTTAGAAAATAATACCTTTGTAATATCTAAAAGTTTTTAAATATGGAACTATTAAAGATTTTGCGTGAGGAAAAATCAAGCAGATTGAAAGGTGGCATTTATCATCAAACACAAATAATGCTCGCATTTAATACAAATAGAATTGAAGGGAGTAAATTAACAGAGAAACAAACAAGGTATATTTTTGAAACTAATACAATCTATTATGAGGATGGAGAAACATCTGTAAATGTTGATGATATTGTTGAAACAGTAAATCATTTTTCTTGCTTTGATTATATGTTAGATATTGCCGATGAACCATTATCTGAAAATCACATAAAAAGATTTCATTATTTGCTTAAAAATAACACTACCGATGTAAGAAAATCATGGTTTAGAGTTGGAGATTATAAATTGAAGGCAAATACTGTTGGAGGTATTGAAACATCATTACCATCAAATGTGTCTTCAGATATGAAAAATTTGATTGAATCTTATGGAAAAATGAAAGTAAAATCAATTAATGATATTATTGATTTTCATTTTAAATTTGAACAAATTCATCCTTTTCAAGATGGAAATGGTCGTGTTGGAAGATTGATAATTTTTAAGGAATGCTTAGCAAATGGTATCATCCCTTTTATTATTGAAGATGATCATAAGTTTTTCTATTATAGAGGCTTAGCTGAATATTCTAAAGTCAAAGATTTTTTAGTAGATACCTGTCTTTCAGCCCAAGATAATTATAAGAAAGTATTAAATTATTTTTTTTCCAATTTGTAAAATCAAGCTAATTAGCAGTTGGATTATCAAATCTAACAAATTTTAGATAAGCGACGCAACGACAAACAATAGAACGCCTCAGGCAAAAAAACTTTTCAAACCCTCAACGAATAAAAAATAAACAACAATTATCCCCCTCCTGTCAAAAAATCTTTTGTTATCCGTTTCCCAAAATATTACCTTTGCAGCCTAATTAATTTTATATATTTATGGTAGATTTAGATAAATACGGTCAGCAACTTATTGATATGGTTCTGGCTTACGGCCCCAAACTTATTACTGCAATAGTCGTTTTAGTTATTGGTTTATGGGTAATTAGATGGATTTCAAAATTCTTCTTGAAGTTTCTGGAAAAAAGAAATATTGATGCTTCTCTAAGGCCATTTCTAAAAACCTTAATATCCACTCTTTTAAAAGCAATGCTTATTATTAGTGTAATGGGTATGGCTGGAATTGAAATGACTTCCTTTATTGCAATTCTGGGAGCAGCAGGTCTGGCAATTGGTCTGGCTCTTAGTGGTACTTTGCAGAATTTTGCAGGAGGGGTAATGATTTTACTTTTTAAGCCTTATAAAGTTGGTGATTATGTAGATTTGCAAGGATATTCCGGCACGGTTAGCGAAATTCAAATCTTTAATACTATTCTAAAAACTCCCGATAATAAGGTCATAATTATTCCAAATAGCGGAATTTCAACTAGTTCAATGGTAAATTATTCTTCCGAGCCAACCAGAAGAGTTGATTGGTCTTTTGGCATTGCTTATGGCGATAATTTGGAACATGCTAAGGGAATTATTAGAAAATTGCTTGAAAAAGACAGTAGAGTTTTAACTGATCCCGGTGTTTTTGTAGCATTGGGTTCATTGGCCGACAGTTCTGTAAATATTACTGTTAGAGCCTGGGTAAAAGCTCCCGATTATTGGGATGTGTTTTTTCAATTGAATGAGAATGTGTATTATACATTTAATGCTGAGGGTATTTCAATCCCCTTCCCTCAAATGGATGTGCATGTTCATAATCAGAAATAATTATTTGTTATGAAAGGAAAAATATTTTTGTTTCTTGCGTTGATATTTGTTTGTCAAATTTCATTTTCTCAACTTACCGATCTTGAGCCTAATTTAGTTAAGCCCAAAAAGGAAAAAGAAAAAGTCGATTCTGTTGATGGTTGGAAATACGGTGGCGTTACTACTCTTACTTTTTCTCAGGTTGAATTAATTAATTGGGCAGCAGGAGGTCAGAATTCTACGGCAATGACAGGTTTGGTAAACCTATTTGCTAATTATAAAAAAGGAAAGGCAACTCTTGATAATACTTTGGATATTGGCTATGGAATTATTAAACAAGGCGATGGTAATCCTTTTATTAAAAATGAAGATAGATTCGATTTTGCAAGTAAATACGGAAAGGAGGCTAGAAAAAACTGGTATTATGCCGGTATGTTAAGTTTTAAATCCCAACTTACTGAAACAAAAGATTATACCGATACTGAAAATCCTGTATTGGTTTCAAATTTTCTTGCCCCTGCATATTTAATGGGCGCAGTTGGTATGGATTATCGTATTTCAGATAAACTAACTGTTTTTCTTGCTCCTGTTACCGGAAAAATTACTATTGTAAACGATACTTTATTTACTTCAAAATATGGACTGGAACCGGGAAAGAAGTCAAGAAGTGAATTTGGGGGTTATTTGAAATCAATGTTTAAGATTCAATTAGTGAAGAATGTTACTCTTACTTCAAAATTGGATTTGTTTTCTAATTATTTGGAAAAACCTGAAAATATTGATGTTAACTGGGAATTGCTTATTGCTATGAAAATAAACAAATACCTTTCCGCCAATATTCATACTCATCTAATTTACGACGACGATGTAATGATAAAAGTGGACACTGACAATAATACCGAAAATGGTTTCGAGGAAGAAGGCCCCAGAGTACAGTTTAAAGAGGTTTTTGGATTGGGTTTATCTGTTAAGTTTTAGCATTTATTGCAGTACTTTCGAATCGGCAGGAACTGATTCGGTTACCCAAACGTTTCCTCCTATTACTGAACCTGCTCCAATTGTAACTCTACCTAGTATTGTTGCTTCTGCATAAATTATTACATTATCTTCAACAATTGGATGTCGTGCAATGCCTTTTATTGGATTTCCATCTTTGTCCATTGGAAACGATTTTGCTCCCAAAGTTACTCCCTGATAAAGTTTTACATGATTTCCAATAACGCTTGTTTCTCCAATAACTACTCCGGTTCCATGATCTATTGAGAAAAATTCTCCTATGGTTGCTCCCGGGTGAATGTCGATTCCCGTTTCTGAATGAGCCATCTCGGTTATTATTCTGGGAATTAATGGTACACCAAGCTTTGTCATTTCATGAGCTATTCTGTAATTTGTTAATGCTCTAATTGCAGGATAGCAAAAAATTACTTCTCCATGCGACCTTGCTGCAGGATCGCCACAATAGGCAGCTTCAACATCGGTTGAAAGAATTCGCTTAATTTCCGGAAGTTTCTCGAAAAAACTCATTGTCAACTCTTTAGCGTGATGATTGCAGTCGCCGCATATTTTGTCATTATTTTCCAAACAATCGAAACAAAGGCCTCGTCTAATTTGTTCCATCAATAAATGGTATGCGCGATCGAGGTTTACTCCAACGTAATAGCCAATATTTTCTTCGTTAAGGCTTGAATTACCAAAATAGCCCGGAAAAATAATTTTGCGAAGAAGTTCAACTGTTTCCTTAAGAATTTCTACCGATGGCATTAACTCTCCGTGACGAGGAGATTGGTAAACCATTGAGCCTTTTGTGGAAATAAGTTGTTCAGTTATTTGCTTTAATCTTTTTGCTTCCTGTTCTATCATAGTTTTATTGAAAAAGTTCTGTACTTAAATATCTTTCACCTGTATCTGCTATTATTGTAACAATCAATTTGTCTTTATTTTCAGGTCTTTTGGCTAATTGCAAAGCTGCATAAACATTTGCTCCCGATGAAATGCCACATAATATTCCCTCTTCTTTTGCAAGAGATTTGGCTGTTCCTAATGCATCAGAATCCGAAACTTTAATAAGTTCATTGATTAATTCCCGATTTAAAATTTTTGAAACAAAACCCGCTCCAATACCTTGAATTTTGTGCTTTCCGGCTTTTTCCCCCGAAATAACTGCCGAATTTTCGGGCTCAACAGCTATTGTAACAATATTTGGATTTTTTCTTTTTAATGCTGTTGAAGTCCCTGTAAATGTTCCTCCGGTGCCAACACCCGAAACAAAAATATCTATTTGTTTTTCGGTGTCGAACCAAATTTCTTCTGCTGTAGTTTTCTCATGAATAAAAGGGTTTGCAGGATTTTCGAATTGCAGAGGATAATATGAATTTTTAATCTGTTTTGAAATTTCCCAAGCTTTTTCAATTGCTCCATTCATTCCCTTATCTGAGGGTGTTAAAATGATTTCAGCTCCATACGCTTTCATTAGTTTTCTTCTTTCGGCACTTGCGCTTTCAGGCATTGTAATAATTAACCTGTAATTCTTTACTGCACAAATCATTGCAAGTCCAATGCCTGTATTTCCACTTGAGGCTTCTATAATTGTGGAATTTGAGTCTATCTTCCCTTTTCTTTCGGCATCTTCTATAAGCGAAAGAGCCAATCGGTCTTTTATACTTCCTCCCGGATTAAAAAACTCCAATTTTACAGCAATTTTTGCTAAACCACTGTTCAATTTATTGAGATAAACCAGAGGAGTTTTTCCAATAACTTGGGTGATATCTGCTGCTATACTCATTTTCCGGTTTTCTTATTCAGTTCACGAATTTTAATATATTTCAAAAAGGTTGCGTGAGAAGAAATTATGCAAATTACAAACCCGTAATACCCGTCTAAGAAACCTAAACGAAAAAAGTAATCAACTTTAAACTTCCATAAGGGATTGAAAAATATTTTGAAGAGACTTGCTTTTTTACCCTTTTTTACTGCTGTTTCAGCTCCAATTTTCGTGAATTTGTTCACCTGATTTATATGATCCTCAATAGAATAGTAGGAGTAATGATACAAATCGCCTTTTAGATATTTTTTTTCGGAGCCGGCATTAAGTTCATATCTATCGTGAGGATTTTCACCTGTCCAGCATCCTTTTCTACTATCCCATAATCTTAATTTTTTATCGGGATACCAGCCGCAATGCCTAATCCACTTTCCACAGTAATTTGTAAGCCTGTTAAAGTAGTAACCATCTGCATCCCAATTGCTTTTTACTTCTAAAATAGATTTTTCAAGCTCTTCTGAAATTGCTTCATCGGCATCAAGGGAAAGAATATAAGGATTTTCGGCATAAGTTATCGCAAGGTTTTTTTGCTCAATATGTCCTTCGAATTTGTTTTTTATAAACTTTACATTGTATTTGCTGCAAATTTCTTCTGTCTTATCGTTTGAAAATGAATCTAATACTACTATTTCATCGGCAATTTTCTTTACCGATTGAAGACATCTTTCAATGTTTTTTTCCTCGTTATAGGTTATTATTACAACAGATAGTTTAATCATTTTTATTCCTGATAATATACTCGTTTTACTCTGCGTGAAATGCCTGTCATTACTTCGTAAGGTATTGTTTCAAGTTGTTCGGCCAATTTGTTTAAAGGATATTGATCTCCAAAAATTATTGCTTCATCACCCTCTTCTGCTTCAATTCCTGTAATGTCAACCATGCACATATCCATGCAAATATTTCCAATTATTGGGGCAAAACTTCCGTTAATTAGAACTTTTCCCAAACCATTGCTAAGTCTTCTGTTAAGTCCATCGGCGTAACCTATTGGCAATGTTGCTATTGAAGTTGTTTGCGAAATTTTACCTTTACGGCTATATCCAATTGTTTCAGTATTTTCAATGGTTTTTATTTGAGAAATTGAAGTTTTTAGGGTACTTACGTTTCTAAGTTTATCGGCATAACTGTTTGAAATACCGTAAAGTCCAATTCCCAGTCGTACCATTTCAAATTGTGCTTGTGGAAATCTTTCAATTCCGGCAGAGTTTAAAATATGCTTTACAAATGAGGTTTTTAGTTCCTTTTCCATTTTCGATGACATTTTTACAAAAAGTTCTATTTGAGATTTTGTAAAATCGTCGTGGTTTTTTTCGTCGCTTGCTGCCAAATGTGAAAAAACAGAGCAAATTTTTAGTTGTGGTGTGTGTTTTAATCTTGAAATCAGTTCATCAATATCTTTTTCGCAAAAACCTAGTCTGTGCATTCCGGTATCTAATTTTATATGAACAGGAAAGTGGTTAATGTGGTTTCTGTTCACAGCTTCTTTAAACAAATCGAATATTCTGAAACTAAAAATCTCGGGCTCCAATCGATTTTCTATCATTAAATCGAAACTGGGTTCTTCAGGATTTAGAACCAAAATTGGGAGATTAATTCCGCCTTTTCTTAGTTCAACACCTTCGTCGGCAAAGGCTACAGAAAGGTAGTCAACTCTATGAAATTCAAGTAAATTGGCAATCTCGAAGATTCCCGAACCGTAGGAAAAAGCTTTTACCATTACATTTAGCTTTACTCCCGGATTGAGTTTCGATTTAAAGAAATTTAAATTGTGAGTTACAGCAGAAAGGTTAATTTCCAAAACGGTTTCATGTGCTTTTTGCTGCAAAAGGGTAGAAACTTTTTCGAATTGAAATCTTCTTGCACCCTTAAGCAAAATTACACTGTCTCTTATTTTAAGCTTGGGAAGGTTTTCTATTAGTTCATCGGTTCCGGAAAAAAAGTAGGTTTTATTTTTGAAAAATTCTGAAAACCTCGAAATAGCTGTCCCTACACCAATAAAATGGTCTATTTGCTTCTTGTTAACTAGATTTGCTACTTCCAGATAAAGGCTTTTTTCTTCTTTACCTGATTGAAGAATATCCGATAAAATTAGAACTCTATGTGGTTGTTGCTGTTGCTGAATTAAAAAATCTAGTGCAATATTTAAACTCCCTATATCGGAATTGTAACTGTCGTTTATTACTGTACAATTGTTATTTCCTTCTTTTAGTTCCAAACGCATGGCAACAGGACTTAACAAACTCATTCTGCGGTTTATGTCACTATTGTCGTAGCCTAAAAATAACATCAAAATCCAACAATGAATGGCGTTTTCAATTGAAGCTTCGTCGATAAATGGAATGTTAATTTCAACTTCTTTTCCAATATATTTTGCTTTTATTAAGGTACTGCCTTCTTGTTTTGTTTTGCCGGTAATAAACAAATCGGCAGGGTATTTTGCCGACCAGGTTACCAGCTTAGTTTCTTCAAAATTTTTGTTAGATTGAATTTGAGTTTCAATTAATTGATAATCACGACAATAAATTAGAAACTCTGAATTCTCGAAGAGTTTAATCTTTTCAGAAATTTTGTGCTTATAGTCAATAAAATTCTCTTGGTGAGCATCTCCAATATTAGTAAAAATGCCTATTGTAGGTTTTATTATTTTTTCCAGATTCGACATTTCTCCTAAATTGGAAATTCCTGCTTCAAAAATTGCTATTTCTGTATTCTCTTTCAAGAGCCATACCGAAAGTGGTACACCAATTTGTGAATTATAAGATTTTGGGCTTCTTACTATGTTTTTGTCGTCTTGCAAAAGTTGAAAAATCCACTCCTTTAGAACGGTTTTTCCATTAGATCCGGTAATTCCGATAACCGGAATTTTAAATTTGGCTCTATGACTTGCAACCAGTAACTGAAGCGCCTTTAATGTATTTTCAACCTGAATAAAATTGCAGCTTTTTAGATGCGAAAAGTTGTCAATTGATTGTGAAATAACAAAATTACGAACACCTTTTTTGTGAAGGTCTTCAATGTAATCGTGACCATTGTGTCTGTCGCCCACCAAAGCAAAAAATAAACTGTCGGCAGGTGAAGAAACTGTTCTGGAATCTAATAGTAGATATGTGATTTCGTCGTTGAACTCAATTCTGCTTTTTCCCTTAAGTAAACTTGCAATATCCTTTGTAGTGTAAACTATCATATCTTATTCATCTCCTTATTATAACAAGTTCTGCATAAAGGTTCATATTCATTTTTTTCACCTAGTAAAACCTGTTTTTCAACTTCAACTAATCTATGTGAATAATGTGCTAAATCTCCACATTTCATACATATTGCATGAACTTTAGTAACATATTCGGCAGAGGCAAGAAGACCGGGAATTGGGCCAAATGGTTTTCCTAAAAAATCCATATCCAATCCTGCAATAATTACTCTTATTCCTCTGTTTGCCAATTTGTTGCATACTTCAACCAAGCCTGCATCAAAAAATTGGGCTTCATCTATTCCAACAACATCAACATTATTAGCAAAAATTAAAATATTTGCCGAACTGTCAACAGGTGTAGAACGTATGCTTGTTTCGTTATGCGATACAACTTCGTCTTCCGAATATCTTGTGTCGATTTTGGGTTTAAAAATTTCCACATTCAATTTTGCAAATTCAGCCCTTTTCAGTCTTCTAATTAGTTCTTCTGTTTTGCCGGAAAACATTGAGCCAACAATTACCTCAATCCATCCGCGTTGTTTTGACCTATTTGCTTTACTTTCGAGAAACATCTGAAAAAAAATTCTTTTTTAAAAATTCAATGATTACTTTTACAAAAGTAAAAATAAATACCATGGGGCATTTTTTTTCGCATGGTTTAATAACAAATTTTATTAACAATTATTATTAAAGACAATGAGCAATACAGATAATTTAAAGAAGATTAGTATTGAATTACAAGAGGTTATTGAAATTATTGACCGAATAAAGCATAATGGATTTGCTCAAATTGAGAAGGATTTGGTGCTTCAAAAGTTAAGAACCGTTTATGAAGATTTTTATGCAATAAAGGAAGAAATTTTTCCTGACGACCGCTTAAAGGAATTGGAAAATGAAAATGAGGAATTGGAAATTGATGAAAATGATCTGCCCGATATTGAAGTGAAAATTTTGGTTGGCGATGAAGCTCCTGAGGGTGAGGTGGTTGTTATGGATAGAAAGGACTATGAAATGTCGCTTGAAAAAGAACAAGTAGTTGTGGAAGATATTATTGTTGCGCAAGTGGAAGAAAATTCAGTTGAACCGGAAAGTGAAATTTTTGAAATTGAATTAGAAGAAGAATCTTTAGAAGAACCTAAAGTGGAAAAAAGCGAAGAAATACTAGAACAAACTAATTTTATTTTTAAGGATGAATTGAAAAGGGAATTGAAAGAGGAAGAGCCGGCAGCAAAACAATCTCAAACTGTTGCAGATCAGTTTCAGAACGGTAAAAAATCTCTTAACGATTTGGCAGCAGTTACTAATAAAGTTCGCGATTTGGCAAGTAAACTCAAAGATCAACCAATTTCCGATTTAAAGAAGGCTATTAATTTAAACGACAGATTTTTATTTACAAAAGAACTTTTTGAAGGGAATGCTGTGAAATATAATCAGTCTATTGAAGATTTAAACAATTTTTCTAATCTCGATCAGGCTATGGAGTATATTAATGCCGGCATGCAATGGGATATGGAAAAAGAAAGTTTTAAGAAATTTGTTGAATTAGTTTACCGAAGGTATATGTAAAAAAAAAACTTGAGTAGTTTGTAATTTCCTCATTTTATTTTTAATTTTACGCTCAACCATTTACTTAAAATACAATGAAATACTTATTAATTTTTACTTTAACGGTAACTTTGTTTGCTTTTTGCTCAAAGGAAGATGGAGGATTTATTGCGGAAGGAACACAACTTTCAACATCTGCAAAACCTTTTTCCCCCGTTGAAATTAATTATATTATGTCGGGAGCCGCCGATGAAAAAATGAGGCTATTTACAATTTTTGATATTCCGGATTCTTTAGTCCTTAGAGATCAATGCATTGATGTAATTCCTGATAGCACCGATGAGGTTTTGGTTCATCTAATTAGTAGAATGTATGAAACTGTTAGAGATCCAGCTAATCCCGGTGTTGGACTTGCAGCCCCTCAGGTTGGCATAAATAGAAATATTATTTGGGTTAACAGACAAGATAAGCCCGGAAGTCCTTTTGAAGTTTGTCTTAATCCTAAAATTACAGTACTTTCCTGGAATACAACCGGTTCTAACGAAGGATGTTTGTCTATTCCCGGCGAAAGTCATGTTATTCAACGTTATAAAGCTATTTTGGTTGAGTATTACAGTTTGGATGGAGAATTTCACAGGGATGTTGTTGAAGGTTATACCGCTAAGATTTTTCAGCACGAAATAGATCATCTTAACGGGGTTTTGTATATTGATTATATGTAGGGAATAATTTTACTTTCGTTTGTTTTTTCTTTGCGATCCTTTACGACATCTTAGTGTCCTTTGCGTTATTTTTTTTATTTTTTTTGCAAACAGGCGCAAAGTAGGTGTTTAAGGTGCTTTGTAAATATTTATTAGACTAATGCATTTATTCAACTTTACAACGCAAAGATTCGAAAAGGAATTAATGGTTTTAAGATAAAATGATTTTTAATTCAGTAATCAATCCATTTCATTATTCATATAACCTAATAGACTCTGAACCATGGGGGCTGTATTTTGTTTTGTTAATTCTTCATTAAAGAAAATCTTATCTCCACTCTTTATTTCCGCAAGAATAAAAAATTGAAGTTCCATTGGCAAATTGGTAATATAGCTTGTTTTTCCGAAATATTTTTCGTTTTTGATTTTTTCCTTAATTCCTTTTAGCAATTTTGAAACTGCTTTTTGAATATCTTGATCATTTTTTGGTAATTTTTCTAAAACAAAGGGGAAAGCATATCCGCTGAATTCGTCCATAGCAAAAAGAGCCATAACATCTCCGTCCTTAATTGTTTTAAAACCTGAAAGTAAAATGTAAATTGTTTCAAAAGGTTGGGTTGCTATTTTCATTTTTAATTTCAAAAATATAAAAAAAAAGGTGTTCAACAAAAATGAACACCTTATTTTTTTCCGAATTAACGGCTATCCTAAATAGGACTTTAATAATTTACTTCTCGATGTGTGACGCAATCTTCTAATGGCTTTTTCTTTTATTTGTCGAACTCTTTCGCGAGTTAGACCAAATTTTTCGCCAATTTCTTCTAACGTCATTTCCGGAATGCTAATACCAAAGAAAAGCTTAATAATATCTCTTTCTCTTTCAGTAAGAGTTGCAAGAGCTCTGTCAATTTCTTTGGCAAGACTTTCGCTAATCAATTTGCCATCGGCAATAGGACTGTCGCGATTTTCCAAAACATCAAGCAGACTGTTGTCTTCACCTTCAACAAAAGGTGCGTCAACAGAAATATGTCTTCCCGATACTTTTAGTGTATCGGCAATCTTTTCTTTCGGTAGTTCAAGAATGTCTGCCAATTCCTCTGCCGATGGGGTTCTTTCGTTTTCCTGCTCAAACTTGCTGAATGCTTTGTTGATTTTGTTTAGCGAACCTACCTGGTTTAACGGTAAACGTACAATCCTGGATTGTTCAGCAAGAGCTTGCAAAATAGACTGTCGAATCCACCAAACGGCATAAGAAATAAACTTAAAACCACGGGTTTCATCAAATTTCTCTGCTGCCTTAATTAAGCCAAGATTACCCTCATTTATTAAGTCGGGAAGACTTAAACCCTGATTTTGGTACTGCTTGGCAACAGAAACTACGAAACGTAGATTTGCCCTGGTTAGTTTTTCAAGTGCCAGACGATCTCCTTTGCGTATGCGCTGAGCTAACTCAACTTCTTCCTCTACCGTAATAAGATCTTCTTTTCCAATCTCCTGTAGGTACTTGTCTAATGAAGCACTTTCCCTGTTGGTTATGGATTTAGTGATTTTTAATTGTCTCATGCTTAATGAAAAAATTTCCGCAAAGGTAGGCTATTTTGTTTTTCAAGTCAACAGTTTACCTTTCTTTTTTTTAATATTAATTTAAAGTATTATTAATCAAATGTTTACATTATTAATGCTAATCTATCGAATTACACCCGTTTCCCCCTTTTCATTCTTAAAAATTAGGTCCATAGTTTTGGTTTTACCTTTTCGAATTATTGTTACTTGTATTTTATCCCCGGGTCTGTATTTGCTCGCTTGTTCCTGTAATTCCGGTACATTATTTACTTTTATTTCACCCAATGCAATAATTATGTCACCTGCTTCAATTCCGGCATTTTCAGCAGCCCCTCCTTTTGAAGTACCTGTAACATACACGCCGTTAATTTGTTCTATTTCAAGTTGTTCTGCTATTTCAGCATTCAAATCAATAATGTTTACTCCCATTATTCCTCTTTGTACCTTTCCGTATTTCTTAATGTCTGAAACAACTTTTTTTACAATATTTACAGGTATTGCAAACGAGTAGCCCATAAACGACCCTGTTTGTGAGGCAATGGCTGTGTTAATTCCAATTAGTTCCCCGTTAATATTTACTAACGCACCTCCTGAATTTCCGGGGTTTACGGCTGCATCGGTCTGTATAAACGATTCTATTGCAAATTGTTGCGATAAAATATTAATGCTTCTAGCCTTGGCGCTTATTATTCCAGCAGTTACTGTTGAAGTAAGGTTAAAAGGATTCCCAACTGCCAAAACCCATTCACCAATTTTCATCTCATCGGAATTGCCGTATTGCAAAAATGGCAAATTGTCTTCAGAAATTTTTAATACTGCAATATCTGTGGAAGGATCGGAACCCACCAAACTTGCCGAAAATGTTCTGTTATCGTTTAAAACTACCTGAATTTCAGTAGCATTGTCAATTACATGATTATTGGTTACTATATAACCATCGGGACTAATTATTACTCCAGAACCCGAACCTGCTGAAGGTGGCTTGTAATATGCGTTTCCATTTCCGAAAAAGAAATCCAACAATGGGTCACCGTAAGAATAAACTACGCCTTTATACATGGTTTTAACATGGACTACTGCATTAATACTCTTCTCAGCTGCATGTGTAAAGTTCGAAGATTCGGTGTTAATATCCAGTAAGCCAACTGTTTGTACCGGTGTGTTTGGATTTTGGTTGATTACTATTGTCTGATTGTTGTCGAAATATGCAGAATACACAACAACAGATCCAAATGCGGCTGCAATTGCTATAAAGCCCGTAATTATTAAATTCTTTGCTTTCATATTCTAAATATTTTTGGTTTTTATTTTTTCATCAAAAACAATTCCTTTTTTCTTTTGCAAATTTATTCTTACCAAAGGTATTTTTTCTGTTTTTAACCATTTTTCTAACGTACAAACATTTTATTTAGTTGCTTGCCTCAAAAAAGTTTAACTTTTGTTAACAGCAATTGCCATTTTGACGTTTGTTTGCAGTGCCAATTCTTTTTCAGAAAAAAAATACGTAATTTTGAAAAATGTTAATCGACTTTTATAAATATCACGGAACGGCAAACGATTTTGTTATAATTGACAATAGGAGCAATTGGTTTGACAATTCAAAACCTGAAATAATAAAGAAACTTTGCGACAGAAGAATTGGAATTGGCGCCGATGGACTGATGCTTTTGCAAAACAACCCTGATTTCGATTTCGAAATGAAATATTTTAATTCCGATGGTCTCGAAGGTTCAATGTGTGGAAATGGTGGACGATGTATTACGGCTTTTGCGAAAAAACTGAATATTATCTCCGAAACTACTGAATTTCTTGCAGTTGATGGTGTACATTTGGCCGAAATTAAAGGAGAAATGGTTAAACTTAAAATGAACGATGTTTCCGAAATAAAACCAATTCTTAATGGTTATTTCCTTAATACCGGCTCGCCACATTATGTGGAATTTATTGAGAATATTGAAATTGAAGATTTTTTTGAAAAAGGAAAAGCATTACGATTTTCAAAAGAATTTGCTCCAAGTGGTACTAATGTAAATTTTTTAACCTTTCAAAAAGGTATGTTCAAAATGAGAACCTACGAAAGGGGAGTGGAAAATGAAACTCTCTCTTGCGGAACAGGAACAGTTGCTTCGGCTTTGGTTGCTGCCTTTAAAGATAGTAAAATACAATCGCCTCTGCTTTTATCCGCTCCGGGAGGCAATCTTAAGGTTTATTTCAAAAGAAATTCATCTGTTTTTTTCGATGTGTGGCTTGAAGGTCCTGCCAGTTTTGTTTTTCAAGGTAGTATTATTATTTAGTTTTTTTATTTTTATAAATGATTGATGATAAACATAACGAACTAATTTCCAGAATTTCAGCTCTGGTTAAAGAGAATAATAAGTTAAAGCAACAAGCGGAAGAGCTTTCTTTAAAAATTGAAAGCTTAACTACCCAAAATGAAGCTCTTAAGGAAGAAATTAATTCAGAAGGACAAAACGAAAAAGAAAAGTCGCATACCCAAAGCCTTCGTTTTAAAATGGCCACTGTTCTTTATGCAAATGTTGTTGGTTTTGGCACTTTGCATAAGGAAGACGACCCTCAACAGCTTATTGATCATCTTGATGAGGTTTTTAGAAAATTCGACAAAATTGCTGATAAATACAAAATACAGAAAATTAAATCTATTGGCGATACTTACATCTGTGCCGGCGGTGTTCCTCTAAAAAACAATACCAATCCAATTGACGTTGTTATGGCAGCTCTGGAAATGCAACAATTTTTAGATGCGCTTAGATTGAACTACGAAAATGAAGGTAAGAAATTTTGGGATATGAAGATTGGAATCCATACAGGCCCTGTTGTTGCTGTGGTTTCCGGAAAAAAGAAGATTTCTTACGAATTGAAAGGCGAAACTCTGAATATTGCCTCGCGTATGGAAGCTGCTTCTTTGCCCGGGAAAATAAATATTTCGGTAATGACTTACGAATTGGTAAGAGATTATTTTACATGCGATTACAACGGAAAAATGCCGGTAAAATATCAGGGCGGACTGGAAATGTATTTTGTTAGAAGAATAAAAAAAATGTATTCCAAGGAAAGGGAAGGTATAATACCAAACGAGGCTTTTAGAACCAAATATGGATTACGTCAGTTTGCCGATTTGCAGGAAATTATTCTTGATAAACTCGAAAAAGAACTTCCTGCCTATTTGTATTATCACAATGTTAAACATACAATTGATGTTATTACTCAGGCAGAGCTAATTGGTTGGGGTGAAGGAATAACCGACGAGGAAATTCTATTAATTAAGACGGCTGCACTTTTTCATGATACCGGGCAAATTTACGGTTCCAAAGATCATGAGTTTAATAGCACACAAATTGCCCGGGAAATTCTTCCTGATTATTCTTATTCTAATGAACAAATCGACGAAATTTGTAGTATTATTATGGCTACAAAACTGCCTCCGCAACCCGAAACTTTGTTGCAGAGAATAATTTGCGATTCGGATTTGGATTATCTTGGAAGAAGCGATTTTATTCCCGTTTCAAACACCTTATATAAAGAGCTTAACGAACAAGGACTTATGGGCTCAATTAACGATTGGAATAAAATTCAGGTTAAATTTCTTTCGTCGCACCAGTTTTTTACCAATACCGCAAAAACTCTAAGAGAGATTAACAAACAAGAACAAATAGACCGTATTTCCAAACTTATTGAAGAGGATTAACATTCTTTTCTTTCACAAAATCAGTAAAATACGATAGAATTTTTTGGAATTTATGAGGTTCCTCGGCGCTTAATCGCAAATACATAGGTTCAAAAGGGTGCGAAAATTCCAATTCGGAAGCAAAAAGAAACAAGCCATTTCCTTTTAAGTTATTAATATTCTGAGAATACAGGTGTTCCCCAACAATTGGGGTTTCGTTTTCAGCTAAATGAATTCTTAACTGGTGGGTTCGTCCGGTTTCAGGCATTAGCAATATTCTGGAAATTTTTCCGAATTTATTAGAGGAATAACTATTTAGTAGTCTGTACTTTGTTATGGCAGTTTTGCCTTCAATTTCGGAATTAAATATACCTTCGCAGGCTGTTTCGCCAATTATTAGTGCAATATATTTTTTTTGAATTCTTTTTTCTTCAAACATTTTGTTGCAGGCAGTAAGAGCAGATCTTGTTTTGGCAATTAATAAAAGTCCTCCTGTTAATGCATCTAACCTATGGGCAGGGCGGGGCAGAGGCAGAGCATCATTAAGGTTCGACAATTTAATATTAAAAGGAATTGCATTTTGAATTGTTCTAAAACTATTTCCGCTTACCGGAATTCCGGGCGGTTTTAAAACTACCGCAATATGCTCGTCGTTATATGCAATACGGAGTTTTAGTTCATAAACCGGTGGCAAATCTTGCTCGTAAATACAAATTTTCATTCCGCTTTGCACAAAATTGCCTGTCTTAGCAACAGTATTGTCTATTGTTACCAAACCTTTGTCAATTGCCTTTTTGCACCCCTTTCTCGAGTCCAAAGAAACAAAAATTCCAGACAAGTAATCGCTAAGTCTTATATCCGAAATACCTTCAGGAACTATATGTTCTTCTTTAAAAATCATGTTTACAAAAATACTTTGTTTTTGTATGATTACACGAGGGTTTATAGTTTTTTTTTTGACCTTGAAACGACCGGACATTTTGAAGGAGGATAAGAAATTCAAGAATTGCATTCTCTGTAAAGCAGGATATTAGTAAATATTTCTATTAAAAATGCATTTGGTAAATCAATCTAAGAATCATCGAAAAGCAATTATTCTCTTACTTCTTTTTAATATGCTGCAACCTTTCTAATGTTTTATTTGTCTTATTATAAACCCCAAAAAATGAATAAACTATGAAACAAAAACTACTTTTAATGGTAATGCTTGGGTTTGGCATTTTTTCATACTCGCAATTGACGAAATTGGAAAGTAAAACACAAACTCTATCTAATTTAACTAACAGAAATGTAATAAGCGGGGGCGATACAATATGGTATGAGGATTTTTCGGCCGGCATACCTGTCGATTGGATTGTTTTCGATAATACCGGGCTAAATAGAAATTGGGTTTATACAAGCTTAGCTCCTCTTGCAGGAGACCCTTTGGCTTCAAGTACCGGCGGTAATGGTTATATGCTGTTTGATGCTTACAATTTTAATAATCCTCCCGAAACCCCCTACAACGTAATGGATGCCATTTTTCAAACCACCGAAATCGATTGCTCCGATTTGGAAACTGTTATTCTTCGATTTCAAAACAGGATAAGGGCTTATGGTTATTCTCCAAATAATTTTATGGTAGAAGTTTCAACTGACCAAACAAATTGGGAATCATTCGATATGATTCATTTTGTTCAACTTGACAATTTCTATCCAACGGCTAATCCCGAATTTACTGAAATTAACATTACAAATATTGCTGCCGGACATTCAACTGTTTACATTAGGTTTCATGTTGTAAATTTAAGTTTTTATTATTGGATGGTTGATGATATAGCTGTTGTAGAGGCTCCTGAATATGATTTGACTATTGAAAGACCCAGAGTTGACTGGTATTTTAATAATGGTGGAAATTATAGTCAAATTCCTGTTTCGCAGGTTGGCCCTGTTTTTTTTAACGGACAAATACAAAACAAAGGCTCCGAAACCCAATACAATGTGTTTATGGATGTGGATATTACTAATAGTTTTGGCTCAGTTTTTAATGGAGACAACTCATTTGATTTTTTAGACTTTTGGAGTTATGATACTCTATCAATTGCTTGTTATAATTTTCCTGAAATACCCGGGACTTACGATGTTACTTTCTCTACCGGATCTTCCGGAATAATTGACGAAAATCCTGAGAACAATTCAATATCCGTTGAGATAATTGTTAGCGATAGCACATATAGTAGAGTAAAGACTCCAAATACCAGTGTTTGTCTTGACGATTATAATTTTGAAAGTGAAGAAATGTGGTTTGTGGGTACAAATTATTACTTTCTAAATTCCGACACTCTTAAGTCTTTGTCTGTTTTTATAGATGAGAATTCTGCTGTTGGTAACACTATTACAGGAAGGGTAATTCATCAGGTTTCTCCTGTTTCAAATTGTTTTATTTTTGCCAGTACTAATTCGTACATTATTCAACCCTCAGATTTGGGAAATTGGGTAAACTTACAATTCGAATATGTTGATATTGAAGACCTTATTGTGCCGGCAAATAAAATTATTACTGCCGGTATAGAAACTACGGGGTTGCTTGTAAAAATTGGCGCAGATAATAGTTTTTACCATAATATTTCTGTTGAAAGTCTCGTTACTTTCGATACTTACAATGCAACTTCAACATACGGAGATACCTATTATTATTTGGCAAAGGTTCCAATGATAGACCTTCATTTGAAAAAGACTCAGGTTTTTCAAACTCTTGTTCCAAATTTTGCTCATGTTGATTGTAATGGAAACCAAAATGGAGAGGCTACTGCTGTTCCGTTTTATGGACAGGAACCTTATGAATTTGTTTGGTCTAATGGAGAAACAAGTCAGACTATTACCAACCTTGAATCAGGTTTATATTATGTAACAGTCAGCGACAATATTGGTTCTGAAGTAGTTGCGTCTGTTAACATTATGGAACCTGATGTTCTGGAAATTGAATCCAACATTGTTCAGGCTCCTTACGATTACTGTTATTCAAGTATTAGTATTAACGTTTTTGGAGGTACTGCTCCTTATGCCTTTTACTGGGATGATGGCAATGTTCAACAAAATAGAACAGATTTGTGTCCTGGTTGGTATTTCTTAACTGTTACTGATATTAATAATTGTCAGGTAACAGATAGCTTTTATATTGAAGGTGTAAATTATTACGAGTTTTCTGGTACTGTTTATACATTTGATAGTTTACTTTATGAAGGTTTGGTTATTGCTTATAGGATTGAAGGAGATGATGTTGTGGCAGTTGATTACAATCTGGTTATTTCCGGTGTGTATTCGTTTAATTTAATGGAAGGAGAGTATTACTTGTATGCAATACCTTATCCAATATTGCCTTATTTGTCCACTTATTATGGCGATGTTATTGATTGGGAAAATGCAGAAATACTTAATCTTAATTCCGATACATCAGGTCTGGATATTCATCTTGTGCCAACAGTTACTTTGCTTTCAGGCGATGCTTCTATTTCGGGAAGTATTTATGTAGATAACATATCCGATTACGAGTCTGATATTTATGGCGATAATTGGTTTGGAACCAAAGATGTCTTATTATTTACCGTGAAAAACATACCGGTTATACTTAAAAATTCCTCCGGTGATGCATACAAGTTTGTCCTTTCTGGAAATGTTGGACAGTATGCTTTCGAAAACCTTCCCAATGGTACTTATGAAGTTTATCCTGAAAAAGCCGGATATATTACTTATGCTGAAACAATTGAAATATCAGATGGAGAATCTGTTTCGAATATTAATTTTGTAGTTTATCCAAATTTTATTTCAGGTGTTATTGAAATAAATTCTATTACCAGTATTTCTAATATAATTGTTTTTCCTAATCCGGCAGAAAGTTTTATTTCAGTTAGTTCAAAAGAAGTAATAAATAGATTTACTATTGTTTCAGGATTGGGTGAAATTGTTGTTGATAAAAATATCGAATCAAATCAGTTCGATATTGATTTAAATTCCTTAGAGTATGGAGTTTATTTCTTAAGATGTTATTTAGGTAATCAGATTATTACTAGAAAGATAATAATTCAAAAATAGAATTTGCATTTAATATTTTTGCCTTTTTTTTATCTTGTTTTTATTACATTTTTGCATTACACTTATTGATGCAAAGGAATAACCAGATTATCTCAAGGTTTTTCTCTTAGGATGAATTTCAGTATTGCTGGTTTTTACTCATTTGAAACAATAGGATTATGAAATTGGTTTATTGTTATATTGTACAACATAAATTCCTTCAGCTTTATGCTATAAACAATGCTTAAATAATAGATTTACAATAGTTTGTAATTTTTTATTCGACTATTATTTTAATTTGTTCTAAATACAAAAAGAATAAAGCATGACATTTGTCATGTTTGGCATTTTTACACTCTGCTATATTTGTTAATCAATTAACAATTGATAAATATTTATTAATAATCACAAAATTAGAGATTGATTTTATGGAAGCTACTTTGCAAAAAATTGTTGAAAAATACGGCAAAGATTCGGCCCGCCTAATGGACATCCTTTACGATGTGCAGGTTGAATTTAATTGCGTATCCGACAAAGCAGTTGAGAAACTCGCGGAATTGCTGAACATCTCTGAAGTGGATGTAGAGCAAACCAGATCTTTCTATCACTTCTTTTCCAAAAGACCGGCCGGCAAATACTCTGTTTATTTAAACAACAGTGCTGTTGCTGTTATGATGGGTGCTAACGAAATTGCTAAAACTTTTGAGCAGGAAACCGGAGTAAAATTCGGAGAAGTTGCTGCCGACGGAAGTATTGGCCTGCACATGACTGCCGATATCGGAATGAACGATCAGGAACCTGCCGCTTTAATTAACGGCGTTGTGTTTACAAGTCTTAATGCTACTAAGGTTAAAGAACTTGTTGCCGGAATGAAAGCCGGAAAAAATGTTCAGGATATGGTTACATCTTTTGGCGACGGTAACAACGCTAACGAATTGATGAAAACTATGGTTAAGAACAACATCATGAACGATGGCCCTGTTCTTTTCAATCCTTACGAAGTTGGAGTTGGACTAAAAAAAGCTGTTGAAATGGATCCAAAAGCCATTATCAACGAAGTAAAAACTTCTGCAATTCGCGGTCGTGGTGGTGCAGGTTTCCCAACAGGTATGAAATGGGACTTCTGTTCTCAGGCTGCCGGAGACAAAAAATATGTTGTTTGTAATGCCGACGAAGGCGAACCCGGAACTTTTAAAGACCGAGTTCTTCTTACAGAAAAAGCCGAAATGCTTTTCGAAGGTATGGCAATTGGCGGTTACGCTGTAGGAGCTGATGAAGGAATTCTTTATCTTCGTGCAGAATACCGTTATATGCAAAAATTCCTTGAAAATGTTCTTGCTCAAATGCGTAGCAAAAATATGCTAGGAAATGTAATGGGCAAATTCAAATTCGATATTCGTATTCAATTTGGTGCAGGAGCTTACGTATGTGGTGAAGAAACTGCTCTTATTGAATCTGCTGAAGGAAAACGCGGTGAGCCTAGAAATAAACCACCTTTCCCTGTTCAGCACGGTTATATGAACAAACCAACTATTGTAAACAATGTTGAAACTTTCTGCGCTGTTTCCAGAATTATGGAAAAAGGCGGAGCTTGGTACAAAGCAATAGGAACTGCAGAATCATCAGGAACTAAACTTCTTAGTATCTCCGGCGATTGCGCAAAACCTGGTGTTTACGAAGTGGTTTGGGGAATGACAGTTAAGGAAATGCTTGCTCTTTGTGGTGCCGATGTTGCTAAAACACAGGCTGTTCAGATTGCCGGTCCTTCAGGAGTTTGTATCAATCCTTCTCAATTCGATAGAAAAATTGCTATTGAAGATCTACCAACCGGTGGTTCTATGATAGTTGTTGGAAATCAAAGAAACCTTCTTAAAGATCTTTCTCTCAATTTTATGGAATTTATGATGGACGAATCTTGCGGCTCTTGCGCTCCTTGTCGTGCATTAAACGTAATTCTGAAAGAAAAACTAGAGAAAGTTATTTCCGGTAAAGGAATTACTAAAGATATTGCAGATCTTGAAGAATGGAGCAATACTTTAAGCAAAACTACCCGTTGCGGTTTGGGACAGACTTCATCTAACCCAATTGCCACAACTTTGAAGAACTTCCGTAATAAGTATGAAGAATTAGTTAAAGATGTTGATTATCAGAGTGAATTCGATATGGCTGCATCGGTAAAAGATTCTTGTGCTATAGTTGGTAGAACACCTAAATTTCATCACTAAAAAATATATAAGTCATGGGATTATTTAGCAATCTATTCGGAAAAAAAATGAAATCACTTGAACCACAAGTTCCACAAGCCGATAAAGTTGTGGAAGCAAAAGTTCAGGAAAAGGTTTCAGAAGTTAAACAAGAAGTTAAAAACGACATTCAAAAAGAAACCAATATGAGTAACAAAGTAAAATTTGTAATAGACGGTAAAGAATGTACAGCCGAAAAAGGACAGTATATTGTTGATGCTGCGGCCGAAAATGGCGTTTACATTCCAACACTTTGCCACATGAAAGGACTTATTCCTGCAGGCTCATGCCGAATCTGTACCTGTAAGGTTAACGGAAGGAATATGGCCGCTTGTACTACTCCGCTTGAAGATGGTATGAAAATTGAAAACAACATTCCCGAACTTAACGAACTTAGAAAAACTATCGTTGAGGTTCTTTTTGTTGAAGGAAACCATTTCTGCCCCGCTTGCGAAAAGAGTGGAAACTGCGAACTACAGGCCTTGGGATACAGATACCTAATGATGGTACCTCGCTTCCCATACACTTTCCCAAAGAAAGAAGTTGTTGCAGATACACCAAAAATCTACCTAGACAGAAACCGTTGCATTATGTGCAAAAAGTGTGTTCGTCTTATTAAATCAAACGATGGTAAAAATGTATTCGCATTCCACGGACGCGGTGCTCACCTGCAAATTAATATCGACAGAAAATTAGCCGCTACTTTATCTGATGCAAAAGCTCAGGAAGCAATGGATATTTGTCCTGTTGGTGCTATTCTCCGCAAAGAGAAAGGTTTCGATGAGGCAATTGGCACTCGTAAATACGATAAATTACCTATCGGAAGCGATATTGAAAAAATTTCAAATTAAATTAATGGAGGAAAAAAATAATGAGTAAACCAGTAGTTGCAACAACTTCATTAGCCGGATGTTTCGGTTGTCACATGTCAATTCTCGACATAGACGACAGAATCGTTCAACTCATAGACCTTGTAGAGT
>JAFGXD010000088.1 GCA_016936815.1 Bacteroidales bacterium
ATAATGTTTATCTGGGGTTATTACAAACCACTCAGGCAGATACGTATTATTACAAGTTATGGCTCGAAGATCTTTCGGGAACATTAAGTGAGGAGAAGAAATGGAATTAAATTATGTCAAATGTCAGATGGCAAATGTCAAATGTCAAATGGGTGCATTATACAAAGAATCATGTTCTTAGCACTAATGATTCTTAAATGATAAACGACAAACGACAAACAAAAAGAAACGCCGAAGGCAAAAAACAAAAAACAAAAAACAACCATGAAAACAAAAAATATATTTTTTACTGCAATTTTCTGTCTTATTGCAAGCGTAGGTTTAAAAAGCCAGATTATTCTTACCGATACCATATACATAGACAAGGATGCAACAGTTTCTTCGGCCTATGAATTAACAAACTTTGGTGATTCTGAGTTTCTAGAAAGTTATTTGTACAATGGAAAAATTTCAGAAAGAAGACGTTCTTATGTGCAATTTGATATTTCCGGGATTCCGATGGGTGCTCATATTAATTCTGCAAGACTGCATTTGTTTGGAATGGGGCATACAGGCAAAAACGAAAGCTTTTTGCAAATGGTAAGAACGGAGTGGGACGAAAATACTGTAAACTTCAAAACCCAGCCGGCATTAATGGATGACAATGTAATAATGGCACAATCAAATGCCCCTGAACAAAACTATCAGGTAGAAATTGAGCATTTTATTGAAATGTGGGTAAATATGGGTGTAGTAAATAACGGACTTTGTTTGCGAATTGCCAATGTTGAATTGAATCTTACCAACGGATTAAAATTTGGTTCAAGCGATTATTCTTTGGTTGAGAGGAGGCCGTTTGTGGTTGTAGAGTATGAGGTGGAAGTGCAGCCGGGGGAGACTTGTGTTTCTGCTATACCATTATCAGTAACAGATTCGTGTGAGTATGAGAATTTTCTTATTAACAATGAATCTGTTTGGATTGGTTTTGTTGCCGACAGTTCTTTTGCACTAGCCAATTTACTTAATACCGAGAATCTAACATCATTTAAACTATATTCCGGAGAATGCAGTTCATTAGATTTACTTATGGAAAAGAACGATAGCTTTGGAAGCATATATTTAGATAATTTGATAATTGGGCAAGATTATTTTATTGAGATTAGTGGGGAAAGTAATAGTGATTTTGAATTTTGTTTGAGTAATTTATTGAAAACACACAATGTTCCTACTCCCACCTTTTTATGTCCAGAATATTGTTTGATAGGAGATGATTTGATAATAGATGGGGAATTTGATAATTCCTATTTTGAAGAAGAATTCTTTTTTGAAACAGACTATGGTACAGTTGGTACAGATTGCCCTGTGATGAATTCTGGTTGTTGTATAATTGAAGAGGATGCTAATTTGGCAGGTCCAGATTGGACAGGAAACTCCGGATCAGGATTAGTCTCTTTTTTTATTGATTTACATCCTGATTTGCCAATAATTTGGAAGCAATCATCTGAAATTGAATCAAATACTTCTTATTATTTTCGTTTCTTGACAAGATGCGTAAACTTTCAAACCACTACTACTGAGTGGGAATATTTGATTCCTGAGATAGGTATTTCTATTAATGGAAATCCTGTAGAGCTAGAGTACATAATTGATGACATTTTAACTAATTCCAACTCCGTTCGAATTCCAAGATTTGACAATGCAAATACTTGGATTCCGGTTTGTGTTTTGTGGTATTCAGATAATGTTGAGGGTCAGGTTGATTTCGAGATTACAAATATGCGTCCTGATGTTACTCATAGTTCTGGAAACGACCTAGGGATAGACGCCATACAATTGCACAAAGTTAATATTGTTGATTTTGAAATTGATGGAGAAACCGAACTATGTGAGACAAACTCTGTTAACCCACAACAAAGCACAGAGTTAACAGTAATAAACCCTACAGGCACTCCTCCATTTTCTTATCTATGGAGCACAGGTTCAACTGAAGAGTCAATTATTGTTAGTCCATTTCCTTATGGTAGTACTCTTACCAGTGTAACTTATCATGTTACTGTAACAGATGCTGATGGATGTTTGGGTTTTGGAGAAATTACCGTAAACAAAATTGAGTTGGATGTAAATATTATTGGCGACAACAATTTTTGTTTGGGCGAGACTCTGATTCTTAATTCAGAGGTAAGTGGCGGAACTCCTGATTACCAGTATCATTGGTATGGAGGTGGAATAAACGGTTATAATAGTTTCATTTCTGTTAGTCCAACAAGTAGTACCACTTATTCATTAATTGTTGAAGACAATAATGGTTGTAGCAACATTGATAATATTAGCATAAATGTAAATCCAACTCCTCAAATTTCAATCTCCTCCAATAATATATGCCCCGGCCAATGCAATGGTGATGCAACTGTTACCCTTGGTTCGGGAACTACACCACCCATGACCTACCAATGGAGCAATGGAGCAACAAGTCAAAACCTAACAAATTTATGCGCAGGTACTTACTCCGTAACAGCAACAAATACTTTTGGTTGCTCAACTACCGAATCTGTTACGATTAATGAATATCCTCAAACAATGATATTCGGAATAAATGTAACAAACGAAAATTGTTCTGGAGATTGCCATGGTTCAGCAACAATTATGGCAATGGGAGCCGGAACTCTTACATACAGCCTTTCAAACGGAACAAATAATGGAACAGACAATTCTTTTGATGAGCTTTGTTCAGGTTTATATACAGTTACTGTTACAGATGGGAATGGTTGTACAGTAAGCAGTGATTTCGAAATTGGCTTTGAAAATGAAGTATCAGTTAGTTTTGAACAGACATATCTTGATTGTCCGGATGATTGCGATGGAGAATTAACGGTTTTTGCAAATGGAATTGCTCCGGCTTCTGTTTTATGGTCAAATGGAGCAACAACACAAACCATTCAAAACCTTTGTGCTGGCATTTATCAGGTTACAGTTACCGATATAAATGGTTGTACTGCCGTAAGTAGTTCAGAAATTACAGGAGATCCATCAATATATTTCTGTTGGGGAGGCACAACGCTAACATCTTCAACCACATGGAGCAACACCAACAAAAAGGTAAATGGCTACATAACAGTTCCTTCAGGAATGCTTTTTAGAATACAAAACAATTCTTTAATAGAATTTGATGAGAATTCGGGAATAATTGTGGAAATTGATGCGAAACTTTTGATTTCTAATTCTACCCTTAAAGATCATTGTGATGTTATGTGGGGTGGGCTTATTATAAAAGGAAATGATGGTTTAAGTCAATCCATTTACAATCAAGGTATGCTAATAATGAATAATAGTACATTAAAAAATTCTATGAAAGCTGCGGATATTTATGGTGGTGGTATTGCACAGATAAGTTATTCACATTTTTACAATAATTACAGAGGACTTTATTTTAGAAGATATGATAAACCAAATATTTGTAAGTTAAGAAAGAATGATTTTAAAACGACTTCTGCTCTTATAAATACTTGGTTAAACCCGGATTATCACATATACTTTTATAGAATCCATGGAATAAAATCCGAAGGAAATAGATTTGAAAATTCAATAGGCAGTTCTTCACCAAGCCATTTAGGATTTGGGATAAAAAGTACAAATTCTGATATTGAAATTGTACCACACAGTGATGGGACAATAAATACCTTCAAAAATTTATATTATGGTGTTTACTCAACAGCGTTTAGCTTGTCAAGTATAAAAATGCTTGATAACTTTTTTGATAACAATTACCGAGGAGCATATATTGCCGGTAATACAAATGTTGCAACTATTTATAGAAATAATTTTGATGTTGGAAATATGGGTCTTTCTCCCATCACGCCACCTCCATATTTGAATATTGATTATGGGCTCTATTTAAACGGATGCACAACTTTTGAAGTACAAGAGAATAATTTTTATGATGGTGTTGCAGGTTTATATGTAAATAATAGTGGAGTAAACTTCCATAAAGTTTATAATAACACTTTTACAAATATTAATAATCTTTCTAATTCCGGAGCCGCTATTGCCTTAAACTTAAATTCTTTATACATAGGTAATTCACTTTCCGGACAAAATGGTTTAGTTTTTATTTGCAATGAATTTATTGATAATTCTTTTGATATTTCTGTTATTAATGGAAGAATTAGAGGCATACAGGGAAATTATAATGGGCCATCTAGTAGAAATACTTTTGATCATAATAGTGCCAATTGTCCTGATGGGGAAAATGCATTCTTTACTAATACTGACCCTAACTTTAATACTTCGGCAGGCAAATACTTGTATCTTTTTAATCAAATTGGAGATGCGACTGACTTTGAAGATTGTTATACGTCTGATTATGTGGATAAAAGTCCTATTGGGAGTGCATTTAATGAAAGCCAATGTCAAAGTTTAACCGGAATTGATGATTCGCCATTTTCATATAGTATCTCAAATTTGGCTTACCTTAATAATGAAATTAATTTGGAAACAAATAATCTAAACAATCTTATTGACGGAGGAAATACAATATATCTTTTGGATTTAATTGCAAGTATTACTCATAAAAACTTTAAAAGCACTTGCAATGAGTTGCTTAACTTTTCACCTTATCTCTCAGACGAAGTTTTAATACAATTTATTACTCTGCCTGAAATGTATAACCCGGTTAAGAAGAGAGAGGTAATAATGGCAAATTCGCCACTTCCAAAATCTGTGCTTCCATATTTAGAACAAGCAGTTTTACCTCCACCTTTTATTAGTAGTATTTATTCCAACCAGAATGGCATAAACGAAAGAGAATCTATTGAGTTTTCAATCTCAGATTTAGAAAACCAAAAAACATCATTATTATCAAGTATTTATAGAATTGGGGTTAACAAAGATTCCATTGTTGAGGTTAGAGATACACTAATAGAGGTATTTGCTGAATATGAAGATCTTAACACCAAAGTTATGCTTTTTGATTTGCTGATTGGTAAAAAAATGTTGTCGGAAGCTGCTCAGATTAGAACAGAAATTGAAGGTTTATTGGTTGCTTTACCGGAAGGATTTGGATTGGAAGTGTACAATTATCTCGAAATGCAGAATATCATTTCTGAGTATTTGGCTCAGGATGGTGATTCGACAATTGTTATTGAAGAAAACTTAGAATTTATAACTGATTTAGCAAATTGTGAAAATTGTTTTGGACAAACTCAGGCACAAGTTTTATTGGGTGAAAAAGGCGTAATTCTCCAAGAACAGGTATTGCTTCCCGAAGTTTCTTCAGGTGGTGCAAAGTCCACAATTATTTCAAATATTAATGAAAATAATCAGGCTTTTTCTGAAAGTAATTGTAAAATTGATATTTTTCCGAATCCTGCAAACGAAAAGATTTTTGTGGATTTCGGAAACTCTGAATCATATTACGATATTGAATTATTCTCTATTGATGGAAAACTGATGTCAAAGTTTCTAAACAAGCAAAACATCTTTCAGATTGATATTGAATGCTATGAATCCGGACTTTACTATGTTCTTATTAAAGAAAATAGTATATTTGTAAAAAAGGAACTAATAAGCAAAATCCAATAAAACTTAAAAATTGAAAAGAATTGTATCAATAATATTTTTCATAACCTTGGTTGTTTGGGTCAACTCCCAAACAATCAGGTTTAATAACACTTATGATCCATTTATTTATGGTACTGCGAGAAGTATTATTGAATATGGAGATGGCTATATTATTGTCGGCGGCGGACTGGATTCCTTAAGTTCCCCAAACAAATACGAATTAATTGTTACATGCGTTGATTCCATTGGAGAATTAAAATGGTATAAAAGTTTTGGTGATACAATTTACAATTATTATCATGGAATGCATTCTTCCTTGAAAAGGCTAGATAATGGTAATTTTATTGTGGCAGGTGCAAGGGCAAATAATGAAATATATGCAGGTGTTTTGTATATGTTTGATGAAAATTTTGACACTTTATGGATGAAAACCTATTTTGAAGATACTACCGGCACTATTTTTTACAACTGCATAGAAGCTTATGATGGAGGGTTTTTATTGGTTGGTGCGTCTAAGGATGATTTAATGGGTGGCGTACTGGAACACTCTGATGTAATCTTGGTAAAAACTGATATTAATGGTAATATGGAATGGGCAAAAAGATATGGGGGTGATAATCTTGATTGGGGTTTTCAAGTTGAAAAAACTTTTGATAATGGCTATCTTTTGGGTGGATATACAATGAGTTTTGGAATTGTGGCACCAGGCCATAGAGGTGAATGGTATGTTGTAAAAATAGATAGTTTAGGAAACCAACAATTTGAACAACACTATGGCAATCCCAATTACGATGACGGTTTTTTGTCGGATATTTTGCCAACTTCCGATTCAAGCTATTTGTTTATTGGCTCAAAGGCTATATATTACGATGTTTTCCCCTATTATCAAGGAAGAATAATTAAATTCAAGGAGGGAGAAGGTGTTATTTGGGACAAGTTGTATGGAAATATTACATTGGGAACAACTTTTGTGTCGATTATTGAGCTTGAAGACAATTCACTAGTAGCTACTCATATTGAGCAGGAGTACAGCAATAGATCATTTTTAAGGAAATTTACTTCCGAAGGTGATAGCTTATGGATAAGGTCTTATGATGCTCAGGGATGTACTTATGACCAAATCCTTACTCAAGTAATACAAACAGAAGATAAAGGTTTTGCTATTGCCGGATATGGTTATGTTGATCAAAAAATCTGGGTAGTAAAAACCGACAGTCTGGGCTGCGATTCGGTGGGGGGGTGCGATTATACTTTTATAAACGAAAATATTTTGCCTGAGGGTAAAGGGATGGTTTTGTATCCTAATCCGGCAAATAAACATGTCAAATGTCAGATGTCAAATGTCAGATGTCAAATGTTGGGGGTTGTTCAAATATATGATATTCAGGGCAGAAAGAGGATTGAGATTAGGGATTTTGATTTGGAAGGGGAGATTGATGTTTCGGGGTTGGGCAATGGAATTTACTTTGTTCGGGTAATAGTTGGTACCAAGGTTTTTTCGGAGAAGTTGGTGATACAGAGGTAGGTTTTGGGGTGAGAATTTGGAAAAAAATTCATTTTGTCAGAGATATTAATAGAAAATGCCGGAATCGCCGAGTTTACCGAGGAAATACTTTTACCAAATGATTTTACCGCAAAATCTACATTTATTAATAATTCGGAAAACAAAAAAGAAATTTCTGAAGCTGTATGTTACGAGCTATCTATCCGGCTGTTACTATATTATTGTTGGTAATGGTTTATTTGGATATAAAAAACAGATTAGCATTTATCCATTGCTTGCCTAATTCATAGAACTTAATAATCTTTTCTGCATCTTTGCTTGTGCTTATTGACACAAGCTCTTTGTACTTGCCAGAACTCTTATCGACAACCACAACGCTTGTACTTTCTGAACGATTCCTTTTCTTCTTTACGAACATATACACAGAGGTGTAAATTTTTCCTTTGCGCCCACCAAAATACTGTTATATTTTTTGTATATATTTGTATTTTAATACTTTATGTTTTTTGTTTTTTTTGTGATGAAGTCAGGGGGGCTTATTCTTCTTCGATTTTCCGGAAAATTTGAAAATAATAAGCAAGCCTATAATTGTTACAATTCACGATTTTTTAATTTACCTTGTTCAATAAGTCTGGGCAAAAATAATGATTTTATAGATTCACTCAGTAGAGAAATATGATGGCCGTTATGCGTATCGGTTCCAAGAAACTCTATCATACCATTGTGAATGAGTTTCTCAGCAATTTTTTTTACTTGAACGGAATAATGTCCGCATAAACTATTGATATTTAGTTGAAAATATACACCTCGGTCTTTAAGTTTCTTATACATATCAAAATTTCCATGCCAGTAAACATATCTTTCGGGGTGAGCTAGGAGTGCTTTGTATCCGGATGTTTGAATATTAAAAACTATTTCTTCAATAGATTCTGAGGGTTGAAAATACGACAACTCAAAAAGAAGATAATTATCTCCAAGAGTTAGTAGTTTTTCTTTCTGTAACAACTGGTTAAAGTCATAATCGGCATAATATTCAGCGGCTGCATCAATTTCTATGTTGATATTTTCTCTTAAAAGAGCTTCTCTTACTACTGCCAATCCGGAAAGAATAATCTCAGGTGTATTACGGTAGTAATCTGACATTATGTGAGGTGTGGTTATTATTTTTTTGTAACCCAATTCCTTAAGACTCTTAATTACCGATACAGATTCTTCAATTGTTTTAACTCCATCGTCGATTCCGGGAATTAAATGGCAGTGCATATCGACCATAACAGAAGAAAAATCGGCAAGTGGTTCAAATCTTCTTCCTGAAAGAAAACTAAGAATTCCCATATTGTTTTTTGTAGTATGTCTCGTATGCTCCTGAAACCACGTTGTTAAGCCATTGATTATTATTTAAGTACCAATCAACCGTTTTTTCAAGACCTTGTTCAAAATTTAATGAAGGTTCCCATCCAAGTTCCTTTTTAATTTTTGAGCTATCGATTGCATAACGCAAATCGTGTCCTGCTCTGTCTTTTACATAGGTTATTAATTCAGCAGATTCACCCTCATTTCTGCCAAGTTTTTTATCCATTATTGAACAAAGTTTCTTAATTAGCTCTATGTTTTTCCATTCGTTATTTCCACCAATATTATAAGTTTCCCCTGTTTTTCCTTTGTGAAATACCAAATCAATGGCTGCGGCATGGTCTTCAACATAAAGCCAGTCGCGTACGTTAACACCCTGACCATAAACAGGAAGCGGTTTTTTGTTTTTTATGTTGTTTATAAAAAGAGGAATTAATTTTTCGGGAAACTGATTGGGTCCGTAGTTGTTAGAACAATTAGTTATTACCACAGGTAGACCATAAGTATCGTGGTAAGCTCTAACCATGTGGTCGGAACCGGCTTTTGATGCAGAATACGGAGAATGTGGATCGTAAGCAGTTTTTTCGGTAAACATTCCGGTTTCACCTAGCGAACCATAAACTTCGTCTGTTGAAATATGATAAAAAAGCTTATCTTCAAAATTCTCTTTCCATGTTGTTTTGCATGCATTTAGTAGATTAACAGTGCCTACAATATTTGTAATAATAAATTCCATTGGATTAGAAATGGATCTGTCAACATGCGACTCGGCAGCCAAATGAATTACACCATGAAAGTTATGTTTTTGGAAAAGTTCGAAAACAAAATTCCCATCAGTAATATCTCCTTTTACAAATGTGTAATTTTCAGATTTATCAATATCGCTAAGGTTTTCCAGATTGCCTGCATAAGTGAGTTTGTCAAGATTAAATATTTGATATTCAGGATATTTATTAATAAATAATCTCACTACATGCGATCCAATAAATCCTGCTCCTCCGGTTATTAGAATGTTTTTTTTCATCTTTTCTTATTTTTGATGATAGGTTTTGTTTTACTTTTTTCTCAGAGTTTTCTCCCAATTCCAGGCAGAAAGCATTGTTTCATTTAGATTGGTTGTTGGCTTCCAGTTTAATTCCTTTTCAGCCAATGTATTATCTGAAAAAACAGCTTCTACGTCTCCTTGTCTTCTTTCAGAAATATTATAGTTCAGTGTTACACCGGTTGCCTCTTCAAATGCTTTGATTACTTCAAAAACTGTAACACCTGTTCCTGTTCCCAAGTTGAAAAACTCCACAGAGCCTTTGGTATTTTTTTCAACTAATCGTTTAACAGCCAAAACATGAGCCAGAGCAAGGTCAACCACATTAATGTAGTCCCTAACGCAACTTCCATCGCGGGTATTGTAGTCGTTGCCAAAAACCATTAGTTTTTCGTGAATTCCGGCAGCAGTTTGTGTAATAAAAGGCACAAGATTATTGGGTACACCAATTGGTAGTTCTCCAATTTTAGCAGAAGGATGAGCTCCAACAGGATTAAAATACCTTAAACAAACTGCAAACAAATTTTCTGAAGTTTTGCATATGTCGGTAATTATTTCCTCGCAAATCTGCTTCGTGTTTCCATAAGGAGAAAGAGCGGGTTTTATTGGTGCAGATTCATCTACGGGTAAAATATCCGGTTGACCGTAAACTGTGCATGATGAGGAAAATACAAGATTCTCAATTCTGTTTTCTTGCATTGCATCCAATAAGTTAATCATTCCCCCAACATTGTTTCTGTAATATTTAAGTGGATTTTCAACCGATTCACCCACGGCCTTAAATGCGGCAAAATGAATAACAGCATCAATGTTTTTTACCTTGTTGAAAAAGTCTTCAACCTGAATTTTATCGGAAAAATCCACATTGTAAAAATCAGGATTTTTTCCTGTAATCTCTTCAATTCCTTTTAAGACCTCAATTTTTGAGTTTGAAAGATTATCGGCAATTACTATTTCAAAACCTGCCTTAATAAGTTCCACCGAGGTATGTGAACCAATATACCCCGTTCCTCCTGTTACAAGTATTTTTTTCCCTTTAATCATCTAATTTACAGACTCCAGTATGTAAGATTCTTAATCTTGTTTCTGTACATACCTTTTATGTCTATTAGAATACCGTCTTTTCCTGTTAATTCTTCGAAATACGATTCTTGTAATTCAACATATTGCTTATGATTTACAGCAGCAATAACAGCATCGTATGTTCCTTCAGGTTTGCTTTTCAGCTCAAAACCATATTCTTCATTTACCTCAAGAGAAACAGCAAAAGGATCAATCACGTCAACATTTACTGAGTATGTTTTTAGTTCGTTTATAACATCAACAACCTTTGAGTTTCTTATGTCGCTAACGTTTTCCTTAAAAGTAACTCCCATTACAAGAACTCTGGCGTTCTTAATGTTTTTGTCTTTTGCAATTATTTTCTTAACAAGTTGTTTTGCAACGTAGCTTCCCATTGAGTCGTTAACGAACCTTCCTGAATTAATAATCTGTGGGTGATATCCGAATTTTTTTGCTTTGTAAGCAAGGTAATATGGGTCAACTCCAATGCAATGTCCACCAACTAATCCGGGGAAAAACTTAAGAAAATTCCATTTTGTACCGGCAGCTTCAAGTACATCGAAAGTGTTGATATTCATTTTATTAAAAATAATTGAAAGCTCATTCATCAATGCAATATTAACATCACGCTGAGTGTTTTCAATAATTTTTGCAGCCTCGGCAACTTTAATCGATCCGGCACGATGAACTCCGGCTTCAATAACTAATTCGTAAGTTTTGGCAATATCTTCGCATGATTTTTGGTCGCAACCTGAAACCACTTTTACAATTTTAGTAAGAGTATGCTCTCTGTCGCCCGGATTAATACGTTCGGGAGAAAAACCAACTTTAAAATCTTCACAGAACTTAAGACCTGATTCTTTTTCTAGAATTGGAACACAATCTTCCTCGGTGCATCCGGGATAAACAGTTGATTCGTAAACAACATAATCTCCTTTCTTCATTACCTTTCCAACCATTTCGGTAGCTTTAAGCAGGGGTTTTAGGTCGGGAAGTTTATGATCGTCAATTGGTGTTGGAACGGCGACAATGTAGAAATTCACTTTTTTCAAATCTTCAACATTTGCAGTAAAGAAAATATCGGTTCCATCGAATTCTTCGGGAGTAAGTTCCTGACTGGGATCAATTCTGTTTTTCATCATTTCCACGCGGTCGGCTTTAATGTCGAAACCAACTACAGGGATTTTTTTTGCAAATTCCAAGGCAATGGGCAGCCCAACATACCCAAGACCAATTACGCCAAGGGTTGCTTCATTGTTTATTAGTTTGTTATACATATAATTAGATTTTTATTTTTTTACAAAATGGATGATAATCGCTAACAATTCCTATTGGTTTATCGTTGCGAATTTTGTGAACTGTTTCTATTGATTTTACTGCCTGATCTAAACCAAACCCTTTTCCTTCGAGAATATTTTGGTAAGAAACGGTATGTAAATCTGTAAAACCATCAGAAAATTCAATTTCCTGATTGTTGATTTTAATTGATCGAAAAGTGCTTTGTTTTTTTTCTAAAGCTATTTCTGGCAAATCGTTGGCATCTATACTTAAGAACCATCTAACTCTTGCTTTTTCCAGTTCCAGATAACCTGCAGCTTTTCCGGAATCTGAATAATGAACTACATTTTTTTTAACATCACCAAAAATCCAAATAAGCATATCGAAAAAGTGCACACCAATATTTGTAGCTATTCCACCTGATTTTTGAACATTTCCTTTCCAAGAAAAATGATACCATTTACCTCGGGAAGTTATGTAAGAAAGATCTATATCATGAATTTTTTCGGGGCTTTCTTCAACCTTTTTCTTTAAGGCAATTATTGAAGGATGTAACCTTAGTTGCAGAATGGTATATACTTTTCTATTATTTCTTTTCTCGACTTCTTGTAGCGCTTCAACATTCCAAGGGTTAAGCACAAGAGGTTTTTCGCAAATAGCATCGGCGTCGTTTCTTAAAGCAAATCGAATATGAGAATCGTGCAAATAATTTGGAGAACAAATACTTACATAGTCAATTTTGGAGTCTTCTCTACGTAATTTGTCAATATGTCTATCGAATCTTTCAAACTCTGTAAAGAAATCGGCGTTAGGAAAATAATGGTCAATAAGTCCAACAGAATCAAATAAATCTAAAGAGGCAACCATATTGTTTCCTGTTTCTTTAATAGCTTTTAAATGACGAACGGCAATGTAACCGGCAACACCAATAAGGGCGAAATTTTTTTGTTTTTGCATTCTATTGAATTTTACTTACAGAAGAATTTTCAAGTTTATATTTTTCTTTGGATTCGGGGCAAACAGCTATTGCGTTTTCATCGAAATTCAACCTGTGACCGAACTCACTCATCCAACCTATGTGTCTGCCCGGATTTCCCACCACCAAAGAATAATCTTTAACATTTTTTGTTACCACAGCGCCGGCGCCAATAAAGGCAAATTTTCCAATATCGTGTCCGCAAACAATGGTTGCATTTGCTCCAATTGAAGCACCTTTTCCAACATGAGTTTTGGAGTATTGATCTTTTCTGTTAACAGCAGAACGAGGATTAACAACATTGGTGAAAACCATGCTTGGTCCCAAAAAAACATCATCGTCGCAAGTTACGCCTGTATATATGGAAACATTATTTTGAATTTTTACATTATTTCCAAGAGTTACTTGTGGAGAAATAACAACATTCTGACCAATATTGCAGTTGTTTCCAATTACGCAATTGGGCATAATATGGGAAAAGTGCCATATTTTGGTTCCATTGCCAATAATGCAACCATCGTCAATTACAGCAGTTTCGTGAGCAAAAAAATCTTTCGACATAATTGTATGTTTTGGGCTGCAAAGATACAAATAATAAGGTATTTATTTGTAATAATTTGCAAAGAAACTAAACTGTTCTTGAACCGATTTTCTCCAATAATTGGCATTATGACTTCCTTTTTCGGCTTTCCACACAAATTTGTAGTCCATGTTTTTTGCTTTTATAACAAATGCTTTATGTTGATTGTAAAAAAAATCCTCAGTTCCACAGTCAATTAATACTGGTTTATTAGAGCTTCGTAATTCCTTAATTCGATTAATTATTGAAAAAGAATTTAAAACTTCCATGTTTGTTCCAAAAATTTTTTCTAGGCCAAAGCGATTAGGCATTTCACCCAACCACAACATTCCTGAGGTTGATGCCGCTGCTCTGAAAACATATGGTTTATGCAAAAAAAGATGTAATGCACCAAATCCGCCCATGCTTAATCCCGTAATAAAAATGTTTCTTTCATCTATTTTGTAAAGATTTCTTATTGAAGGAAGTAGAACTGCAAAAAAGAAAGTTTTGAATTTCGATTTTTTAATAACCGGCGAATCAACATACCAAGTTTCGAAAAGACCATCGGGACAGATAATAATTGTTTGGTATTGGTTAGCCATTTTTTGCAAATCGATTATTCTATTCCACTGACTGTAATTGCCGGAATAGCCGTGCAGCATAAAGACTACAGGGAGATTGTGGTTTGATTTTTTTTCAGGCACAAAAACCCAAACAGTATCTTTTTCGGGAAGTAGTGTTGTTGTAAAAATTAATTCAGATTTTTCAGCATTAACTAACAGTGTAAACAGCAGGAAAATAATAAAGAAATTCTTTTTCATCAACTTATTTTTTCTTGTCAATTTCAGGATAAGGAAACTCAAATTTTCTTCTGTCTTTTTCCCATTTCCTAGAGGTTTTTCCTATTGAGCGTGTTATTTTAATATCTTGCTTTTCAGATAATTTAAACAGCTTGGTTCTTAGTAATTTAGGATAAAAGTAAGTCCAAACCATTCCACATTGCGATTTGGTTTTAAAAATTCCAATTTGCGAAAGCAGATCGTAGGCAGCAGATGCACATCGCATACCAAAAAAGGCATAATCGTAAGGAGAATCATTTAAATAGCCTTCAATAATACTTTCCAATGAATCGTGTAATTCTTTTGAAACGGGAATAACAAAACTGGTGGTTTTAAATATTTTATTTGGCTGGCCCTCACTTACAAAGCCCCCAATTATTTTTTTTCTGTGACTAAAAATATGAAAGCCTGAAACGGGATTAAAGCCAACCAGATAATTGGTAGTTTGAACTTTAACATGCCCTCCATGAATTCCACCAAACCATTTTCCCTCAACATCTTTATGCCCTTTTGCCGGTTTAGAGCCATAAACAAAATGAACCACAATAAAGTTTTCTGTATTGTCTTGTTGACCAATGGTAGAGTTGATACATAGCAAAAAGACAAAAAAATATAGTAAACTCTTAACCATTATTGTTTGCAATTATTTTATAAAAAAGTATTCATGAGAAAATAAACAAAAATTTCAAATCAATTACTCTACCGTAACCGATTTAGCCAAATTACGGGGTTGGTCTACGTTGCAGCCTCGCATTACGGCAATATGGTATGATAAAAGTTGAAGCGGAATTACAGTTAATAATGGTGCCAGAGCATCAATAGAATCTGGAATTTCTAAAACATGGTCTGCCATTTCCTTAATTACCTGATCTCCTTGTGTAACCACAGCTATTACAATACCTTTTCTAGCCTTAACTTCCTGAATATTGCTTACAATTTTTTCGTACGATTTATCGTGAGTAGCAATTACAATAACCGGCATGCTTTCGTCGATTAGCGCAATTGGCCCGTGTTTCATTTCGGCAGCCGGATAGCCTTCGGCGTGAATATATGATATTTCCTTCAGTTTTAAAGCACCTTCCAATGCAACCGGAAAGAAATAACCTCTTCCAAGGTAAAGTGCATTTGTTGCATTTTTATAAAGAGCAGCAATTCTCTTAAACTCCTCGTTATAACTAAGAATTTTCTGAATTTTGTCGGGAACCTGAACCAATTCACCAATTAGGCTATGATATTCCTCATCAGATAAAACATTTCTGCGTTTTCCGGCAAGTAGAGCCATCATTGTAAGAACTGTAACCTGTGCAGTAAAAGCCTTTGTAGATGCTACGCCAATTTCGGGACCGGCATGAGTATAAACTCCCGCATGAGTTTCTCTGGGAATACTGGAACCAACAACATTGCAAACTCCCAAAACCGTTGCACCTTGCTCTTTAGCAAGTTTAATTGCTGCAAGAGTATCGGCAGTTTCGCCTGATTGAGAAATAGCAATTACCACATCGTCGGGAAAAATTACGGGATTTCTGTAGCGGAATTCTGAAGCATATTCTACCTCAACGGGAATTCTGGCAAGGTCTTCGAAAAGATATTCTCCAACAAGACCGGCATGCCAACTGGTACCGCAACCAATTATTATTATTCTTTTTGCGTTAGTAATTTTGTCAATTACCTCATGCAAACCTCCAAGATGAATGCTTTTTCTGTCGGCAGCTACTCTTCCTCTAAAAGTATCCTGAATTGAACGAGGTTGTTCGAAAATTTCCTTTAGCATAAAATGTTCGTAGCCGCTTTTTTCAATTTCTCCAATATCAAGATTTAGTTTATGAATTTTAGGTGAGACTCTAGCGTTGTCTATTGTCTTAAGACTCATTTCGCCTTTGCTAACAATAGCCACATCGTTATCGTTAAGATAGATAACCGATTTTGTATGTTCCACAATAGGAGTAGCATCAGAAGCAAAGAAATATTCGCCTTCACCAATTCCAATAACTAGTGGCGAACCCTTTCTTGCAGCAATAATCTGGTCTTTTTCATCTTTACAGGCAACGAGAATTCCGTAAGCGCCAACAACCTTTGAGAGAGCCAGTCTTACAGCTATTTCTGCTGAAACTTGTCCGTACATGTAAATATACTCAATTAAGTTAGCAAGAACCTCAGTGTCGGTGTCAGATTTAAAAATATAACCCCGATCTTCCAATCTTCTTTTTAAGCGAGAGTAGTTTTCAATTATGCCATTGTGAATAATAACAAAATGCCCATTTTGACTTTGATGTGGATGTGCATTAATATCGTTTGGTTCTCCATGAGTTGCCCAGCGCGTATGACCTATTCCCACAGTTCCTGAAACATCTTTATCGGCAACAAAGTCTTCTAAATCTGAAACTTTCCCCTTTTGTTTGAAAACTCTAAGGTCATTACCAATAAAAGCAATACCGGCAGAATCGTATCCCCGGTATTCAAGTCTTTTAAGTCCGTTTATTAAAATTGGATAGGCCTGTTTGCTGCCTATGTAGCCAACAATTCCACACATAATTTATAGTTTAGTATAGGTTAAAGAAAGCTTAAATGTTTTTCCGTTAGCACCGTTATCCAGAACTATTTTATTACCAATAATTTTAGTATTCTGGGGGAACAGTTTTATTGTATTATTTGAGGTTTCTCCACTAATAAGGCTTTGAAAATATCTTGTAACATTAAAGCGATACTCCATTTTATCCTCATCAAGATATCCGTTAAAATATACTTTTCCTTCCGAGCCGTCAATATTGTAATCGTATGGGAATGTAAAGGTGTTTTCTCCTTCTTGAATTGTAAATAAGAGTCTTGATATAGCAGGAAAGCATTCTTCATCTTCCGCATAAGATGTAGCAACCGGAAGAATAATTTCTGCTTTAAGAACTGCAATACTTGAATCTTGCCAATGTTCATAGTTTTCAAAAGCAATTCTGGTGTGAGTGCCCCCTGCACATTGAATAAAAAGTAAACTGTCAGGAATTTCGTCGATTAATTCGCTAAAAGAGCCTTCATCGTAAGAATGTGAAAAAAGATTAAAACGGGTTGTTGTGTTAGTTATTAAGTAGTTAAAAGATAATGAGTCGTTATATTCAAGAGTCATTTTTGTTCCTGAAAGAGAAGATAACATATTGCAGGAAATTAGCCCACCATTTTCTACTTCACCAACGGAAATGTAAAAACCTTTAAAAAATGAAGTAAAGGCTTCATCGTCAACATAATTGGAAGTGTCTGCTGTTAAGAGTTCGGTAGCCAAATTAATGTCGAGTTCAATTTCCACAACTGTATCTACGAAACCATCAGCATCAAATTCGGGAGTAAAAGTTATTGCTCCAACCTCTTCAATTGCTTGTGTAATAGTGTAATTAGAATAATAGGTAATTGAATCGTTGAGGGTTTCATTAATTCTATAAATGGTTATTGGAATTGCATCTGTTCCTTTTCCATAAAAATCAATAAAATCGAGATACAATTTCAGTGAATTTGCTACTAAAGGACTTCCGGAAACCTGGGTAGAAAAATCTACATTGTTAGAAGGAAGGTTTAACTGACAAATTATTTCAGATTTTGTTTTTCCAAAAACCGGATCAGAATAGGAGCCAAGCAGATTATACGACAAATTGGATGTTGAAACAGAATCGTCGAGTTCTATATAAGACCTGAAAATCAAAAGACTGTCGTTTTCAATATAAACTCTGTCGCCACCGGGTTGAACATCAAGGCCTATATGAGAGTTTTCTTTTTTACATCCAATTGAAAAGAAAACAAAAAGAAGAGCCGAGATTATTAGAGTTAAGAAGCTTGTATTTTTTTGCACGGTAAAGATTTTTAAAGTTCTAAAATTTTATCATAGAAAACTGAATAAGCTTCAATATATTGTTCTGGAGAGTGATATTCGAGAACAGGTTTATTAATTTCTTTCAGATATTTTTCAATTTCGGGGTTAATTGTCTCACTACCAATAACAACTGCATCGGAAATATTAATTGCCATTTTGGTAACGTTAACAAAATTAGGGTCTTTAAGAACACTTATGTCATCTTCTTTTACACCGTCAACAACTAGTTTTCTCTGGTATTCTTTGTTTAAACTACCTGTAAAATCGTCGTTATAAACCGAATACACAATTTTTGAGTTATGAAAAATCGGGTCTTCCTTAAAAGCTCGTCTTATGTATAGAGGAACAAGGTTAGTGAACCAGCCGTGGCAATGGACAATATCCGGAGCCCATCTAAGTTTTTTTACAGTTTCCAAAACTCCGCGTGCAAAGAAAATAGCCCTTTCATCGTTATCTTCAAAATACTTGCCTGATGTTTCATGCAAAATATTTTTTCTACAAAAAAAGTCTTCATTATCAATAAAATAAACCTGCATTCTAGCAGATTGAATTGAAGCAACTTTTATTAATAGAGGGTGGTCGGTATCATCAATTACCAAATTCATTCCCGAAAGTCTAATAACTTCGTGTAGTTGGTTTCTTCTTTCATTAATGCAACCGAACTTTGGCATAAAAGTGCGAATTTCTTTACCTGTGTCTTGAATTCCTTGAGGAAGGTATCTTCCAATTACAGACATCTCTGTTTCAGGTAAATAAGGCGTTATTTCTTGTGAAACAAAAAGTACTTTTGTTTTTTCCATGAGTAAAATTGAAATTTTTACAAAATTAGTAAATTTTTTGTCATTTCTCAAATAATGCTTCAATTATAAGTTTTTACGTTATTTATAACAACTTTTTTTTATTCTATGATAAAAAATCAGGAAGAAATATTGAGCTAATGAAAAAAGCTATATTTTTACATTCAAATAGAAACAATGAAGAAGAATTATTATTTGTTTTTAATATTGATTTTTGCATTTTTGCTTTACGGAAATACAATTCCAAACAAATATGCTCTTGATGATTTGTATGTTACATCTGATAATCCTCAGATAGTAAAGGGGGTTTCCGGTATTCCTGAAATTTTTACTACCTTTTACACCGAGCTAAATGATGTAAAATTTGCCTACAGACCAATTGTGAAAGTAAGTTATGCTATTGAATATGAATTTTTTGGTAAGAATCCTCATGCTTCACATTTAATAAATGTTTTACTCTATGCTTTGGGCGGTGGTTTACTTTTTTTGCTTCTATCTAGAAAGATGTTTTTTCGGCAAGATAATTTGTTTTCGTTTCTTGTTGTTATTCTTTTTATGGCTCATCCGGTTCATACCGAGGTAGTTGCTAGTTTAAAAAATAGAGATGAATTATTAAGTTTTATTTTTTCAATTTCTGCAACATATTTAGCCTTTGTTTTTATTGACAGGAAGAAGATATTGTTTCTAATGCTTGCGGCTTTTTTAATATTCATTGCCTATTTGTCTAAGCCATCTGCATTAGTTTTTGTGGCATTAATTCCGCTTTGTCTTTATTTTTTTAGAAACATTAGAATAAAGGAGTTAGTAATTGTATTTATTGCAATTTTTGTTTTTGCAATTGTTGCCAGATATTTGCCAAAATGGATACTGGATAATGGAAATAGAGGCTATTATTTTATTGAAAATCCATTAGTTGAGGGGGTGGGTTTGCTGAAAACACTTGGAACCGGTATGACAAGTCTCTGGTTTTACTTTAAAATGCTTTTTTTACCTTATCCCTTGCTTTTTTATTACGGTTACGATACTATTCCTATTGTTTCTTTGTTTAACCCAATTGCAATTTTTTCTCTATTATTACATCTTACTCTATTAATTATTGCTATTCTGAATTTAAAAAAGAAAAGTATTATTTCTTTTTCAATTCTTTTCTATTTTATTTCAATTAGTATGTTTTCAAATATTGTAAAACCGGCAATGGGTATTGTTGCCGAAAGATATATGTTTACAGCAATTCTTGGATTTGCTATTGTATTGGTTTTTTTGTCTTTTAAGTTTTCTGAAAAATATTGGAAACACAAGTTTAAGTATTTAAAATTTAAACCTTTAATTATTATTCTCTTTTTTGTTGTTCCTTTTTCTGTAA
>JAFGXD010000089.1 GCA_016936815.1 Bacteroidales bacterium
ATTGCGGATTTACCGAATATTGGAAAGTCCTTTCATTAAAGATGCAGAATTCCTTATTGGATACACTTATTTTACTAAAGGAGACTTCGATACTGCAAAAACTTGGTTCGATATGGCCAAAGAAAAGGGTTTTGTTATTCCTGAGGGAATTGCAAAGAAGGTTGGGTATTAATTGTGCCTCAAAACCTGAAGATATTTTTTTATAGAAATCATTAATTAATTGGTGCGAGACACTTTTGACACTTATTACTCGCTTTAGAGCATTCAGGGCAAATTCTCATTTTAGTGTACGAATAAGTTTCTTTACCACAAAATTCACAAGTATAATAGACTACTACTGCGGGTACAATAGTGGGACAATGTTCTTCGCAAACTGTGGCACAACAAGGGTTTGAATTTTTATTATTTTCCGGGTTGTTAGCACTATACGGATAAAAATAGCATGATGATGTTGCCAATAGAATTGAACAGATTATTATTAGTTTTTTCATGAAAAGATTGTTAGTTTTCTTAAAGAAGAAAACTAACAATAATTATTCCATTTTTTTCTTTAACCTAAAAATATTTTTAGGAATTAAAAATGAGAAATTATTTTACAAACTTCACAAAGCTCATTTCTTTTCTGTAAGAATCTATGGGTGCGCAAGAGCAAACAAGATTTCTGTCACCGTATCCATCGTCAATTCTTCCAACAGTTGGCCAGAATTTGTTTTCTGCAACCCATGTTAATGGAAATCCTGCTTTTTGTCTGCTGTAATCATGGTTCCATTCGTCTGCACATATTACTGATGCTGTATGTGGAGCATTTTTTAGAACATTATCGTCTTCTTTTGCAGTTCCGTCTTTTATTTCCATTATCTCATTGTAAATACTCATCATGGCGTCTACAAATCGGTTAAGTTCTTGCAAAGATTCACTTTCTGTTGGTTCTACCATTAATGTTCCATGAACAGGGAATGAAAGTGTAGGAGCATGGAAGCCGTAGTCCATAAGTCTTTTTGCAATGTCAGCTTCGGTAATGTGACCAATGTCCTTAAATTTTCTGCAGTCTACAATCATTTCGTGAGCAACCATACCTTCTGAACCGGTGTAGAGAATATCGTAGTAGCCCATTAATTTAGCTTTTAAGTAGTTGGCATTTAGAATAGCATATTTAGTAGCTTCTGTAAGCCCGTTTCCACCTGCCATTTTTATGTAAGCATGAGAAATTGTAAGCACGCTGGCAGAACCCCATGGAGCTGCAGCAACAATATTTCCTTTTTCGCCACCGGTTTTTACAACAGGATGGTTTGGAAGGAAGTCGATTAGATGTTTTGCTACACCAATGGGTCCCATTCCCGGTCCGCCTCCGCCGTGAGGAATTGCGAATGTTTTGTGAAGGTTAAGGTGACACACGTCTGCGCCAATTATTGCAGGATTTGTAAGTCCTACCTGGGCATTCATGTTAGCACCATCCATATAAACCTGACCGCCACATTCGTGAATTACCTTATTCATTTCAATAATTTCGGCTTCAAATACTCCATGTGTTGATGGGTATGTAACCATAAAGCCTGCAAGATTCGCTTTGTTAGCTTCTGCTTTGTTTTTCAGGTCGTTAAGGTCAATATTTCCTTTTTCATCACATTCTACAATTACAATTTCCATTCCGGCCATTGCAGCAGATGCAGGATTAGTTCCATGAGCCGAGGATGGAATTAAAAATACATTTCTATGTCCTTCTCCTCTGGAAATGTGATAATTTCTAATTACCATTAAACCGGCATATTCTCCGGAGGCTCCCGAGTTTGGCTGTAATGAAATAGCATCAAAACCTGTAATTACCTTTAAATCTTCACTTAATTCATTAAACAATTGGTGGTATCCTGCTGCTTGTTCCACAGGTACAAATGGATGAATACAACCGAATTCAGGCCAACTCAATGGTAACATTTCCATTGCAGCATTTAGTTTCATAGTACATGAGCCCAAAGAAATCATTGAATGAGTAAGTGAAAAATCTTTTCTTTCAAGTTTCTTAATATATCTCATCATTTCGGTTTCCGACCTGTATTGCTTAAACAAATCTAAAGTGAAAAAGTCGCTGGTTCTCTTAAATTTCGTGTCAAAATATTGTTTTTCAGCAATATAATCAACTTTAATCTCTGCTTTTCCTACAGCTTTAGCAAAAACACTAATTAGCTTTTCTACATTGCATTTTAAAGTTGTTTCATCAGTGCTTATTCCAATAGTTTGATTATCAATGTACTTTAAGTTTATTTCATTTGCAATTGCTAATTTTTCAATTTGTTGAATGGTTATTCCTGAAGGTAATTGTATCCTTAAAGTATCAAAATACTCTTTATTAAGTTGTTTGTATCCCAATTCTTCAAGTTTCACTGAAATAAACCCTGCAGTGGAATGAATATGATTTGCTATTCTTTCAATTCCTTCTTTCCCATGATAAACTGCATACATTCCGGCCATTGTAGCCAGTAAAGCTTGGGCAGTGCAAATATTCGATGTAGCTCTTTCTCTCTTAATGTGTTGTTCTCTGGTCTGAAGAGCCATACGAAGTGCCTGATTTCCTTGTGCATCAATAGAAACTCCAATTATTCTTCCGGGCATACTTCTTTTAAATTTCTCGTGTGTAGCAAAGAAAGCAGCATGAGGACCGCCGTAACCCATTGGAATTCCAAATCTTTGAGTTGAACCTACAACAACATCAGCTCCCCATTCTCCAGGAGGTGTAAGAAGTGCAAGCGACATTAAATCAGCAACAACACCAACCATACAGTCTGTTTGGTGAGATTTTTCAACCAAACCGGCATAGTCTATAATTTCACCATCGGCATTTGGGTATTGAACTAAGGAACCGAATAGTTTTTCCGAAAAATCAATATTATTGAAAGAACCCTTAATAAGCTTTATTCCAAGTGGAACAGCTCTTGTTTCGAGAAGACCCATAGTTTGTGGAAAAATATTTTCATCAACAAAGAAACTTACATAACCTTCTTTTTCCATTTTTCTTGAACGGGCATTGTACATCATAACCATAGCTTCAGCAGCGGCAGTAGCTTCGTCAAGTAAAGAAGCGTTCGCCATTTCCATTCCTGTTAAGTCCATTACAACTGTCTGAAAGTTAAGCAGTGCTTCTAGTCTTCCCTGAGAAATTTCTGCCTGATAGGGGGTGTATGATGTATACCAACTTGGATTTTCAAGAATATTTCTAAGAATTACAGCAGGTGTAATTGTGTCGTAATATCCCATTCCAATGTATGTCTTGTATATTTTGTTCTTTGAAGCAATTGCCTTAATTTTCTTAAAATATTCGTATTCTGAAATTCCATTAGCCAGTTTCATTGGTGAATTAAGTCTTATAGTTGAAGGAACTGTTTTTTCAATTAGTTCGTCCATTGTTTTAACACCAATTTTTTCCAACATCAAATTTATTTCATTTTTTCTTGGTCCGTTATGCCTTTCAATAAAAGAATCTGTTGCCATAATTTATTATTTTTTATTTAAAATTCGTTGAACTTATTTAAAATCAATCTAAGTTGTAAAGTTAATAAGAAGATTAGTTTATTGCTAAAAATCAATCAAAAATTTATGTATGTTTGTAAATATAAAATGAATTGAAAACAATTTTTCAAAATTACATAGAAATGAAAATATTATCAGCCTTTTTTGTAGGATTTCTAATGTCAGGATTTCTTTTTTCACAAAGCGATTCAAATACAGTTTGGCTAATTAATGGAAAAAAACTTACTATTTCTAGTTACAAGTTTGTTGAAAACGGAAATTATCTTGCTTACGAGAAAAAGCCCGGAAAAGTAAAAGAACTTGATCGTATGGAAATTTTTTCCATAACCGATTCCAAGGGTAAAGAAGAGGTTTTCTTTAATCCCGATACACTTGACGACAGGTATTATACTGTTGAAAATATGAGAAGCTTTGTTACGGGAGGATATGATGGTTATGCAAAGACCAAAGCTCGATTGTCTTTTTTTTCAGGTTTTTTGCTTGGTCTCGCAGGTTGTTCAGGGTATATTTTTGAAAATCCTTTTTATGGAGTTATAATTCCTGCCGGTGGAATAACTATAGTTGGCCTTACAAGTCCATCAATGAAAAAAATCAGGGAACTAAGTAATGATGAATTTTACTTACTTGGTTATCAAGAGTCTGCAAAGCAGGTTCGTGCTGTTCAAGCAATAAAAGGTTCACTTGTTGGCATTGTTGTTGGTCTTGGTGTAGGTATTATAACAGGTAAAATTAAATAATTGCCGTTTTTAAAGAAATGAAGACTCCTGTTTTGGTCTATGTTTGCATTTTGCTTGCAATGATATTTTGGGGATTTTCATTTGTTTGGAGTTCCATTGCTCTTGAAACCCTTCAACCATTTTCTGTTCTTGTTGTTAGATTGGTAATTGCAACACCTCTTTTGTTTTTATTTGCCTTTTTTTCAGGAAGACTACAAAAAATAGGAAAACAAGATTTTTTACCATTGTTTCTTTTGGCACTTTTTGAGCCATTTTTATACTTTATTGGTGAAACATATGGATTAAAAGAAACCACACCTACAGTTACTTCTGTAGTTATTGCCACCATACCACTTTTTGTTCCAGTTGCAGCCTGGATTTTTTTAAGAGATAGAATTTCAATAATGAACTTTATAGGAATTTTTCTTTCTGTTGGGGGTGTTGTTGTAATAAGTGCTGATAAGGCTTTTATTTTATCATTTTCCGGATTAATGTTGCTTTTGCTTGCCGTCTTTTCTGCTGTTGCATATACAGTAACGCTTAAGAAACTTGCCGATAAATATAATGCGTGGACTTTGGTTGCATACCAAAATCTAATTGGAATAATTTTGTTTTTACCTTTGTTTCTGGTTTTCGACCATAATCATATTTCAATTTCAGATTTCAAAATAAATACAATTTACAGTTTATTGTTGCTTGCCATTTTTGGTTCATCTCTGGCATTTGTGTTTTTTGCCTATAGTGTTAGGCATTTAGGTGTAAATAGGTCTAGTGTTTTCGGGAATTTGATTCCTGTACTAACTGCAGTGTTTGCTTATTTTGTTGTAAGTGAACCAATTTCGTGGCAAAAAATACTTGGAATAATTATTGTTGTTTCCGGGGTTTTATTGTCGCAATTAAAGTTAAGGCAAAGTTAAATGAAATATAATCCAAAACAGATTAAAGCTGATGCTGAAAAGTTGCAACCAGCTGCTAAGCAATTATTCAAAAAAATACGAAAATCACCTAAAAATTTGCCTGAGACCTTGTTTCATAAATATCATGAATCGGTATTTATGAGAATAGATTGTTTAGAATGTGCAAATTGCTGTAAAAATCTGGGGCCATTAGTTACTTATAATGATTTAGAAAAGATGGCCAGTTTTTTAAAGACAAAACCATCATTTTTGTTGGAAAAATATTTTATTACAGATGAGGATGGAGATATTGTTTTCAAATCAATGCCTTGTCCTTTTCTTCTACCTGATAATTATTGCAGTATTTATGAGGCAAGACCAAAAGCTTGCAAAGAATATCCACATACCAATCATAAAAAAATAGTACAGATTTTAGATATTACATTGAAGAATATGGAGACATGTCCTGCTGTTCTCGAAATAGTTAAGGGAGTTGTAAAGGAATTCTAAAAAATGGTAAGATATTTGTATAAAATTTATAATAACTTAAAAAAATGACAAGATGAAGAAATTTATTATTTTGGTATTTTTTGCGTCCATATTTGGACTTGCAAACGCCCAAAAAGTTTATTCAGTAAAGTATGAATCGCAGGCTGATATTAAAGTTTACGTAGTGAATTATGAATCCCAGGCGGATTTGAAGGTGTACAAAGTGAGCTACGAATCTCAGGCAAGTTCCCACGGCAAATGGTATTTTGTTGATTACGAATCACAGGCCGACAAAAAGGTTTATTTTGTAAGCTACGAATCGCAAGCTGATTTAAAAATCTATTTTGTGGATTATGAATCTCAGGCCGGTTGGGTTAATAAATCAAAACAGCATTTATTGTATTAAAAGAAAAAGCCGTCATTTTGCTTGACGGCTTTTTTCTTTTTAGCTTATTCTTCTTCTTGTTCTGCTTCGTATTCTTTAAGAAGTTTATCCTGAACATCAGGCGGAACTTGTGAGTATTCAGAAAATGACATTGTATACATTGCGCGTCCGCCGGTAATTGAACTAAGTGATGTGGAGTATTTGCTCATTTCTGCCAAAGGAACTTTAGCCATAAGTTTTTCAAAACCACCTTCGCTGCTCATTCCTTGAACAATAGCTCTTCTTCCTTGCAGGTCACTCATTACATCTCCCATTCTGTCGCTTGGAACAAAAACTTCAACATTATAAATAGGTTCCATAATTTTAGGTCCTGCGTTTTTAAAAGCAGTTCTAAAAGCATTTCTACCTGCTAATCTAAAGGAAATTTCATTTGAATCAACCGGGTGCATTTTCCCATCGTATACATAAACTTTAATATCTCTTGCATATGATCCGGTAAGTGGACCTTCTTCAATTTTCTCCATAATACCTTTTAGAATTGCAGGCATAAATCTTGAATCAATTGACCCACCAACAATGCAATTGTGATAAATAAGTTTTCCACCCCAAGAAAGATTTATTTCTTCTTTATCTCTAATTGAAATTTTAAGTTCTTTACCATTAATCTTAAACATTGCCGGATCAGGAGCACCTTCAATAAAAGGTTCAATTATCATGTGAACCTCACCAAACTGTCCTGCACCACCTGATTGTTTTTTGTGTCTGTAATCTGCTTGAGCAACTTTTGTGATAGTTTCTCTATAAGGAATTCTTGGGGCAATAAATTCTGTTGCAACTTTATAAATGTTATCAAGATGCCATTTTAAAATATTCATATGATATTCTCCCTGACCGAAAACAAGAATTTGTTTAAGTTCTTTTGAATATTCATAAGTAATTGTTGGATCTTCTTTCGACATTCTCACTAAAGCTTCACCAAGTTTTTCTTCATCACCTTCACTTAATGTTCTAATTGCAGTTCTAAATTTTGGCTCCGGATACTTAATAGGAGGGAACTCCATTGAACCTGTTGTAAGTGTATTATTGGTTTTTGTATTTTTCAATTTTACAGTTGCTCCAAGATCTCCGGCAACAAGTTTACCAACCTTTGTTCTGTTTTTTCCTGCACATACAAAGAGTTGTGATAATCTTTCTTTACTTCCTGTGTTTTGGTTAAGAAGGTCAATTCCTTCGGTAATTTCACCCGAAATAACTTTAAAGAAGTTGATTTCACCAACATGTTCTTCTACAGAAGTTTTGAAAACAAAAATTGATGGTTTTCCTGAAACATCGCACTTAACCTCATTTCCTTCTGTGTCAGTTATTGCAGGCATTTCATTTGGAGAAGGTACAGATTCGGAAATAAAATCCAGTAATCTTGAAATGCCAATATCTTTTTTAGCAGAAATGCAGAAAATAGGAGATATTCCATTTGCAGCTAAGCCACTTCTAATACCTTTTTGCATTTCTTCTTGGGTAAGAGTATCATTCTCGAAAAATAATTCCATTAATTTCTCATCACCCTCAGCAGCTTTTTCAATTAATTCCGATTGCATTTCAAGAGCTTTATCCATTTCGCCTGCAGGAATATCCATTGCTTCTTCTTTTCCGTTTGAGTATTTATACATTTTCATGGAAATAACGTCAATAATGGAATCAAAAGAACTTCCTGTCGATAGTGGATACTGTGCCGCAATAACTTTCGAACCTAATCTTTCTTTTAACAATTCCAAAGTTTTATCCCAGTTAGCATTATCGTGGTCAAGAAAATTTACAGCCAAAAAATATGGAAAATTATTATTGACTGCAAACCTGTTTTGAATTTCTGTTCCAACTTCAACGCCATTTACAGCGTTAACAAGCATTACGCCGCAATCGGCAGTAAACATTGACGCTACAGCCCCGCCAATAAAATCATCTGCGCCGGGGTTGTCAATAAAATTAATTTTCTTATTATTATATAAGGTATATAAAAGAGTAGGAAATACTGAGATTTCATTTTCGTGTTCAATTCTATTATAATCGGAAACAGTGTTGTGGCTTTCAGTATCGCCTCTTCTGTCAATTACACCTCCCTTAAACAACATTGCTTCAGCAAGCGTTGTTTTTCCAGAACGTGAGTTTCCTATTAAAGCAATGTTTTTAATCTCATTGGTTTGATAAACTTTCATTTCTTTTTTTATTAAATTGTTAAAAAATTGATTTCTAAAACGGGGCTCAAAAATAGTAAAATTTTACTAACTCTCAAGTTGAAATGAATTTTTTACAAATAATTATGCCCAAAAAAGCATAAATTTTAATCTTTTTAAGATTTTTTTTACAGATAAAACTAGTCATACTTTAAAATCAGGTCATTAACACAATAAAAAAAAATCAAATAGTTCTTGTTTTATAAAAAAAAACTCTATCTTTGCAGCCCAATTTGTAAAAAATTAAACAAGTTTATATGCCTACAATACAACAGTTAGTAAGGAAAGGGCGGACAAAGCTGGAGGAAAAAAGCAAGTCCAGAGCCTTGGATTCATGCCCACAAAGAAGGGGAGTATGCGTACGTGTATACACTACTACACCAAAGAAACCTAATTCAGCAATGAGAAAAGTTGCCAGAGTTAGATTAACAAATGGTAAGGAAGTGAATGCCTATATTCCCGGAGAAGGACATAATTTACAGGAACACTCAATTGTTCTAATTCGTGGAGGAAGGGTGAAAGATTTACCGGGAGTTAGATATCATATTGTTAGAGGAGCTTTGGATACATCTGGTGTTGAAGGCAGAAAACAAAGAAGATCAAAATACGGAACAAAAAGACCAAAAGTTAAGAAATAGAAAGTTATGAGGAAGGCGAAACCAAAGAAACGGATTCTTTTACCTGATCCAAAATACAAAGATGTTTTGGTTACCAGATTTGTAAACGACCTTATGTTGAGTGGCAAAAAGAGTGTTGCTTATGAAATATTTTATAATGCAATGGATATTGTAGCCGACAAAACAAAAGATTCAGGTCTTACACCGGTTGAGGTTTGGAAGAAATCACTTGAAAATATTACACCTTCAGTAGAGGTTAAAAGCCGAAGAATTGGTGGTGCAACATTTCAGGTTCCAATGGAAATCAGACCAGACAGAAAAATTTCTATTGGTAATAAAAACTTAATTCTTTTTTCCAGAAAAAGAAGTGGAAGAAGTATGAGTGAAAAATTGGCTGCCGAAATTCTTGCAGGTTATAATCAGGAAGGTGGCGCATATAAGAAGAAAGAAGATACACATAGAATGGCAGAAGCAAATAAAGCTTTTAGTCATTTCAGGTTCTAAAATATTTTGAAAACTAGATTGGTTTAGGTGGTTGAGCATGAATGATGATTTGACTTATACCAGGAATATTGGGATTATGGCACATATTGATGCCGGGAAAACAACAACAACAGAAAGAATCCTATATTACACAGGTATAAATTACAAAATTGGAGAAGTCCACGATGGAGCTGCAACAATGGACTGGATGGTTCAGGAGCAGGAAAGAGGAATCACAATTACATCGGCTGCAACCACAACTTATTGGGAATACAATAATATAAAACACAAAATCAATATTATTGATACTCCCGGTCATGTAGATTTCACTGTTGAAGTGGAACGTTCTTTAAGAGTATTGGATGGTGCGATTGCAGTTTTCTGCGGTGTAGGTGGGGTTGAACCTCAGTCCGAAACCGTTTGGAGACAAGCTAATAAATACCAAGTTCCCCGACTGGCCTATGTTAATAAAATGGATAGGTCCGGTGCTGATTTCCTTACGGTAGTTCAGCAGATAAAGGAAAGACTTGGAGCAAACCCTTTGCCGATTCAGTTGCCAATTGGTAACGAAGAAAATTTTAAAGGGGTTGTGGATTTAATAAGAAATAAAGCAATTGTTTGGAATGATGAAAAGCTGGGTTCCGAGTTTACTTTTACCGATGTGCCCGAAGATATGGTAGAAATGGTGGAAGAATACAGGGATATTCTGCTTGAAACAATTGCTGAATTCGATGATAAAATTTTAGAAAAGTTCTTTGAAAATAAGGAGTCAATAACAGTTGACGAAATAAAAGGTATAATCCGAAAGGCTGTACTTAATCGTCAGATTGTTCCGGTTCTATGCGGATCATCGTTTAAGAATAAAGGTGTACAACCTTTGCTTGACGCTATTACCGCATACTTGCCATGCCCTTTGGATATTGAAGCTGTTACTGGGATAAACCCTAAAACAGAAAAAGAGGTTACAAGAAAAGCTGATGTAAATGAACCATTTGCAGCTCTGGCTTTCAAAATAACCAGCGATTCTTTTGTCGGAAAGCTTGCTTTCTTACGAGTTTATTCAGGTACTCTTCGTTCTGGAGAACAATTGTTTAACCCACGAACAGAGAAGAAAGAAAGAGTTTCAAGAATGTACCAAATGCATGCAAATAAACAAAATCCAATTGACCAAATTAGTGCGGGTGATATCTGTGCAATAGTTGGTTTTAAGGATATTGTTACCGGAGATTCACTTTGCGATAGTGCAAATCCAATCGTGCTTGAATCAATAGTTTTCCCTGAACCGGTGCTCAGGGCAGCCGTTGAACCCAAAACCCAACAGGAAGTGGACAAGCTTTGGGATGTGCTTAGGAAAGTGGCTGATGAAGATCCTACATTTAATGTAAGAATCGACGAAGAATCCGGTCAAACCATTATTAGTGGAATGGGCGAGCTTCATTTAGAGATTATTACCGATAGAATCAGACGAGAATATAATCTCGAGATGAATCAGGGTAAACCTCAAGTAGCTTACAAAGAATTGTTAAGGTCAACTGTTACACATCGTGAAGTGTTTAAGAAGCAATCCGGAGGAAAAGGAAAGTTTGCAGATATTGAAATAAGAGTAGAACCTGCAGAAGAAGGTTTTCGGGGATTGCAGTTTTTTGATGAAACAAAGGGAGGTGCTATTCCAAAAGAATACATTCCGGCAATTCAAAAAGGATTACAATCATCTTTGCATAATGGTGTGCTTGCAAGTTATCCCGTCATTAACGCAAAGGTTACTTTGCTAGATGGGTCTTATCATCAAGTCGACTCCGATAGTTTGGCATTCGAAATAGCAGCAAAATTAGCCTTCAGAGAGGCTTTGAAAAAAGCCAATGTAATTTTGTTGGAGCCAATAATGTCAGCCGAAATTGTTACACCCGAAGAATATTTGGGTGACATAGTTGCTGACTTTAACAGACGTAGAGGTCATATTGAAAATATGGATACTCGCGCTGGCGCCCGTACTGTGCGCGCCAAGGTTCCCCTCGCTGAAACATTCGGTTACGTTACTGCTTTACGAACAATTACATCAGGTAGAGCTACTTCATCAATGGAATTTCTCCGTTTCGAAGAAGTACCTCCTCAGATAGCCAAAGAAATTATTGAAAGATCAAAAGGAATATTTATTTTTTAATGCTAAATATAGTATGGCACAAAAGATTAGAATTAAATTGAAATCGTATGACCACAATCTGGTAGATAAATCTGCCGAGAAAATTGTGAAAACTGTTAAAACTACCGGCGCAGTAGTGAGTGGACCAATTCCACTACCTACTCACAAAAGAATTTTTACAGTTAATAGGTCTACTTTCGTTAACAAGAAATCTAGAGAACAATTTCAATTGTCTTCTTATAAAAGATTATTGGATATTTATAGTTCTACAGCAAAAACCATTGATGCTCTAATGAAACTTGAGTTGCCAAGTGGTGTTGAGGTTGAAATAAAAGTGTAATTATTTAAGAATAAATAAAATGCCAGGATTAATTGGAAAAAAAATCGGAATGACTTCCGTTTTCAGTGCCGAGGGTAAAAATTTACCATGCACTGTTATAGAAATAAAACCAAATGTGGTTACACAGATTAAGACTATTGACAGTGATGGTTACAACGCTGTTCAATTGGCTTATGACGATGTTAAAGATAAGCACTCAAATAAGCCTATGATTGGTCATTTTAAGAAAGCTAATACCGGACCAAAAAGAAAAGTAATCGAACTTAAAGGCTTTGTTAAAGATTGGAAAGCTGGTGACGTTATAGGAGTTGATTATTTTGCTAGTGAAACTTGGTTAGATATTTCAGGTATTTCTAAAGGAAAAGGTTTTCAAGGAGTAGTAAAAAGACACGGATTTAGAGGCGTTGGAGATCAAACACATGGACAGCACAACAGATTAAGGGCACCTGGATCTTTGGGTGCATCATCCTATCCTTCTAGAGTTTTTAAAGGAATGAGAATGGCAGGAAGAACAGGAAATGATAAGGTAAAAGTCATTAACCTTAAAATTGTGAAAATTATTCCTGAAAATAATTTATTAGTTGTTAAGGGATCAGTTCCCGGAGCAAAAGGTTCATACTTAATTATTGAAAAGTAATGGAAATAAAAGTATTAAATAAGAACGGGCAAGAAACCGGACGAGTTGTTTCGTTAGAAAAAGAGGTTTTTGCTATTGAACCAAACGATCATGCTATCTATTTGGATGTTAAACAATATATGGCTAATAATCGTCAAGGTACTCATAAATCTAAAGAAAGAGCTGAGATAGCTGGAAGTACAAAAAAGATTAAAAGACAAAAAGGAACTGGTACAGCTAGAGCGGGCAGTGTAAAATCTCCTGTTTTTGTAGGAGGTGGACGTGTTTTTGGACCAAGACCAAAAGATTATACACAAAAGTTGAATAAAAAACTAAAGCAACTTGCTAGAAAATCTGCATTAGCATATAAAGTTCAGAATAATTCAATATTTGTTATGGAAGACTATTCTCCTGAACAACCAAAAACCAAGGAAGTTGCTTCAATAGCAAATAATTTGAAACTTAATGATAAGAAACTGCTTTTTGTTTTGTCAGAGAAATCACAAAATTTTGTTTTGTCTGCGCGAAATTTACAGAAAATTGATGTTGTTCAGGCAAATAGTATTAATACATACGATATTATGAATGCCTCAGCTTTGGTAATAATGGAAAGTTCAGTTGAGGTTTTAAATAAATTATAAAAAGTAATAACAATGGATATTTTAATTAAGCCCATAATTACAGAAAAAATGACAGCAAATTCTGAGTTGCTGAATCGTTACGGATTTATTGTTGACAAAAGGGCAAATAAAGTTCAGATTAAAAAAGCCGTTGAGGATTTTTATGGAGTTACTGTTACTTCCGTTAATACTATGCGTTACGGTGGTAAAAGCAGAACTCGTTTTACAAAATCCGGCGTATTATCTGGCCGAACCGTTTCTTTTAAGAAAGCGGTTGTGACATTAAAAGATGGTGAATTGATTGATTTTTATAGCAATATCTAAATAAAATGGCTTTACGAAAAATAAAACCGACGACCCCGGGTCAAAGAAGAAAATTCATTAGTACATTCGATGAAATAACTTGTACTACACCTGAAAAATCTTTGATGGAACCGATTAAAAGATCGGGAGGTAGAAATAACCGAGGAAAAATGACCATGCGATATATTGGTGGTGGTCATAAAAAACAATATCGTATTATCGACTTTAAAAGAGATAAAGACGGTATGGCGGCTAATGTGGCAACTATTGAGTACGATCCAAATAGATCTGCACGCATTGCACTAGTTGTTTATAAAGATGGTGAAAAAAGGTACATAATTGCTCCAAATGGACTGCAGGTGGGACAAGAAATTATGTCAGGAAAAGGAGTTGCACCTGAAGTTGGAAATACTCTTCCTCTTGCAGAAATACCTTTGGGAACTGTAGTACATAATATTGAATTGCGTCCTGGACAAGGTGGAGTGATGGCAAGGTCTGCGGGATCTTACGGGTCACTTACATCTCGTGAAGGAAAATATGCAATTATTAAATTGCCTTCCGGAGAAGCGAGAAAGATACTTGTTACTTGTAAGGCAACAATAGGTACTGTTAGCAACTCAGATCATGCTCTTGAGATTTCAGGAAAAGCAGGTCGTTCAAGATGGCTTGGTAGAAGACCTAGAGTTAGAGGTGTTGCAATGAATCCTGTTGATCACCCAATGGGTGGTGGTGAAGGAAAATCTTCTGGAGGTCATCCAAGATCCAGAAAAGGCTTGTTGGCAAAAGGATATAAAACTCGCGCCAAGAAGAAAGCATCAAATAAGTATATTGTTGAAAGAAGGAAGTAATTGATAAATTATTAGTTTATGAGTCGATCATTAAAAAAAGGCCCTTTTATAGATTTCAAACTTGAAAAACGAGTTCTTGAAATGCAGGAATCTACAAAAAAAACTACCATTAAAACATGGTCCCGACGTTCTGTTATATCTCCTGACTTTGTCGGACTAACCATTGCAGTTCATAATGGCAATAAGTTTATTCCGGTTTATGTTACCGAAAATATGGTAGGGCACAAGTTAGGAGAGTTTGCACCAACTCGTATTTTTAGAGGTCATGGTGGTAAAAAAAATAAATAAATCAGGCGATATTAAATTATAAGAAATGGGCGCACGTAAAAGAAATACAGCGAATCAGAGAAAAGAAGAAAAGCAAAAACAATTTTTTGCTAGTCTTAACAATTGTCCTACCTCTCCCAGAAAAATGAGATTGGTAGCCGACATGATTAGAGGCTCTGAAGTAAATAAGGCTTTAGATATTCTGAAATATTCTTCAAAAGAGGCTTCTATTAGAATGGAAAAATTGCTAATGTCGGCTGTGGCTAATTGGCAAGCTAAAAATGAAGGCGTAAGAATGGAAGATAGTAACCTTATTGTAAAAGAGGTATTTGTAGACTCAGGAAGAGTGCTAAAAAGACTTAGACCTGCTCCACAAGGACGAGGATACAGAATTAGAAAAAGGTCGAACCATGTAACTATTTACCTCGACAGTTATAATAACATTGATAATCAAGAAGCATAATGGGACAAAAAGTAAATCCAATAGGTAATCGTTTAGGAATCATAAAAGGATGGGATTCTAACTGGTATGGTGGACGTAACTACGCCGAAAAAATTGGCGAAGACGACCAAATACGTAAATACCTAAATGCCAGATTGGCAAAAGCAAGCGTTTCTCGTATTATTATCGAGCGCACTTTAAAACTAATCACTATTACTGTTAATACTGCTCGTCCGGGAATAATAATCGGAAAAGCAGGACAGGAAGTTGATAAACTTAAAGAAGAGTTAAAGAAAATTACTAAGAAAGAAGTTCAAATTAATATCTACGAAATTAAAAGACCGGAACTAGATGCTGTTCTTGTTGCAGCTAATGTAGCTCGTCAAATCGAGGGTAAAGTTTCTTATCGTAGAGCATTAAAAATGGCTATTGCATCTTCTATTAGAATGGGCGCAGAAGGGGTCAAAATATTAATTTCCGGACGTGTTGGTGGTGCTGAAATGGCTAGATCTGAATCGTACAAAGAAGGAAGAATCCCATTGCATACTTTTAGAGCCGATATAGATTATGCCCTTGCGGAAGCCCATACAACCTATGGAATTATTGGAGTTAAAGTTTGGATTTGCAAAGGAGAAATATATGGAAAGCGCGACCTATCGCCAAATGTTGGGCAAGCTCAACAAAAAGCTAAAGGTTTTAAGAAAAGAAGAAAGTAAAAAAGAATAAGTATAATTATATAACTAGCAGAAATGTTACAGCCAAAGAAAACGAAATTCAGACGAATGATGAAGGGCAAAATGAAAGGAAATGCCCAAAGAGGAAGCCAATTGGCATTCGGTTCGTTTGGAATTAAAGCAATGGAAGCAACCTGGTTAACCGGTAGACAGATTGAAGCTGCCCGTCAGGCTGTTACCCGTTACATGAAACGTGAAGGTCAAATCTGGATTAGAGTATTTCCTGATAAACCTATCACTAGCAAACCTGCAGAAGTAAGGATGGGTAAAGGTAAGGGAGCTCCTGATGGATTTGTTGCCCCCGTTACTCCTGGAAGAATAATAATTGAGGCAGAAGGTGTGCCTTTTGAAATTGCAAAAGAGGCTTTACGTCTTGCGGCTCAAAAGCTACCTATTCCCACAAAATTTGTTGTACGTAGGGATTATTCCGAATAAAATTTTGAAAAATGAAAAGTTCAGAAATTAAAGAATTAGCAACACCTGAATTGGAGGAAAGAATTTCCGAAGAGAAAATTCTGTTGACTAAATTAAAGTTAAATCATGCCGTTTCTCCTCTGGATAACCCTAATAGGATTGTTGTAACCAGAAAAGTTATTGCAAGGTTAAAAACAGAGTTAAGAAAAAGGCAATTAAGTGAAAAAACAAACAGTTAAGCTTTAGATAAATGGAAACAAAGCGAAATCTTAGAAAGGAAAGAATAGGTGTTGTAGTTAGCAACAAAATGGAGAAATCCATCATTATTGCAGTGAAAACAAAAATGAAGCATCCTATTTATAAGAAATTTATTAACAAGACTACAAGATTGGTAGCTCACGATGAGAAAAATGAATGTAGTATTGGAGATACAGTAAAAATAATGGAAACCAGACCATTAAGTAAAAATAAAAACTGGAGGTTAGTAGAAATCATTGAAAGAGTTAAATAACCATGGTACAAAGAGAAAGTAGATTGAATGTTGCCGATAATAGCGGCGCAAAAGAAGTGCTCTGCATTAATGTTCTTGGTGGCTCAGGAAGAAGATATGCTTCCGTGGGTGATATTATTGTAGTTACTGTGAAAAGTGCCATTCCCTCTGGAGAAGTTAAAAAGGGAACGGTAACAAAAGCTGTAATTGTGAGGACAAAAAAAGAAATTAGAAGACAAGATGGCTCTTATATCCGTTTCGACGATAACGCTTGCGTTTTGCTAAAAAACGATGGCGAAATTAGAGGAACTAGGATTTTTGGTCCGGTTGCAAGAGAATTGCGTGAAAAGCAATATATGAAAATTGTTTCACTTGCGCCCGAAGTAATTTAATACAAAATATTTAAGGTATGCGAAAAAAATTGCACATAAAAAAAGGAGATACCGTTGTGGTGATTGCCGGCGATTCTAAAGGTCAGCAAGGAAAAGTACTGGAGGTACTCGTTGAAAAACAAAAGGCCATAGTTGAAGGCGTAAATATGATGTCTAAACATACCAAGCCAAATGCTAAAAGTCCGCAAGGCGGAATAATCAAGAGGGAAGCTCCAATTCAGGTTTCTAATCTTATGCTTATCGACCCGGCTTCCGGAAAACCTACTAAAGTTGGACGTAAGTTAAACGATAAAAATAAACTAGTTCGTTTTGCGAAAAAATCAGGAGAGGAGATTAAGTAATGAAATATACACCGAATTTACAAAAGAAATACACTGAGGAAATTGTTCCTAATTTGATGAAGGAATTTAATTATAAAAGTGTTATGCAAGCCCCAAAATTAGAAAAGATTGTTATTAATCAGGGGGTTGGTCAGGCTGTTGCCGATAAAAAGCTTATTGATGTAGCTATTGGAGAAATTACAATGATTACCGGTCAGAAAGCTGTTGCCACTCTTTCAAAAAGAGATGTTTCTAATTTCAAACTTAGAAAGAAAATGCCTATTGGCGTTATGGTTACTCTTAGAAAAGAGAGAATGTATGAATTTTTGGAAAGACTTGTTTCAGTAGCTTTACCACGAATTCGTGACTTTAAAGGCATTAACTATAAACTTGATGGTAAAGGAAATTATTCCCTTGGTATAACTGAACAAATTATTTTCCCTGAAATTGATATTGATAAAATCAATAAAATTCTTGGGATGAATATTACATTTGTTACTACCGCAGGTACAGATGAGGAAGGGTATGCTTTACTTAGAGAATTCGGATTACCATTTAAAAATATTAAAAGAAACTAATATGGCTAAAGAATCAATGAAAGCCCGCGAGGTTAGAAGGGCAAAATTAATTGAAAAATATGCTGAAAAAAGAGCAAAACTAAAAGCAGAAGGCGACTTTGTAGGTCTTAGCCGTTTGCCAAAAAACTCTAACCCTAACAGGTTAAGAAACAGATGTCAGCTTACAGGTAGACCACGTGGCTACATGAGACAATTTGGTCTTAGCCGTATAACTTTCAGAGAAATGGCTTCAACCGGATTAATACCCGGTGTAAAAAAAGCAAGCTGGTAATAAATTTAAAGATATCATAGAAATGACAGATCCAATTGCAGATTATCTGACCAGAATCAGAAACGGTATCATGGCAGGACATAGAATAGTAGAAGTACCTGCTTCGAATTTGAAAAAGGAAATAACTAAATTATTGCACGACAAAGGTTATATCCTTAATTATAAATTTATTGACGATGGTGTTCAAGGCTCTATTAAAATTGCACTTAAATATCATCCGCAAACAAAACATCCTGCTATTAAAAAACTTAAAAGGGTATCAAGACCTGGTCTGCGACAGTATGCCAATGTTAATGAAATTCCAAGAGTACTTAATGGTTTAGGTATTGCTATTGTTTCCACTTCTCAGGGTATTATGACTGATAAGGAAGCCCGAGAAAGAAATATTGGTGGAGAAGTATTGTGTTACATTTATTAATGGAGATTTAGAAAATGTCAAGAATAGGAAAATTACCGATTAATATCCCAAATGGTGTAACTGTAACTGTTGATAAACTCAACTTAGTTACTGTTAAAGGACCTATTGGTGAATTAACTCAACAAGTTCATCCCGACATTACTGTTAATGTGGAGGAAAACGAAATTAGGGTAACCAGACCTACCGATCAAAAACAACATAGAGCATGGCATGGTTTGTACCGTTCCTTAATAAATAATATGGTTGTTGGTGTTTCTACAGGTTTTACAATTAAACAGGAATTTGTTGGTGTGGGATACAAGGCCGAATCCAACGGACAATTGTTGGAAATGTCTTTGGGTTATTCTCATGATATTATTTTTGAAATACCTAAGGAGGTTAAAGTTGAAGCTGTTACAGAAAGACGTGCAAACCCTATTGTTACTCTTTCAAGTTGCGATAAACAACTGCTTGGACATGTTGCAGCCAAAATTAGGTCGTTCCGTACACCTGAACCTTATAAAGGAAAAGGTATTAAGTTTGTTGGTGAAGAATTAAGAAGAAAAGCAGGAAAATCTGCTAAAGTTTAACAAATAAATTTTTAATGTCATGGCTTTATCGAATAAAGATAGAAGGTTAAGGATTAAAATGCGAGTTCGCAAAGATATTGGCGGAACTGCTGAAAGGCCAAGAATGAGCGTGTTTAGAAGTAATAAACATATTGCTGTTCAAATTATTGACGACGTTGCAGGAAGAACTTTAATTTCAGCCTCTTCCCTAAACAAGGAAATAGCCTCAAAAAAAGTTAAGAAAACTGAACAGGCTGTTTTGGTTGGAGATGCTATTGCTAAAAAAGCTGTTGAGGCAGGTATTAGTGAAATCGTTTTCGATAGAAATGGTTTTAGGTATCATGGTAGGGTGAAAGCTTTGGCTGATTCCGCAAGAAAAAATGGTTTAAAATTTTAGAATTACACAGATATGTCATTAAGTATAAGAAAAGTAAAAACCAGCGACCTTGAATTAAAGGACAGATTGGTTGCTATCAAACGTGTTACTAAGGTAACAAAAGGTGGACGTACTTTTAGTTTTTCGGCTATTGTTGTGGTTGGAAATGAAGATGGTATTGTTGGTTACGGTCTTGGAAAAGCCAATGAGGTAACAACTGCTATTGCTAAAGGAGTTGAAGATGCTAAGAAAAACCTTATTAAGGTTCCAATTCTTAAAGGAACTATTCCTCATGAACAATTAGGAAAATATGGCGGAGCTTCCGTTTTTATTAAACCTGCTTCAATGGGAACTGGTGTTAAGGCCGGTGGTGCTATGCGTGCAGTATTAGAAAGTGTTGGTATTAAGGATGTTTTGGCAAAATCTAAAGGATCTTCTAACCCTCATAATGTTGTAAAAGCTACCATCGATGCTCTATTAGAACTTAGAGATGCGAAAACTGTAGCTGTACATAGAGGTGTTGAAATTGAAAAAGTTTTTAAAGGATAAGAAAATGGCAAAGATTAAAATCACTCAAGTGAAAAGCAAAATTAGAAGCACTGAGAGACAAAAACGTACTCTTGAAGCGCTTGGCATTAGAAAAATGCATAACCCTGTCGAAGTTGAAGGTACTCCTCAGGTTTTAGGCATGATTGATAAGGTGAAACACTTGTTAAATGTTGAAGAAATTTAGTAATAACAATATTAATTACCAGATATGGACTTAAGTAATTTAAAACCGGCAAGCGGAGCTACAAAAAACAGAAAGAGAATTGGAAGGGGTTCCGGTTCAGGAAAAGGTGGTACTTCAACTCGTGGACATAAAGGTGCAAAATCAAGATCGGGGTATTCTAAGAAAATTGGATTTGAAGGTGGTCAGATGCCTTTGCACAGAAGATTACCAAAATTCGGATTTAAGAATATTAACCGTGTAGAATATAAAGCTATTAACCTAAAGAGTTTGCAGGAACTAGCTGATAAAACAAAACTTGAAAAAATTGATCTTCAGGTTTTAATCGAAAATGGTTTGGTTTCAGGAAACGATAAGGTGAAAATTCTTGCTAATGGTAATTTGACAGCCAAATTAGAAGTTACAGCACATAAGTTTTCTAAAACTGCCATTCAAGCTATTGAAGCAGCACAAGGTTCAGTTAAAATCATTTAATATAGTTGTTTAATGAAACGTTTTATTGAGACATTAAAAAACATTTATAAAATTGAAGATCTTAGAAAAAGAATACTCTTTACTCTAGGTATACTTCTCATTTACCGTTTAGGTGTTCATATAGTTTTACCGGGTGTAGACCCAGATAAATTAGCAGGTTTGGAACGGCAAACCTCAGAAGGTATTATGGGGCTGTTGGATATGTTTTCCGGTGGAGCCTTTTCTCAAGCATCAATTTTTGCTTTGGGTATTATGCCTTATATTTCTGCATCTATCGTTATCCAGCTTCTTTCGGTTGCAATTCCTTATTTCCAAAAATTACAAAAGGAAGGCGAAAGTGGAAGAAGAAAAATTAATCAGATTACCAGGTATTTAACTGTTATTATTACATTATTACAGGCTCCCGGTTTTCTTGCAAATTTAAATTCCACTGCCCCCGGTGCTATGGCTGAAGGTCAATTTTATTGGATTTTAGCAATTATGATTCTTGTTACAGGTACAATCTTTGTAATGTGGCTTGGAGAAAAAATTACTGATAGAGGAATTGGAAACGGTATTTCCTTATTAATAATGATTGGTATTATTGCCAGATTGCCAGAGGCTTTAATTCAGGAGTTTTCACTTAGAATGGAGGGTCAAGGTGGACTTGTAATGCTATTAATGGAAATCGTAATACTATTGCTCGTAATTATTTTCTGTATTCTATTGGTGCAGGGAACTCGTAGAATACCGGTGCAATATGCAAAAAGAATCGTTGGGAACAAACAATATGGCGGCGTTCGTCAATATCTGCCTTTGAAAGTTAATATGGCTGGTGTAATGCCAATTATCTTCGCTCAGGCTCTTATGTTTGTGCCAATTGCTATCGCCGGTTTCGGAGGTTCATCTATGAGCGGTTTTGCTGCTATGTTTCATCCTACCGGTTTTTGGTATAGCTTCATTATGGCTATTATGGTTATTCTGTTTACTTATTTCTATACAGCTATTCAGTTTAACCCTACTCAAATGGCAGAGGATATGAAAAGAAATGGTGGGTTTATTCCGGGAGTCAAACCAGGAAAGAAAACAGTAGAATTTCTCGATACAATAATGTCAAGAATTACACTTCCCGGTTCGTTTTTTCTTGCACTTGTCGCAATTTTACCTACCTTTGCGGTTTTGGCCGGAGTGGGACAGGGTTTTTCTCAATTTTTCGGAGGAACTTCCCTACTAATTATGGTTGGAGTTATTTTAGATACTTTACAACAAATTGAAAGCCATTTGTTAATGCGTCATTATGATGGATTAATGAAATCGGGCAGAATTAAAGGAAGAGCCGGTGGAGTTGCTTCCGGCATGTAATTAGGTTCTTTGATGATTTTTTTGAAAACAGATGATCAGATTGAATTGCTGAGGGAAAGCAATTTGCTTGTGGGAAAGACTCTTGCCTGCTTAGTTCCTCTTATGCTGCCTGGTGTTACTACCTTGGAGTTGGATAAAAGAGCTGAGGAGTTTATTCGCGACAATGGTGCTATCCCCGGATTTTTAGGATATAACAAATATCCTAATACACTCTGTGTTTCTGTTAATAGTCAAATTGTGCACGGTATCCCATCCGGTTACGAATTAAAGGATGGTGACATTGTTTCTGTTGATTGCGGTACAATAAAAAATGGATTTTATGGCGATTCTGCCTACACTTTTGCAGTAGGTGAGATTAGCATCGAAATTCAGAATCTTTTGAGAGTAACAAAAGAATGTTTGTATCTGGGAATAAAACAAGCAGTTGCCGGAAATAGAATTGGAGACATAAGTTATGCTATTCAATCTCATGCAGAAGCTAATGGTTTCTCTGTTGTTAGAGAATTAGTTGGTCATGGAATTGGAAAAGCTTTACACGAAAAACCCGAGGTTCCTAATTATGGAAGAAGAGGAACCGGAATGAAATTGAAAAGTGGTTTAACTATAGCGATAGAACCAATGATAAATATGGGAAAGCGTGATGTTAAGCAATCAGATGACGGATGGACTATAAGCACATTAGATAATCTGCCTTCAGCACATTTTGAACATACAATTGCTGTGAGGCAAGGAGAGGCAGATATTCTGTCATCCTTTGAATTTATTGAAAAAGAAATTAAAAAGTTAAATTAATAATATGGCAAAACAACCATCAATAGAACAGGATGGAACTATTATTGAAGCTCTTTCGAACGCTATGTTCAGAGTGGAATTACAAAATGGACATGTGATTACAGCTCACATTTCCGGTAAAATGCGTATGCATTATATTAGAATTTTGCCGGGCGATAAGGTTAAGGTAGAAATGTCCCCTTACGATTTAACAAAAGGAAGAATAACATTCAGATACAAATAAAGAAAATTGAAATGAAAGTAAGAGCATCTGTAAAAAAACGATCTGCCGATTGCAAGATTGTTAAACGAAATGGAAGGGTTTATGTAATTAATAAGAAAAACCCTAAATTTAAACAAAGACAAGGTTAAATTTTAAAATTGATTATTATATGGCAAGAATCGCAGGAGTTGATATTCCGGATAATAAACGTGGCGTTATTAGCCTCACTTACATTTTTGGCATTGGCCAGAGTACTGCAGCCAGAATCCTTAATCAGGCCGGTATTGATGAAAGTATCAAAGTAAAAGACTGGACTGATGATCAGGTTTCTAAAATTAGAACCATTATTGGAGAAAGCTGTAAAATTGAAGGTGAATTACGTTCAGAAACTCAACTGAATATCAAAAGGCTAATGGACATTGGTTGTTACAGAGGCATTCGTCATCGTATTGGATTGCCGGTACGAGGTCAGAAAACTAAAAACAACGCTCGAACAAGAAGGGGCAAAAGAAAAACTGTTGCTAATAAAAAGAAAGCTACTAAATAAGAAGTAAGTTATGGCAAAAAAAACAAAAGTAACCAAGAAAAGGGTAGTTAAGGTTGAACCTACCGGGGAAGCGCATATTCATGCATCTTTTAACAATGTTATTATTTCTCTTACAACAAGTAATGGAGAAGTGATTTCTTGGGCATCAGCAGGAAAAATGGGTTTTCGTGGTTCGAAAAAGAATACTCCTTATGCAGCTCAGGTGGCTGCCGAAGAATGTGCCAAAACAGCGCATGATTTGGGACTTAGGAAAGTGAAAGTTTATGTGAAAGGACCGGGAGCCGGAAGAGAATCCGCAATTCGTTCAATTCATAATATTGGAATTGAGGTAACTGAAATTGTTGATGTTACTCCAATGCCTCATAATGGTTGTCGTCCTCCAAAACGACGAAGAGTTTAATTTTTATAACTATTTAATATTAAAGATAAATGGCTAAGTATATTGGACCAAAATCAAAAATTGCAAGAAAGTTTGGAGACCCTATTTTTGGGCCTGATAAATATTTGGATAAGAAAAATTATCCTCCAGGACAGCATGGACTTAACAGAAAAAGGAAAAAACAGTCGGAATATGGCGTTCAGCTTAAAGAAAAACAAAAAGCTAAATCCACTTACGGTGTTTTAGAACGACAGTTTAGAAACTTATTCGAAAGAGCTTCTAGAAGTAAAGGCAAAACAGGTGATGTTTTACTTCAACTCTTGGAATCAAGACTCGATAATGTTGTTTACAGATTAGGAATAGCTCCTACAAGAAGTGGAGCTCGTCAATTAGTTGGACATAGACATATTACAGTAAATGGCTTGGTAACTAATATCCCATCCTATCTTGTAAAACCTGGCGATACTATTGGAGTTCGTGAGAAATCTAAAACAATGGAAACTATTACTGATTCTCTTTCTTCAGCAAGACACAATAAGTATTCTTGGCTAGAATGGGATGCTTCAGGAATGGTTGGAAAATTTAGCAATATACCCGAAAGGGAAGATATTCCTGAAAATATTAAGGAACAATTAATCGTAGAATTATACTCAAAATAGTAAAATACTTCTTATGGCAATTTTAGCTTTTCAAAAACCGGATAAAGTAGTTATGCTAGATTCAGACGAAACCCATGGTAAGTTTGAATTTCGCCCACTTGAACCTGGATATGGTCTTACAGTTGGAAACGCACTCCGTAGAGTGTTACTTTCTTCCTTAGAAGGTCATGCTATTACTCTAATAAAAATTGATGGAGTTGAACATGAGTTCTCAACCATTAAAGGCGTTGTGGAAGATGTTCCGGAAATAGTTCTAAACTTAAAACAGGTTCGATTTAAAAAACAAATTGAAGATGTTGATAACGAAAAAGTTACGGTTACAATAGCCGGTCAGGATGAGTTTAGAGCCGGAGATATAGGAAAATTTCTTACAGGTTTTAAGGTGCTTAATCCTGAATTGATTATTTGCAAAATGGAAACTTCTGTAAAACTCCAAATCGATTTAACAATTAACAAGGGTAGGGGATATGTTAGCTCCGAAGAAAATAAACCTTTGGAAGCAGAATTTGGGGTTATTCCAATTTCATCAATCTTTACTCCTATCAGAAATGTTAAATACCTCATTGAAAATATTAGGGTTGAACAAAAAACTGATTTTGAGAAGCTTGTATTTGAGATTGAAACAGATGGTTCAATTCATCCCAAAGATGCTCTTAAAGAAGCTGCGAAAATTCTTATCTATCATTTTATGCTGTTTTCAGATGAGAAAATTACTTTAGATTCAGATGAGAAGTTCGCAAATGAAGAATTCGACGAGGAAGTTTTACACATGCGTCAACTTCTTAAAACAAAATTGGTTGATATGGATCTTTCAGTTAGAGCCCTTAATTGTTTGAAAGCTGCTGATGTTGAAACTCTTGGCGATTTGGTTCAATACAATAAAAATGATCTATTGAAATTTAGAAATTTTGGTAAGAAATCTTTAACAGAACTCGATGAATTGCTTTCAAGCATGAATCTTTCGTTCGGAATGGAAATTAGTAAATATAAATTAGATAAGGAATAAATTGTTTTTCCTTTTAAATATGTGAAGCGATGAGACACGGAAAAAAAATTAATCATTTAGGCAGAAAAACCGGGCATAGAAGAGCAATGTTAGCAAATATGGCTAATTCGCTTATTCTGCATAAGAGACTGCAAACTACTGTTGCTAAAGCTAAGGCTCTTAGGGTATATGTAGAACCTCTTATTACTAAATCTAAAGACGATTCTACTCATTCAAGAAGAGTTGTTTTTAGTTATTTACAAAACAAAGAAACTGTATCTGAACTTTTTAGAGATATTTCTTCAAAGGTTGCAAACCGCCCCGGTGGTTATACTCGTATTTTGAAAACCGGAAATAGAATTGGTGATAATGCTGAGATGTGTATTATTGAGTTAGTAGACTATAACGAAACTTATGTGTCTGCTTCTGATTCTAAAGCTACTGCTAAAAAATCAAGAAGAAGAAGAGGCGGAAAGAAAACAGATGAGGTTGATGAGACTAAACCTCAAACTCAGGCAAAAGCAAAGGCAAAAACTGAAACTAAATCACAGGAATCTCAAGTAGAAATTGAAGAAACTGTAGTTGATGTTGTTGAGGAAAATGCTGATTTATCTAAAACTGAAGAGTCCGAAGAAATTGTTGATAATTCTGAGGAACCAACAGAAAAGGAATAGGTGTTCAATTTTTTTAAAAATATAGGCTATCTAATATTAGGTAGCCTTTTTTTATTTAGTCCAAGACGATAAATCTTTATTTATTAATACTGATGTTTCTTTTATTTCAGTTTCAAATATTCTTAATAAAAAATCTCGGTCTTCCTTTTTCATTTCCATTTTGCCTGCATTTTTGTATAGAGCCGATTTTAACTTCTCTTTACTTCCCGATGGTAACATTTTAGTTGAAAGGTTTTTAATACCGCTATGCACAAAAAATTTATTCAGTGTTCTAAATCTTGGTACTTTTGCGGAATTTTGAACTTCGGAATTCTTTACGGTATAGCCTTTAACATTTAGAAATTCGAAGGTTTTTCCCAAGCTGCCTTCTAGGTTGTTTTTCAATTCCTCAAACAACAAAACAAGCACATTTTCTTTTCCAAATACTTCATAGTATCTGCTTATTTGTTGGCTATATTGACCAAGTTCAATAAAAAGCTCAGATATTCCCCATCCTTTTTTTATTGCATTAATATCTTTATTAATTGCTTCATTGAAATTAAGACTTGTATATCCGTATCGTAAAGCCATTAAGTAGTGCGAATAGGCTCTTTCTATAGGGTTTCTAATGGTTATTAATATTTTTGCCTTTGGATTATATTCGAAAATATTCCCGGCAGCTTCGTTTGAAAACAAATAGGAAGTGCTACACTCTCCAATAATTTTTTCCTCTTTGGCATCTTCAAATAAGAGATTGTAATATTCCTCCTCTCTTACAAATGATAATTGAAGTTTATTTAGAGGCTTAACTGAAAAATATTTCTTATAATCAAGTTGATTGTTTTTACGATAAGTATCAGAAAATAATTCAGGATTAATATCTGTTGAAAAGAAATTGGGTTCTTTTAATGGACTTAAATATATTTCAGGATGTTGGTTTAAATAGTAATACAATGAGGTAGTTCCTGCCTTTGCAGCTCCAACAACAAAAAAATTTGGTTTTCTTATGGCATCTTTCATTTACGTATTTTAACCTTAATGGGATAAGTTAAAAAGCCAAATTTACGATAAATGAACCAAACTGCAAGCATGTAAAATAGAATTGTTGTGAAACCATTGTCTAATGTTGCTTCATATTTCAAGTTTTTGGTTTTGAGCATCTCAAAAATAATATTTGCTTGTAGTACCATCGAATGAAAGTTTTTTCTTCTATTGCAAGGGTTTTTGAATAGAGTATGGAAGATGTGTTAGTACAGCCAGAACGTAGGTGCAAGATGTTCAATTTCAGGAGATTTTTCAAAAAACGATTTGAAGGTTATGCAAGCTTTGCTTAATTCCGATGAATTGCCACTCGATATAGAATTATTGGATTAGATTTTAAATTAGTTTGAACGCCATACGGATTTTCTGTATGGCGTTTTATTAGGTTGCTAATGTCCTAACTTTTGCTCATATTTGTATCAAATTCAATACAATGAAGACGAAAATTATTTTTTTTTACGATACTATTTTTTGGATTTTTAAATTTTTTTGTCCACGCTCAGAACGAAGAAATGAACGGTTTTATTGATATTGGAATAATTTCAATAAATTATGTAGCAAATGGAGAGGAGGATAGTTTACTCAGCTTTTGCAGAACCTGCGAATTACAAAAAACATATATTGAATAATCATGACAAATACTAAAATAATTGCTGCGCTATTGGCCTTAAATATGCTTTTTTCCTGTTCAAGTAGTAATAGAGAGAACGGTTCTGAAAAGTCACAAGAGGATACCATTCCTTCTCAAAAGTTGGAGGCAGATTTTTTGGCTGGAAATAAATTTGATTTCACTGTAAAAGATTTGTTCAAAAATGAAAATAGCGATATTGTGAATCCAATTGCAGTAGAAGATTTTGAATTGGCACTAAAAAAAATTGACCATTATTGGACAAAAGATTCGACTGCTCTTACCGAAACTCAAAAAGCGAGTATGAGATATATGAAAATATATGCTTTTGCAGGTCTAGTCTACCAGGGAAAGAAAACCCATGAAGAAATGAAAAACTTGGTTGAGTCTTTTGAAAATCAATTCTTAATAACTCAGCATCTTGAAATAACTGAGGGCAACGATATGCCGTTTAATCAGATTCAAGTTGAACAGGAAAATGACAGCATTATTGGAATAAGCTGTGCTAATAATGATGGAGTGAACATTCATTGCTTTGTAAATGTTAGTATTGGGAATTATGACTTGCTACCAAATGTAGGCAAAAGAGCATATTTGGGTGGTAAGCTAAGTTCCTTTGAAGTGAGTGATGATGAGGTTTTTAGCTGGATAATTGGTTTAAAACTGACTGAAGGTTTTATTAAGTTTTTGGAAGATGAATTTGAACATGTAGAGTAATTTTTGTTTTTTCTTTGTCTCAATAAAAGATTAGACTATTAGTTGCGGATAAATTTCTTTACAACAAGTTGGGTATTGTTATCAAGAATCCTTAAAAAATAAACGCCCTTATTCAAATCTTTAACAAAAATAGGGCTATTGTTTTCGCAAACTCCGGTTCTTAAAATTTCTCCCAATACATTTGTAATATGATAATTAAATATATCAAAATTTGTTTCAGGAATAATATATTCGTCAGTAGGGTTGGGGTATAGGTTTATGGCGGATATTTTGTTCATTTGTTTTCTTTCTGTAATCATACAGTTTGTTGGTGGTGGAATTTGGTCGCCACCTGTAATATAGTCTACAGTTCCCCAATATTGTACCGAGCAGTCTTCAAACACCTTAAATTTAAAGGTGCGTGAGCTTGTGCAACCTGAGGGGCAGTCACCAAAACCTACAACAAAATCATAGTATCTGTCGTTTCCAATTTTTTCATAATTTATTTCATTTCCATCTCCGTAATAGGGGCTTATTTCAGCATAAACAACTCCCTCAATTTCGCTTATTAACAGGCAAAGTGCTTTAGTGTTAATGTTTTGTTCAGTTTCAAGTGTTACAACATCATAAGCGCTCCAATAATTGGTAACGGTAAAACCATATTGTGTTGTAAGGTTGTCAATATCAGGGTTTCCTGTATGCGTTTCTAAACTTGCCCAAGGACTTGTCCAAGGATATGAAGGATCAACTCTTATAAAGATTGTATTATAAACATGGTAGCAAACATATTGATGTATACAATAAAAATCAAATACGGAATCTCTTTCAGGGATGCCTGTAACATTGAAAATAGCAGCTAATCCTTCCCAAATTGTATCTTGATAATTTTGAGGAATCTCAATACTATCTGAATATGGAGAGTCTTGTGCAAAAATTCTTTTAGATGCAATTTCTTTCACATCCTTGTCGTAGTATGCCTGTAAAACGGATGGAAGTTCGCATGATGAGGAGATTTGGGCTTGTGTTGTAAGAAATCCAATACAAAAAGAGATTAGTAGAAAAGTCTTCATTATTTGATGAATTAGGTTAGTAAAATAAAGATTTCAATTTTGGCATAAAGTATTTATTTCTATTATGACATAAAAATTTTAAATAGGTTGCCTGTGTAATGAAAAATAATTATTTATTTAATTAAGTATTATTTTATTCCTTTTCTCAACCTAACATTAAAAGGATATGTCAAGAAGCCAAATTTGAGATAAATGAACCAAACTGCAAGGCCGTTCCATAAAATTGTAGTAAAACCTGTTGCTATTGCTGCTCCAAGTATTCCATATTCAGGAATTAATATGAAATTTAATACAATGTTTAGTAAGGTGCTGATGGTTAAAATATTTCTGGCGATTATCTCTTTTCCTGCCATCTTTAAGATATGGATTGTGGAACCGGAGATTGCACTAAAGAATTGTGCTCCTGCTAGTATTAGTAGGGCATCGCGACCGGTTTCGAATTCGCTTCCGAAAATTCCAAGCATAAATTCCGGAAAAATAAATATTACAAGCAAAATTGGAAGTGAAATAATGAAAATTAGTAAAGTGGTTTGTTTCACAAAATTCTTAAACAAGGCACTGTCTTTTCTTTCATAAAGTTCAGCATATTTTGGCATTGCTATGCTGTTAACTGCTACAAGAACAATGGAATTTAGTGCTGCAATTTTTATTGCTGTGTTGTAAATTCCTACTTCGGCTTCGGGCTTAAATGCACTTAACATTAATATGTCTGTCCAGCTCATTATTAAAAATAGTGAGTTAGAAAGCAACATTGGCAAGGTTGTTTTAAGAATTTCTCTGTTTGTAAATGGCAATTCTCCAATATAGGCTTTTTGGTTATTTCCCTTTCTCTCAAAGGTTTTCTTTATAAATAAAAAACTTATTGGAAGAAGCAAAACTAATCCAATTCCTAAAGAATATACTGAATGGTTAATTGTGGTTTCCGATTTTTCGAAAAGGTAGAAAACACCTATAATTACTAGTGTTGCTATGTAAACCGTTCCATTCTGAAATATTGAAAACCCCGAAATATTCTTCAATCCCTTTAGTGCTTCGGCATTGTAATTTATTAACGATAAGGGTATTATGGAAATCGCTACAATTATTATAAGATAGTTGAACTCGGTTGTTTCGAAAAAAAGTTTAGAAAGGGGTTCAGAAAGTAACATTAGAAGGCCGGTAACAACTATTCCGGTTAATGTTATCCATAAAACTCCTTTTTTGTAAATTTTTGGTATCAGACTAAATTTTTTCTGACTGTAAAAACTGGCTATATATTTTACTATAGATGTGTCGAACCCCAGCTTTGCTATAACTACGTTTACCATTAATATTGTCCATAAACTCGAGAAAACCCCTACTCCTTGAGCTCCGTAAAGCATCGCCAAAACCCAGAAAAACAAATATCCTATAAAAACCCCCGATAATTTAAAAATAAGAGCTACAAAACTACCTCTTAGTAATTCAAATAAATGTCTGTCTCCTATGGCTTTAACAAGATTCAAAATTTTTAAATTTTAGTCAATTATTTCTTTTTTACCTTTAATAAGACTCTTGTATTTTAAAGAAGGTGAATTAATTTTTTCACCAATTTCATATTTCTCCCATTTTTCATCAACAAGCTCAATTGTTTTTTCATCCATTGCCAAGACATTTGGCCATTGTCTGTTAAAATTCTTATTTCCTATTTTTCTTCTACCATCTATAACAAGCAGTTCATTATTCAAATCTTTGTAAACAAAACTATCTCTTACAGGGTCGGTATTGCCGGTCAAAATCCATGTGAAAAGTTTAAAATCACTTATGTCGACTTGCGAGTTGCAGAAAAACAGGAATTTTATAGTGCCATTTGTTCCCTGCATTATTTTTTCGGTTATTTCTTTCAAATCTTTTTTTGTTTCATCATTAAGCGAAATAATTAAAACGGGAATTCCTTCTTCAACTAAATTGCTGTTTATGGAATTAATTTCCGGAATGTTTTCTTTTAAGTTTGAAAGGCTGTTTACATCTAAAGGAATTATTTCATTAGTTTTGCTTCCTGTGCCGTCAATTCCCATTTTACCGCCAAAGGCAAATTCTGAAGATGCATGATCGAGAACATCAAGAGGACCTTCACTTAAGATAATGTCTTTGTTGATGTTTATGCTGTTCGCTAAATGCTTTGCAACTTGTTTATAATCATTAATATCAATGTTTTCAGGCAGAACCAGTAGAAATTTATTAAACATCATTTGTCCTGCTCCCCAAAGTGTGTTAATTACTTTTCTGGCATGGCCGGGGAATTCGGGATTAAGTTTTACTATTGCTATGTTATGGGCCACTCCTTCGAAAGGTAGATTCATATCGAGAAGTTCCGGCAACATTGTAAGTTGTATTGGAGCCAAAAATATTCTTTCTGTAGCTTTTCCAATCCAAGCATCTTCCTGAGGTGGTATTCCGACAATTGTGGTCGGGTAAACGGCATTTTTTCTATGGGTAATGCATGTTACATGAAATTTTGGGTAAAAATCTGCCAGTGAATAAAACCCTGTATGATCTCCAAAAGGACCTTCCAGAATGTAATCTTCAAGAGTATCTACATAGCCTTCAATTATTATTTCAGCATCTGCAGGAACTTCAATATCCTGACTAATACATTTTACCAATTCAACTTTTTTCTTTCTAAGAAAACCTGCCAGTAGGTATTCATCAACCGAATCGGGTAGGGGAGCTGTTGCCGAATAGGTGTAAACAGGATCGCCTCCCAATGATACAGCTACAGGCATTTTTCTTATTCCTTTTTCTTTGAAAAGTCTAAAGTGTTTTGCTCCTGTTTTGTGCATGTGCCAGTGCATTCCGGTTGTTTGTTTGTCGAGAATTTGCATTCGGTACATTCCAACATTTCTTGAACCTGTTTCAGGGTCTTTTGTATGAACGCTTGGCAAGGTAATAAATGGTCCTCCGTCTAAAGGCCAGCAAGTTAATACAGGCAAAATTGTTAAATCGGGGTTTAAATTAATAACTTCCTGGCATTTACCTTTTCCATTAATGGTTTTTGGCATCCATGAACCAAATTTAGATAGTGAAGGAAGTAATTTAAGTTTTTCGAAAAGGCTGTTTTTTGGACTTGTAAGGTTTTTAAAAATCGATTTAATTTCCTTCCCCGGCTCATCAAGATTCTTAACGCCAAGAGCAATACACATTCTTTTTTGAGAGCCATAAGCATTAATCAAAACCGGAAAATCTGTTCCATTATTTTCGAAAAGCAATGCTTTGTTTTGATTTTCTGATTTGCTAATTCTGTCGGTTATTTCAGTAATTTCCAGATTTGTGCTTACCTTTTCCTTAATTCTGATTAACTCGTTTTCCTTTTCAAGAGTATTTATAAAATCTCCAAGTCCTTTATGGGCCATAGTAATAAACATTAATGCTCTCGTCTTAAATCCACTTAAGACGAGAGCATTTTATTGTGAATTATTGAATAAACTTAAAAGATTTGCCCATATATCTGGCCGAACTTCCTAAAGATTCTTCAATTCTAAGTAGTTGATTATATTTTGCAATTCTGTCGGAACGAGAAGCTGAACCGGTTTTAATCTGACCTGTTCCCAGAGCTACTGCCAATTCGGCAATAGTAACATCTTCTGTTTCTCCTGAACGGTGCGACATTACTGTTGTGTATGAACTCTCTTGAGCCATTCTAACAGCATTTATGGTTTCAGTAAGTGTACCAATCTGGTTAACTTTTATTAAAATGGAGTTGGCAATATTTGTTTTAATACCCCTTTCTAATCTGTTTACATTTGTTACAAATAAGTCATCTCCAACTAGTTGTATTTTCTTGCCAACAGCATTTGTTAGTTTCAACCATCCATCCCAATCGTCTTCGTCTAAACCGTCTTCAATAGAAATAAGAGGATAATCGGCAGCCCATTTTTTCCAATAAGCAACCATATCGTCGCTGCTTAGTTTTTGTCCGGTTGATTCGAATGTGTAAACTTTTTCTTTTGAATCGTAAAACTCACTGGCAGCAGCATCAAGGGCAATGTAGAAGTCTTTTCCCGCTTTGTAACCTGCTTTATCAATAGCTTTTAGAACAAATTCAATAGCTTCTTCATTGGAACCTAAATTTGGTGCAAATCCACCTTCATCACCAACATTTGTGGCATGACCTTTAGATTTTAATACAGCTTTAAGATGGTGAAAAACCTCTGTTCCCATTCTTAATGCCTCAGAAAATGAATTAGCACCAACAGGCATAATCATAAATTCCTGAATATCAATTTTATTGTCAGCGTGTGAACCTCCGTTCAAAATATTCATCATAGGAATAGGCAGAATATTTGCGTTTACACCTCCAACATAACGGAAAAGAGGTTGGGCGGTTGATTGAGCAGCAGCTTTTGCAACAGCTAAAGATACACCCAAAATTGCATTTGCTCCTAAATTTCCTTTATTATCTGTCCCATCTAGCTTTATCATTGCCGAATCAATAGCGTTTTGGTCGGTAATGTAATAGCCTCTTAATTCCTCGTTAATGGCTGTGTTTACATTGTTTACAGCTTTTAGAACGCCTTTTCCCAAATAAAAGCCTTTGTCACCATCTCTTAGTTCAACGGCCTCATGAACTCCTGTTGATGCTCCGGAAGGTACAGCAGCTCTTCCCAGTACACCACGGTCGGTTATTACATCAACTTCAATAGTTGGATTTCCTCTTGAATCGAGGATTTGTCGCGCATGAATTCTTGCAATTTGTCCCATATTAATTTTGTTAGAATTATTGTTTTTTTTGATTTTTTAAAATTAAGATAATTTTGTGAATTATAGATTATCATTTTAATCAAAAAATTAAATGATTTTGAATTGAACTCTGTTCGGAAATTGATAGTTTTGTTCTTTTTCGTACATTATTTGTTTCGAATTTAATTCTATGTATTTTGTTTAAATACTTTAATTTCAGGTTATAAGAATATTCGGCATAATTAATGAATAATGAATTGGTGTTAATAAAATTTCTATAAAAAAATGAAAAGAACTAATAATTTTGCATTGTTTACTTTGCTATTTGTTTCCTGTTCCTTAATTCAGGCTCAAAATTCAGGCTTAATTATTCCGGTTAATCATCAAAGGGCTATTAAGGAAGGTACAAGAACCAATACCGGAATTCCGGGTGAAAAATATTTTCAAAACAGGGCTGATTATAAAATATCGGCTGAATTCGACCCGTTTTCAGCCAAGCTTAAAGGAAGTGAAATTGTAGCGTATAAAAACAATAGTCCCGATACTATTAAGTATCTTGTAATAAGGCTGTATCAGAACATTTTTAAGGACGATGCTGCTCGTCAGGTTCAGGTTAATGCTGAAGATTTACATTCAGGAGTAAAAATAAAAAAACTGAGTATTGGTGAAAATGTAATTCCTGAGAGCAATTTTAGGTTTTATGGCACAAATCTTATTGTTCCAATTCCGGGAAAATTGTTTCCGGCTTCTACAATTAAATTAAATGTTGAATGGGAATCGGATTTGCCCAACAAAACAAACTTACGAATGGGTAGATACGATACAGCATCTTATTTTGTGGCATATTGGTATCCGCAAATTTCTGTTTACGACGATATTTCGGGGTGGTGTGTGGAAAGCTACAATGGTGTTCAGGAATTTTATAACGATTATGGAAGTTTTGATGTGGAAATTACTGCTCCTAAAGGCTTTGTAGTTTGGGCTACGGGAGAATTGCAAAATGCCGGCAAAATTTTTTCGGAGCAGGTTTTGGAGAGAATAGAAAAGTCGAAAAAGACTGATAATCTTGTAAGAATAATAACCGCAGAGGATTTCAAAAACAAGACAATATTTGCTGAAAATCAGGAAAATAAATGGCATTTCTCAGCCGATTTTGTTTCAGATTTTGCTTTTGGACTTAGCGACAAATACGTATGGGATGCCGCAGGAACTGTGGTTGATAAGAAGTCGGGAAGAAGAGCAGTTGTAAATTCTGTGTATAAGACAGGCTCTAAAGATGGTGAAGGAATTGCTGAAATTGGAGCAAAAACAATTAAGAAATTATCTGAAGAACTAATTGGAATTCCTTATCCTTATTCGCATAACACTGTGTGGGAAGGTCATGGTGGCATGGAGTTTCCAATGATGTGTAACGACGGCCCAGTGGATGATTTTTACGATAAAGTATTTGTTACTGCACATGAAATTTCTCACTCATATTTTCCATTTTTGGTTGGCACTAATGAAACTCATTTTGCATGGATGGACGAAGGTTTAATTACTTTTATTCCGAAGGCGATAGAATTGGAATATGGAAACAAAAATGCTCATTATTATGTTTCAGCTTATGGCAGAGCAGCCATGGGAACCATAAACGATTTGCCTTTAATAATACCTTCAACCCAAATGACAGGCTCTACATATATGATGCAAAACTACGGAAGAGCAGCAACGGGTTTTTATTTTGTTCACGATATTATTGGTGCCGAGATGTTTAAAAAGGTACTAAAGGAATTTGTTACAAGGTGGGAAGGAAAGCATCCTTTGCCAACCGATTTTGTAAATACATTAAATTTTGTAACCGGTGAAGATTGGGCATGGTTCTGGAATCCATGGTTTTATGAATTTGGTTATGCCGATTTATCGCTGGATAATGTTGTAATTGAAAATGGCAGTATTAAATTGAAAGTAAAAAAATCAGGTATATTTCCTGTTCCCGTTAAATTAACAATTAATTTTGAAGACGGTTCAACTGATATAATAAGGGAAACTGCCAAAATATGGAAAAATTCGGAGGTTTGGAGTTTCGAAAAGACATATAAAAAGACCGTTGTTTCAATTGAACTAGGCGATAAGGATATTCCGGATGCTTTTCTAGATGATAATAGTTTTACTTATTAATACCACATCAATCCCACATAACATCACCTAAATCAATAAACCTGCTGCATAACATACGGGGGGGGTAAATTTGTTATTTCATCTCACTATTTTTATTGCCTGAATGAAAATCCATTTTTTTGGATTCGGGAGATTGAAATAATAATAATCAACATAAAACAAATAGCTATGAAAAAATTCCTTTTTCTGTTTGCAGCAGTTTTTCTAACCTGCAGCCTAACAAAGTCGCAAACCACATTGGACGACTTTTCCTTTCAGGTTTATTATCAAACCACAAGCGAAGACCCCTTGGTTTTCGATTCGCTTTGCACAAGAGTGTGTAAAGTTGAAATTCCCGACACAGCAAATCTTGCAAAGATTTATGTAAATGTTGGAACAGCAGAAAACACAGCAGATATAATAAATACTGTTTTTGAGTTTGATGTAGAAGAAAGTCTGCCTGCCGGCTTAACCTACCGAAGAGAAGGTAATAATGTTTATCTGGGGTTATTACA
>JAFGXD010000013.1 GCA_016936815.1 Bacteroidales bacterium
AATGAGGGCAATAATACTTATGGATATGCCGTTGGTACAAATAAGGTATCTTTTAATAGCTTGGAAGCTGAATTGCAAATTGCACTAAAGGACGCAAATGAAGCAAACCCAACTATAAAGCTGCATGCAGATAAATCGATACCTATGTCGGAGATAAAAAATATAATGCTAATTGCAAAAGAAAACAAGTACAGATTAATATTGGCAACTAAACCCAAATAATTATGAACGAGTTTATTAAGAAAAACAGACGGGGATTGTTAGGAACCCTTGGATTTCATTCACTGCTTATTGTTGTTCTTGTTATTTGTTCATTTACAACACCTTTGCCTTTACCTGAAGAACAAGGAATTTTAATAGATTTTGGTGATTCGGAAACAGGAATGGGCGACCAAGAAAGTTCTGAAGCTAATGCCGGTACTTCTCAATCGGGCTCAAATGAATCTTCCGAAAACGAGAACAACGAGTCGAACATAGTGCAGGATTATGAAAAATCTCACCAGATAAACAATAATTCAAATAATTCCAGTAACACCACGCAAAACAACAACAATAAGAATACTAATCAGGAATCCGACAATAATACAACAAGTCCGGGATTGAGCTGGGGAAATAACAACAATTCCAATGGCAGCGATGGGAACAATGGCAAAGAAGGTGATCAGGGAGATAAAAATGGAGGTGATACCGATAATTACACGGGAGTTACAAATGTAAACGACAGTGAATTAAGACATAGGCCGAAACCACCATGCGGAGTAAATGTAACAGGTTACGTAGTTGTAGAAGTTTTAATTAATTCGGAAGGCAAGGTAACAAAAGCTTACCAAAATAAAGTAAGCAATGTAATTGACCAAACTCAAATAGACTGTGTAATAAAATCTGCTTACGAAGCCAAATACAAACCAATATCGGGAAAATACACCAGACGCCACTTAATTACCTTTGAATTCACACACCGATAAGCTTCTAAAAATTAAAGACAAACTTATCTGTTAATATTTTGTTAATCCTTATTCTTTAATACTATTTGACTTAATTCTATTGTATTTTTACGATGTGAAAAAGCGTTTAAAAATATTGCTTACTGTTGTTATGATTCCGGTTTTGTTATTATCAACATCCGGTTTTACGCTTATTCATCATCATTGTTCCGACTGTGGACTACAGGAGCTTCATTTTTCCATGTTCGAGAAAGATCAGGATTTCGAATGCAATCATGCTCATAACCATAGTGATAAAGAGGTTTGTAATGGCGACTGCAAAGGTTCCTGTGAAATAAGTAGTAAAGAAGAAAAACACAATAAACCAACTTGTTGCTCTAATGAATTCGAGTTTCATAAACTTTCCATCCCATTGGTAACGAGTAATAGTAACGATATAGATTTTTCTCCTATTAGCATTGAACTATTCTTTTTTGGCTCAGATATTTTCTCAAATCTAGCCGGACTTTTTGAATCTGAATTCATTTACTCAGACTCATCCCCTCCCGAAAAATATCATAATCAATCCATTAACATACTTTTGTGCACTTTTACATGTTGATTTTCGTTTGAAATATTTCTAAACAAATTAATCTAATTGTTTAATTATTAATATTTTAACTTATGAAAATCATTATATATATATGCCTAATGCTTGCAAGCATTGGGGTTATTGCCCAAAGTCCTTTAAAGGGCGTTGTTTATGAAAAAACCGAAAAAGGTTTATCTCCACTATTTAATGTAAACATCTACTGGAAAGACGCATCAATAGGCACAGTTTCGGATGAGACCGGGAAATTTACAATTAATCGTCCGGGTTCAGGAGATTACGAGCTTGTTTTTTCTTACATAGGATACAAGTCAGATACAATTAAGGTTAGTGCAGCAATGAAAAAGCTTGATGTAGTTTTGTCGGTTAACAAGCTACTTAAAGAAGTTGTTGTTACCGAAAGAAGAAAAAGTTCCTACGTTTCGAGAATGGAACCTATTCACACCCAGAAAATTGAAGGCCATGAACTTAAGAAAGCTGCCTGTTGCAATCTCTCAGAAAGTTTCGAAACCAATGCCTCGGTTGACGTTTCCTATTCAGATGCTGTTTCTGGAGCAAAGCAAATAAAACTACTCGGGCTAGACGGAAAGTATTCACAAATAATGACTGAGAAAGTGCCCTTTATTAGAGGATTAGCTTCTACTTATGGTTTGGGTTACATACCTGGATCGTGGATGGAATCAATTCAGGTTTCAAAAGGAACAGCCTCAGTTTCTTCCGGTTACGAGTCAATTACCGGTCAAATAAATGTAGAATACAAAAAGCCCGATAAAAGTGAGATTATTTATTTAAATGCATTGGCCAGTAATAAGGGAAAGATTGAAGGAAATGCTAATACCAGAGTAAAACTTTCCGAAAAATGGTCTACAATGATTTTGCTTCATGCCGAAAATGAGCAAACCGGTCATGATGGAAACAAAGACGGTTTTCTAGATCAGCCAATGATAAAGCAATTCAACATACTTAATAGATGGAAGTATAATTCCGAAAATTTCATGACACAATTTGGAGTTAAAGTGTTGGATGAAGAAAGAATTGGTGGTCAAACTACTTACAAAAAGAATCTTCCTAATGACACTGATAACGGATATGGAGTAAATATTAATTCAAAGTATTATGAGTTGTTTCATAAAATGGGAATAATGTTCAAGAAACAAAATACAAGTCTTGCTCTAATTCATTCTTATACATTTTTTGATCAGCAATCTATTTTTGGATTAAGGAACTATTCAGGTGTTCAAAATTCATATAATTCCAATTTAATGTACAAATCGTGGTTTGGAACAACCGACCATAATTATATTGCCGGCATAAGTTATCTTTACGACGATTATGTAGAAACCCTAAACGACACTTCCTTTCTTAGAACGGAAAATGTTCCGGGAGGATTTTTTGAATATACTTATGCTATTCCTCACAAATACACAATAATGGCAGGTATAAGATACGATTATCACTCAATTTTTGGAGGTTTTGTTACACCAAGAGCTCATATAAAATACGATATTCGTCATAATTCTACCTTAAGAGCCTCTGCAGGCAAAGGTTACAGAACGCCCAATTTGCTAGCCGAAAATTCGTATTTAATGGCAAGTTCTAGAAAAATTAGCATTTTGGAAGATATTTTGATGGAAGAGGCTTGGAATTTTGGAACATCACTAAGTCATACTTTCTATACAAAAAAGCGTGAAATAACAGCCAATATAGAATTTTACCGTTCGCAATTTGTTAACCAACTTGTTGTTGATATGGACAAAGATATTTCGAATGTATATTTCTATAATCTTGATGGAAAGTCGTATTCAAATTCAGCTCAAATAGAACTGGTTTTCGAACCAATAAAAAGGCTAGATGTGGTAATGGCTTACAGATATACAGATGTTAAAGCCACAATTAATGGAGAATTAGTAACTAAGCCATTGGTTAACAGATATAAAGGTCTAATAAATCTATCCTACAAGACAAATTTAGATAAGTGGCAATTTGATTTTACGGCACAAATAAACGGAGACGGACGTTTACCAAGTACAGAATCTAATCCTCAGGAATACAAGCGTAATGATGAATTTCCTGCCTATGCATTGTTGCATGCTCAGGTAACCAAGTATTACAAAAAGTGGAATGTTTATCTTGGATCTGAAAACCTGACAAATTTTGTTCAGGATAATCCAATAATTGCTGCCGACCAACCA
>JAFGXD010000090.1 GCA_016936815.1 Bacteroidales bacterium
AATATGTATTAATTTAGCGCTTGCTAAAATCAACTAATCTTAAAAAAATAAAGGATGAAAAAGCTAATGAAAATACCATTGTATATACCATTTTTAGGTATGTTTTTAAGTTTTGTTTTTTTTATTATTGCAGCTCAAAGTCCAAATGATGCTCTAGTTATTGCCGGAGCTGTACTTATTCATCTCTCTGCGTGGATTTTGATAGTAAATTTTGTTCTTTCAGGAATGGGATTTTTCAGTATGGTATTAAAAAACGATTAGCTTATTGAATTTATAAGCTACTTTAATTCTTAACCACTTTCTTCAAGAAAATTTTATTATCCATTTGAATTTTAATGTAGTAAATACCGGTGGTATAGCTTGCGAATTCATTAATAACTATGCTTGTATTTTGCTCTCCGGTATTTTTGTAATTACGGTTTAGCAAAACTTTACCCATACCATCGTAAACCGATATCTTGGTTTCTTTGCTCGTTTGTCCAATAAGGTCAATAATAATATATTCGGCAACAGGATTTGGGTAAACAACAACAGATATTGTGGAATTTATTTCATTTACTCCAATTGTTCCTCCTGTTGCAAAAATTCCGAAACCTTTTGCAGAAGAAGTAGTGTCTACAATAAAATCGTAACCCAATAAAACAGAATCTGTAGTATATAAACTAATTTCATGTGTTGAAATTAATGGCAAGCCCGGAATATCAGCCAAAATTGTGAAATTTCCTGTAGGTAAACCAATAAACTGATATGCTCCTGTATCATTTGTTACTTTATACCTGTAAATATTAGATAATAAGCCGGTTTCTGCAACATACATTGATACTCCTGCAACCGGATTGGAATAATCCTTAGAAAGATTCTGGTAATAAACTTTTCCGTTTATGTAGTTTGTACCCGAAGCTAAATTAACCAGTTCAATCATTGTAATATTAGCTTCAATGGTATCGTGACAAGCACCATTGAGGTTTGTAACATTATCCCATAAGGCTGTTTCGTAATAGAATGTTGGAATAAGATTTGGATATAAAGCTGCTGAAGGTTTTGCCAGTAAAACAAAATCTCCGGTTCCATTGGCTTCCATTAAAAATTCTCCTGAGTTATTATTTACAGTGCTTGCTAACATTGTTGTACCTGAATGTTGACTAAACAACTGTATATCAATACTTCCTTCTGTTGGAATTCCCGTTGGAACAATTATTTCACCTTCCAAAAACAAGTGGCTTGATTCAATTATTTCTATATCATTTGCCACAATACAATCGAATGTGTCAACTATTTCTACCTGATAAATTCCTCCGGAAAGATTGGAAACATAAATAGAATCTGAATAAACCGTTATATCTCCCTCTGCACTCAGCCAATTTATAGAGTGATATGCAAATGGTGCTAATCCTCCTGCTCCTTCAATTGTTACCCAACCATTGCTCATTCCTGTGCATGGCTCATAAATACCTAAAATATTGGCGTAATTTACCGGTGGTTCAAATAGGGTGTCTCGGTAAATTGGTGAGCTACATCCATAGCTGTTTGTAATTCTAAGGTCAACAATATGAAATGGTTCATCATTTTCCCAATAAATATTGTTAGCAAAATTGCCTCCTGCCGAGTTATTTTCATAAGAATCAATAATATATCCTCCGGAACCAAAATTCCAGTCGTAAATCGGCAATGTATCTTCCATTGCAGAAACGGACCATAAATCACCAAAACAATTTGGTGCATCATAAGTGTATATTGCGTATGGAATTCTTGCAAACTTAACAGCAATTTGTGTGGAAACAGCACAACGGTTTTGGTAAGGGTAGTATTCGGTTAGATCTATATACCTTGTTGTATCAACTATGTTTACGCAAACGGTATCAATAGCAGATGTTCCAAATATTGTTCCTGTTGAAGAGAAAGTTATTCCACTTGGTGATAATGCACTCCAAGTTACAAATGTACTATCCATAGATTGATTTCCCACAAGACGGTAACAACTACCGCAAGTAGTATCTGTTGCTGCTACTGTTGGTTCGGGCCATTCGTAAAAAGTAATATGTAGAGCTTCTGATGTATCGCTACAAGAAGCTGTATATGAACCAATTTGCACAAGATTCTCTGCAATCCGGTATATTTCGTGAGTTCCGTAAATACTTACATTAACGGTATCGTTTATAAAACTGGTTCCTGCATGAGAGGCATCGAACCAATATGCAGTATCTGCATCAATAACGAATCCACCAATTGAAAAATACTGTGGTCCGCAAACCCAGTCGTCTTCTGTCAAAACTATTGTTTGCGGCGTTTCAGCAAAAACAATATCAAAACAAGATTCCATCTCAAAAGGTTCGGAAGAACCTATGTCAACTAACTCTTTCCAACATATTGTAAACAAACCTGCCAAACTAGAAGAAATTTGTGTAGAATTGTTGTACTGATTTTCGAAGCTTATTCCAGATTGGTCACAATGCCAAAGTCCTAAACCATAGCTTCCAACAACTTCAATTTCTGCTAAATACTCGCCGCTTGAATTTCGACAACTAATAGTGTCGTTGCCTGCATGAAGGTCTGTTGGTATAGCATTGAAAGTAATAGAAACAGTCTCTGAATTAATACAAACAGAATTGTTTGTTTCAGTCCATTCAAAAACATAAACTCCTGGTTCGCTTACCAATACCATAACATTAGGGTCAAATGCCGGAACTGTTGGAACAGTGCTTGAAGAATAAATAACAGTTCCGGGACCAGACAATTGAGACCAAAATCCTTGTGTAGCTCCCTCTGATTGTATGGCCTGCATTGTATATGATAAACCTCCAACATTTGCATCAATTCCCGCAAAAGGTTCTACCATCTGATATAGTAAGTGGGTTACCACATCTGACGAAACACATCCGCCATTTTCAATATTCCACATAATATTAAGAGTTGCTATTCCATCAACAAACAAATAAGAAAGAGAATCGGGAATTGAAACATAAGCATTCGGGTCGTTTGCCGGATTAATACTTTCGCCGGTAATATTGTTCCAGTAGCTTAATCCATACGAATCTGTCCAATAGCCGTTTAGTAAGCCAACTCCAATTGTGTCTGCATGTAATTGAATAGAATCACCGCAGAAATAATTATCAATTCCTGCATAAGCATAAGGTCCAGGCAAAAAGACAATTTCAACATTATCTGTTTCAGTGCAAATTTCGTTTGTTTCGTTCCATATAAAAACCAAACTTGTAGATGTTCCAACTAGCGCAATATTTGCCTGCACACTTGGTTCCCTTTCAGGATAAGGATTAGTCGGATTCGAGGTGTCGTAAAAAATTACATTAGTTACCGGAACTCCCCCTGTAGTTTCAACTGTCCAGTATCCTTCGCCAACCACTCCTGTTACATTCAAATCGTATATGGAACCACATACTGTTGCATTTGTGCCGGCATTTGGAGCCGGTTCTTCATAAAATGTTACCTCAACATCATCCGATATTACACATGTTCCATTGTCAACTGTCCATGTAAACAGATATTCAATACTGCCGGAATAAGCGGGAATTGTTACTGTTGTAGTTGGAGAAAGAAAATTTGCATAATTTGCTCCGGTAGTTGGCGGCACAGATGTCCACGTTCCTGTTTGCCCGGCTTCAAGAGTTCCGGCATCAAGAAAATAAACATTTCCACATATACTACCATCCGAGCCTGCATTTACTATTAATTCATCAGCAAAGGTTATTGTTACATTATCGCTGGCTGTACATGCAGAATTTCCGTTATTAATTTCTGTCCATGTAAATGTGTAGGCTCCGTTTAGGTTTACAGTTACTAAGGTATTTGGCTCGGTAGGATTTGAAAAAATTGCTGTGCCCGGACCGGTATAAGTCCAAATGCCTTGGTTATCGGCAATGGAAAAATCTGTAGCTGTTAATTCAAAACTATTTGAACAAACTGTACTGTTTGAAGAAGTAATATTTGTCGTTGGCATTATGCAGCAGTTTGTTGCACCGCTTCCCAGAATTGTTGCAAATATTGTTGTGTCGTAATAACATCCAAAGTCGTCGACAACAGTAAAAATAAAAGGTTGGCTGGTTGTTGATAAGCCTGTTCCGTCGTATGTACCTTGGTTTGCCGCAATCATTGAACCTCCGGTAGCCCCAACTGTCCACATTTGGGTTGGATATGAATTGCTGTACGAAAGGGAAGAATTTTCCTCATTTGTATATGAAACAGGATTTACTATTCCTGTAAGATTAATAATATCTCCCTGACAATTAACTATTGGGGAAAGCATTGAGCCGGCAAAAACCGGAGTTCCGGAAATAAAAACATTAAAGCAATTAGAAATTGTACTTGAACATCCTTGAGCATCGGTAATTGTTAAAACAACCTCATAAGATTGTGCATTGGAGTAAGTATGATTTACATTTTGCCCGGTTGCAGTATTTCCGTCACCAAAATCCCATTCGAAAACCGAAGTAATATCTGCCTGAGTATATGTGGTGTTTTGATAAATTCCTGATCCAAAAAAGCTAATGGCTTCTCCCTGACAAATTTCAAGAATATTACACTCTCCGGTAATTACTGATGAAGGCGAGGAACTAATTTCCGCTTCAAGGTTTTGGCATTGAAAAGAGGAAGTAAAACTTCCTGAGAAAGTTGATCCCGGGGAATTGGAGAAAAATTGAATTGTTAAACAACCCGAAAGATTATTTGCACTTGCCGAGAAACCGGATGGCAAAGTTTCGGTAAAACAGCCCAAAAGAGGAGCAGAAGAAGAGTTACCATCGAAAACACAAAGAATACCATTTCCCTGTACAAACTCCGTAGAACTAATTGAAATGTGAGAACTTATGGGATTATCGGAACAAATTGTTAAAGAATAAACCTCTCCGGGAACGTAGCTTCCCAATTCAATTGTACCGGAAGAACCATTAACTGTTTCTCCATTATTTACAGTAATTGAATACTGTGCATTTCCAGATATTACTACCATTAGGAAAACAAAACTTGCTAAAAATGACTTTCTCATAGCCTATTATTTAATTATTCAAATTTAAAAAATGATCTGTTTTATTCAATGACAAATTATTATGACAAAAAGTTGTATGAATAAAAAATTTTAACTTTTCTAGGCTTCCTTTACACCAGCACATGATTTAATTAGCAAAAACCGACTTTCATCAAAAAATGAAAAAAAATTCCCCGTTACAAAGATATTAATACTAGTTGTATTTCAAGAAAATAAGTTAAAAAAAATAAAAAAAAACCTTGAAAGTGTCTAAAGAAACCGTATTTTTGCAGGCTGTTATTTAAACTGATTATTAATAACCGGTTAATAAGGTTGATGTACAATTATGAAAACAGTAACTAATTAACTATAAAACAAATTTTTAAAAAATGAAAAAGAAAGTACTATTAAGTCTGGTGCTGGGATTGTTCACTCCGGCCTTCACCTTCGCCAGCGAGGCGGATCTTGTGATTCCCGATGGTGTAAAAGATCAGGAGCTTCTCTATTGGGGATTTCTGATAACTTTTGGCGGTTTCTTGTTTGGTTTGTACCAGTTTTTGAAAGTAAAAAAGCTAAAGGCACATAAATCAATGCTAGAAGTTGCCGATGTAATTTATCAAACCGGTAAAACATATCTTGTGCAACAAGGTAAATTCTTAGCAATTCTGTTCCTTTTTATTGGTTCAGCAGTTGCTTTTTATTTTGGCTATTTGTCGGAAGCCAACTTTGGCGTTGGAGGCGTTCTGTTAATAATTGGCTGGACAGTAATTGGAATTTTAGGCTCTTATGTTGTTGCCTGGTTCGGTATTAGAATGAACACTTTAGCCAACTCACGTATGGCTTTTGCTTCTCTTGAAAGAAAACCTATTAAACTTCTTAACATTCCTCTTAATGCAGGTATGAGTATTGGCGTTGTTTTAATTTCTCTGGAATTAATAATGATGCTTGTAATTTTGCTTTTTGTACCGGGAGAATATGCCGGCGCCAGCTTTATTGGATTTGCTATTGGTGAATCTCTTGGTGCTTCTGTGCTTCGTATTGCCGGTGGTATCTTCACAAAAATTGCTGATATTGGTTCCGACCTTATGAAAGTTATCTTTAAAATTGGCGAAGACGACCCAAGAAACCCCGGAACTATTGCCGATTGTGTTGGTGATAACGCAGGAGATAGTGTTGGACCAACTGCCGATGGTTTCGAAACTTACGGTGTTACAGGTGTTGCTCTAATTTCTTTCATTTTACTTGCTGTAATGCCTAATTTTCAGGTTGAATTACTTACTTGGATTTTCTTAATGCGTATTCTTATGATTGGAACTTCTGTAGTTTCATTCTGGATTAACAATGCTCTTTCTAACGCAACTCTAAAAGGCAAAGACGATATTGATTTCGAAAAACCATTAACTAATCTGGTTTGGATAACATCTATTCTTTCAATGATTGTAACTTTTGTTATTAGTTATTTAACAATTAGTGATTTACCAAACGATTTATGGATTACTCTTTCAGTTATTATTAGTGCCGGTACTCTTGGTGCTGCTCTTATTCCCGAGTTTACAAAGTTGTTTACTTCACCAAAATCCGCCCACGTTAACGAAGTTGTTGAAGCTTCCAAAAAAGGTGGTGCCTCCCTAAATATTCTTTCTGGTCTTGTTGCAGGTAATTTCTCTGCTTTTTGGAAAGGAATGGTTTTCGCCTTCCTAATGTTTATTGCCTACTATGCAAGTACTTATGGCCTTAGCGACTTAATGGTTTATCCTTCAATTTTTGCTTTTGGTCTTGTTGCTTTTGGTATGTTGGGAATGGGCCCTGTTACTATTGCAGTTGACAGCTACGGTCCTGTAACCGATAATGCTCAGTCTATTTACGAACTTTCACTTATTGAAGAAACTCCGGGAATTTCGGAAGAAATCGAAAGAGATTTTGGTTTTAAACCCGATTTCGAAAAAGCTAAACACTACCTTGAAGCCAACGACGGCGCAGGTAATACATTTAAGGCAACCGCAAAACCTGTTCTTATTGGAACAGCTGTGGTTGGTGCTACTACCATGATTTTTAGCTTAATTTTGGTTATTCAGAGTACTTTAGGCGTTCAACCGGAAACCATTCTTAATCTCCTAAATCCTTATACAATTCTAGGATTTTTACTTGGTGGTGCTGTAATTTATTGGTTTTCCGGAGCTTCAATTCAGGCTGTTACAACCGGTGCTGCAAGAGCAGTAGATTATATTAAAAACAATATTAATCTTGACCCCGACGCTCCAAAAAAGGCAGATGTTGCTAAATCTAAGGAAGTTGTAAAAATTTGTACTGTTTACGCTCAAAAAGGTATGTGGAACATTTTTATTGCTATCTTCTCTTTTGCTCTGGCTTTTGCTTTCCTTTCTGCTCCCGGCGAAACAGCTCTTCCCGTTTCTTTGTTTGTTTCTTATCTTCTTTCAATTGCATTCTTCGGACTTTATCAGGCAATTTTTATGGCCAATGCCGGTGGAGCCTGGGATAATGCCAAAAAAGTTATTGAGGTTGATATGAAAGAAAAAGGAACCGACTTACATGCCGCTTCTGTTGTTGGTGATACTGTAGGAGACCCGTTTAAAGATACCTCCTCTGTTTCGCTTAACCCAATTATTAAATTTACTACTTTATTTGGTTTGCTTGCTATGGAAATAGCTATTGCTGAACAATTTAGAGATATAGCTCCTTATGTTGGATTTGGTTTCTTGGCTGTTGCTCTTTATTTTGTTTACCGTTCATTCTACAAAATGAGAATAAACCAATAAATTTTTATACAAAAAAAGACTTAGGGGTGTGAATTTCACATCCCTTTTTTTATTTTTGTATATTGAAAAATCGTTTACTGAAAAATATTACACCATGAAAAAATTATTAGTTCTATTCGCATCTGCTTTATTATTAATCACTAACACAGCAATAGCTCAAATTAGTACAGGCGGTAAACCCGTTAGTTTTGTTTATAAAAATCTTTCCGATAATATTGGGAAAATAGAAATTCCTGCTCCAAATATGGAATTAATTTTGCAAGAAGATAACCAAGCAGAAAAAAACGGCAGCTTTTACAAAATTGGTCGCTACATTAATGCTGATATAAATCTTATGGAATCGGGAACATGGACTGAACTGCCTGATGGTGGAAAAATATTTAGAATTAGTCTGAAATGCGAGGGTGCTGAGGCACTAAATGCTGTTTATTCCGACTTCTATTTGCCGGAGAATACTGTTTTGTATATTTATAACAAAAACAAAAAACATGTTATTGGAGGTTTTACAGATTTTAACAATAGAGACGACCGTTCTTTTGTACATGAAATTGTTCAGGGTGATGAAATAACTTTAGAGTATTACCAACCTGCCGGTGTTGATGAAATGCCTTCACTGAACATTGAGCAAATTGGTTACACTTATAGAAGTTCTCATTTGGATGCATATAAAGACGTGAAAGATTTTGGCGGCTCCGATAATTGTCAGGTTAACGCTAATTGCAGTCCCGAAGGAGATAACTGGCAGAACCAAAAACGAGGAGCTGTTAGAATTCTTCTAACCGTTGGCACAGGTATGGGATGGTGCTCCGGTTCTGTAATAAATAATACTAATGAGGACTGTACTCCATACATATTAACAGCAGATCATTGCGGAAACGGAGCTACTGTAGCTAACCTAAATCAATGGATTTTTTACTTTAATTACGAAGCTCCAACATGTTCAAACCCGTCTTCAGAAGGCACATTGGCGAATCAATCTATGACCGGATGTGCTCTTATTGCCCATGGCGGCGATGAAGGAGATGCAGGCTCTGATTTTTTTCTTGTTGAATTGAATGAGGAAATTCCTGATTCTTATCAACCTTATTACAATGGATGGAACAGAGAAGACGTTGCTGCAACCAGTGGCGTTAGTATTCATCATCCAAGTGGCGATATAAAGAAAATTTCCACTTTTACTTCAACATTGGTAACAGCCTCATGGTCCGGAACATATAATGCCCATTGGAGAGTTACCTGGGCGGCAACAACTAACGGATATGGTGTTACAGAAGGCGGTTCATCAGGAAGTCCCATTTTTAACCAAGCCGGATTAATTGTTGGAGACCTTACAGGTGGAAGTTCTTATTGTACAGCAACTTCTTCTCCCGATTTGTACGGAAAATTTTCATACTCATGGGAATCAAACGGAACAACCGATGGTGAAAAACTAAAACCATGGTTAGATCCTGCAAATACAGGAGTAATGAGTCTTAACGGAAAAGATTTTTCTACTTGCGGAATAGCCACTATTACTGTTACCGGAACAGCAACTGGAGTTTCTTGTTGGGGTTACAACGATGGTTCTATTGATATTTCAGCAAGCGGTGGAACACCTCCTTATTCCTATGTTTGGAGTCATGGCCCTACTACAGAAGATGTTTCAGGACTTCCTGCAGGAAATTACTCTGTTACTGTAACCGATTCAGAAAATGTTACCGGAACACAATCTTTTACTGTTAATGCAGGAACTCCAATTGAAATAGCAGGAACAATTACAGAAGCTACTGCCGGAGAATGCGATGGAGCTATTGATATTACAGTCACACCGGCAGGATCTTATACTTTCTATTGGTCAAATACAAGTACAATTGAAGATCTTACCAATTTGTGCCCCGATTCATATTTTGTTGTTGTTACCGATGCCAATGGCTGTGATACCTCTGCAACATTTGTTGTGGTTGAAGAAGGCGTTGTTATACAAGCCGATTTTTCGGGAACTCCCACTTCAATTATGGTTACTGAATCGGTTAACTTTACAGATGCTTCCTACGGTTCGGTTACAAGTTGGAACTGGACTTTTACAGGTGGTACTCCCGGAACTTCTACAGACCAAAATCCTACAGGAATTGTTTACAATACTCCCGGATCTTATGCTGTTAGTCTTGAAGTTTCCGATGGAACAAACAACGATACTGAAACCAAAAACGGTTATATTGTTGTAAGTCCTTCAACAGCTACTGTGCCCGTAGCCGATTTTATGGGAAATCCTACTACTATTCCGGTTGGTGGCTCGGTAGATTTTACTGATCTTTCCGATAATGTTCCAACTTCATGGGTTTGGGAATTTGAGGGAGCTGATGTTGGCATTTCAACAGACCAACACCCTGCCGGAATTACTTATAGCACAGCCGGTTTCTACTTCGTAAAACTAAAAGTTACTAACTCTGCAGGAAGCGATTCACTTACAAAAATAGATTATATTGCTGTTGTTCTAGATACAAGCTCAACAGCTCCAATAATTGACTTTGATGCATCGGTAAGACTTATTTCAACCGGAGAAACAGTTGATTTTACCGATTTATCGGCTAATTATCCTATTTCTTGGACATGGACTTTTAACGGAGGTACACCAAACTCATCAACCGACCAACATCCTCTAAATATTTCCTATAACACACCGGGAATTTATTCTGTAACACTTGCTGCCACAAACTCTGCAGGCACTTCAAGCTTAACAAAAACCGATTATATTGTTGTAACAGATTTTCCCACAGCAGAAATTTGCGATACAATAACAAATGTAATGACAGGCGAAGGAATTGGTTATAAATCTCTTACATCAACTTGGGGCTATTTGCCGGGACATAACGGAAAGTTTGTTACAGCTTATGCCGATAGAATCGAAAACTATATGTTTAGTCAAGTTACCGGATTTCTTTATCCCGTTCATAAAGCAAATAACGGAGGTGGAAAAGTTGTTTTTACAGTTTGGAACGAAGATGGAAGTCTTCCCGACAGCATCCTTGGTACTAAAAATGTAAATGTTTCGGCAATTGGAACAAACTTAGTGAACTTAGTAATGTTTAATTCTCCTGTGCCTGTGGATGGTATTTTCTACATTGGTTACCAAATAAGCTATGCTTATCCAGATACTGTTGTTATTAGCATGGCAAACGACAGAGGTCCCGGAGGTGTAAATACTCTTTACTGTAGAAAAGACGGTAATTGGCAATCGGCAACCGATTTGTTTGGAGTTTCTACTTCCTCGGGAATGAGAGTTCTGGGTTGTGTTACCGATATTCAGATAATTGAATTCGAAGATAATATGGCACTTATTTATCCTAATCCATCATCAGGGATTTTTACAATTGATTTGTCTGCTGCCGAAATTAGAGAATTTGACCTGAAAGTGTTTGATATTACTGGTAAATTAATTGATGCTAAGGTCGTTAAGAATGATTTGGGTATATACGAATTAAATCTTGAAAATAGTAATTCAGGTATTTATTTCATTAAAATGATTATTAACGGAAATAACATTACAAGAAAAGTTTCATTAGTGAAATAAACCTTCCTAAGAAACTATTCGGGAAACCTGAATCCGTTTAGAAATAGGGATTTGTAATTGTAGTTTACCTCTTCAACTGAGTAAACCATTAGTACTACCAGAAAATGGTTATCGGCCCATGCTTTAATGTCGTATTGGTAATTATTTTCATCTTCCCAAAAATCGATAACTCCGGTAGCTTTTGGATTCGATTCCATTATATGTCCCATTCCATATCCGGCAGTTCGCGTAATTTTATACTGAGTTTGCAAAAAATCAAGATATTGAGTTAATAAATTATTCAATTCATCTTTTTCTGAATCAATAAAAACAGTTCCTAAATCAACTAAAATCAAATAGTAAAAGGCATCTCCAAAACTTGCTTTACCAATATACATATTCAAACTATCTTCGGATTTTTGAATTTCAAAACTTCCAGGATTAACAGGAAAATAAGCATAACATCCTGAAGAGGAAATAGCATATTTAGCAAACTGTGGAACATCCTGAGATACAGATACTAAACTTGTAACTAAGAATAGCAGGGAAAGCAAAAGTTTATTCATAATGGTATTTTTTGCAATATTACAAAACCATATAATATCATTAACAAGAAAATGAAAAATCTTGGCATTAATTTTGTTTTAAAAGAATTGAAAAGCAACTTTGTCAACTCAACATATTTTCAGCCTGTCGGTGTAAACCGGCAGGTTTTATTTTGTTTGTAAAGCATCCTCGGGATGTCTTATATTTGTCCCCTTTTCGAAATATGCCTTTATTGAGCCCAAAAAAATCTTTGCTTCAACCAAAATTGGAATGTGGTTTTTATCGTCTGTTACCCAAACATAATGACCTTCACCTTTGGTAAAAATTGTGCCATCGGGCATTATAGCCGAAAGTTTTATGCAACGGTAAGATTTATCGTTTCTAGCCTTTATTGTTTCTTTACCCAGATATACTACAAATGCTTTATAAAAATTGTTGTCGACAATAAAAGTTATGGGAATTTTATCGCCAATTTGTTTGTCGGAAAAATCTATGTTTCTTGCATAATAAACCGCCGAAAGTACATCGAAAACACAGGGTTTTAGTTCGAAAGTATCTTTTGAAAAAGGCTTATCTGAGTTTTCTGTTTGAGTATAGATTTTTTTTTGTTTATAATCGAATTTATACTGATTATCGGTGTTGAAACCTCCTTCCGATGTTTTTCTTTTGTAAAAAACCGGTTTTAAATCGGATGATCTGATGGTTGTTTCATAATAATCTCTAACCCTAAAAATCCAGTCATATTTTTTATGAGACCAGCCATAACTAACTAATTTATAAGTTTTTGGGCTTGGGGTAGAATCTGACTTAACTGTAAAAAACACTTCAGCGGCATTTATCCAAACCAAGCCCCAATGAAAATATACCTGAAATTCTAGTTTTTCCCCCGGCTTAAAAGTCGTATTACTTACATTACACTGCGATGACGAAAAAATTGAAATTGAAAGAAAAACAAACAAAAGTATTTTTCCCATAAACTAGATATTAACAGGACCAATTTTGTTTTCTATTGATTCCAATTTCTTTTTCAGTCTGCCAGTTTGCCCTTTTCTAATATCAAATTTTATTGAAGAATAAATTCTATTACTGTGAGGTTCAAGTACTAGATAAGATTTATTAATTATTTCCAGAGCTTCTTCCATTGTGTTGGTTTCAATAATTGTTCCCATGGCTGTTAGTTTATAATCGCAACCGGAATTTCTAATCATTTCAATTACTTTGCTAACATAAGCACTTACAGAATCTCCCTTATCTGTTGGAAACATTGCAAATTCGAGTAATACAGACATATTTGTTTGATTTTAGTTTATTAATAAATTCAAGAAAAAGCAAATTTGCTTGCTCCAAATTTACGTGAAAAAATTTGATAATAATAAACTATTTTATTACAAAGGGTTATAGATTCTGCCTTTTCTATATGAATGTGCATGGGTTCGTGATTTTAATTACTGAAAAAGCAGATTCTATAACCCTTTATCTACAATCCGGTTGGCATAGTACAAAGTTATGAATTTTTAATAAAATTAATTTATCCGATAAGAACAATATTAGGAAAAACACTTTATAAAAATACAAAAATCGGACACATTTTCATTATACTTCGGATGCAATTAATAAGGATTTGAATCTCCTTAACAATCTTACGTGCATAATACAATTTTTTATATCTTTGCAACACAATTCAATCATTCTTTTTTCGGGAATGTTTTGATTATAAAGAGGAGTGGAGAGAACAGGCTCTGCGAAACTCCGGCAACCATCCCAACGATTTCTGTGGGGAAAAGGTGCCAAAACCTGCCCAAAAGGGGATTATAATTAAAAATTAAAAAAATGAAACCTGACATCAAAGAAATTTTAAAAAGCCGAATTCTTGTCCTCGATGGGGCAATGGGAACTCTAATTCAAAAGTACAAACTAAAAGAAGAAGATTTTAGAAGGGGATTTTTCGAAAATCATAGTATAGAATTAAAAGGCAATAACGACGTTCTTTCTCTTACCCGTCCCGATATTATTGCCGAAATTCACGAAAAATACCTTAGCGCAGGTGCCGATATTATTGAAACAAATTCCTTTAATGCAAATGGCATTTCACAGGCCGATTATGGTTTGGAAGACAGGGTTTATGAAATAAATTTTGCTTCTGCACAGATTGCTAAAGCTGCGGCACAGAAGTTTTCAACTTTAAAAAAGCCTCGATTTGTTGCAGGTTCAATTGGTCCTACAAACCGCTCAGCGTCTATGTCTCCCGATGTTGAGAATCCCGGCTTTAGAGCTGTAAATTTCGATTTGCTTGTTGAGGCTTATTACCATCAAGCTAAGGGTTTGATAGAGGGAGGTTGCGATTTGCTCTTAATTGAAACGGTTTTCGATACTCTTAACGCCAAAGCTGCCTTTTTTGCTGTTAATAAACTTATTGAAGAAAAAGTAAAAGTTATTCCGGTAATGATTTCGGGAACTATTACCGATGGCAGCGGAAGAATTCTTTCGGGACAAACTCTTGAGGCTTTCTATAATTCAATAGAACATTTCGATTTGCTTAGCGTGGGACTAAACTGTGCAATGGGAGCCGAGCAGCTTAAACCTTTTATTGAGGAACTTTCGGGTTTGTGCAAATTTAATCTTAGTGTTCATCCCAATGCCGGCTTGCCAAATCAGTTTGGCGAATACGACCAGTCTGCTCAGGAAATGGCCGATATTGTTGAGAGTTTACTACAAAAAAACTTGCTTAATATTATTGGAGGATGTTGCGGAACTACTCCGGTTCATATTGAAAAACTTGCTGCATTGGCAGAGAATTACAGACCGAGAATTATTCCCGAAATCTCAATAAAAACAAAGCTTTCCGGTTTGGAAGCATTAACAATTGACAAAAATCGGAACTTTGTTAATATTGGCGAAAGAACTAATGTGGCGGGCTCAAAGAAATTTGCAAGATTAATTAAGGAAGAAAAATTCGATGAGGCTCTCTCGGTTGCTCGTGAGCAAGTTAATTCTGGCGGTCAGATTATAGACATTTGCATGGACGATGCAATGCTCGATGCTGAAAAGGCAATGGTAAACTTCCTTAATCTTATTGCCTCGGAACCCGAAATTGCTAAAGTGCCATTAATGATAGATTCATCTAAATGGTCGGTTTTGGAGGCAGGACTTAAATGTGTGCAGGGAAAATCTCTGGTAAATTCAATCTCGCTTAAGGAAGGCGAAGAAATTTTTGTTGAAAGAGCAAAGCTTATTAAAAACTATGGAGCATCTGCTGTGGTTATGCTCTTCGATGAAAAAGGTCAGGCCGATTCTTTTAAAAGAAAAATTGAAATTGCTGAAAGGTCTTACAAAATACTATGCGAAAAAGCCGATTTTCCTGCCGAAAATATTGTTTTCGACCCCAATATTCTGGCTATTGGAACAGGAATTAAGGAACATTCTAATTATGCAGTAGATTTTATTAATGCTACAAAATGGATTAAAGAAAACCTTCCGTTTGCTAAAGTTTCCGGTGGAGTTTCTAATCTTTCTTTTGCTTTTAGAGGAAACGACAAAGTTCGTGAAGCCATGCATTCTGTGTTTCTTTATCATGCAATAAAGGCCGGAATGGACATGGGAATTGTAAATCCCGGACTTTTGGAGGTTTACGATAATATTCCTCAAAATCTTCTAAAACTTGTTGAAGATGTAGTGCTTAACCGCAGAAAAGATGCCGCCGAACGATTAGTGGTTTTTGCACAAAGCATAAGCCAAACAGTAGCTGAAAGCGAACAAGAGGCAAGTTGGAGAAAAAACGATGTAAATCAACGCCTTAGCTATTCAATGATTAAAGGTATAGGCGATTTTCTTGAAACCGATGTTGAAGAAGCTCGTAAAAACTCCTCTTTTGCAATTAATGTAATAGAAGGCCCTTTAATGGACGGTATGAATAAGGTTGGAGAACTTTTCGGCTCAGGAAAAATGTTCCTTCCTCAGGTTGTTAAGTCGGCACGAATTATGAAAAAGGCCGTTTCTTTTCTTCTTCCGCACATTGAAAGTGAGAAGAATGCTGCAAACGACCGGTCATCTAATGGTAAAATTCTACTGGCAACAGTTAAAGGAGACGTTCACGATATTGGTAAGAACATTGTTGGGGTTGTATTGGCATGTAATAATTACGAAATAATTGATTTGGGAGTAATGGTAAGTGCCGAAAAAATTGTCCAAACTGCCATTAAGGAAAGTGTTGATATTATTGGTCTTTCCGGTCTTATTACCCCCTCGCTGGAAGAAATGGCCATTGTTGCAAGCGAAATGCAAGCGACAGGTTTAAAAATTCCTTTGCTAATTGGAGGAGCAACTACTTCAAAAATCCATACTGCACTAAAAATTAGGCCGAATTATTCGGGAGCTGTAGTTCATGTAAACGATGCCTCGCTTGCTGTTAATGTGGTTTCTAATCTTCTTTCCAAAGAAAAAAGCGAAAGTTTTATAATAAATCTAGAGCAAGAAAATTTACGACTTATTGAAAAGTATTCAAACAATTCAAAAAAATACATTTCGCCGGAAGAGGCCGACAAAAACAAACTAAAGACCAATTGGAAGGAATTCGAAATTTCAAAGCCTAAAGTGTTGGGAATTACTAAGTTTGAAGAAATAAATATTTCAGAACTTTTGCCGTATATCGACTGGACATTCTTTTTCCATGCATGGGAAATAAAGGGAAGATATCCGGCAATAATTAGCGACCCGGTTAAAGGCAAGGAAGCCAAAAAACTTTATGAAGAGGCACAAAACTATCTTAAGAAAATTATCGACAACAAAATGCTGGTTGCCAAAGCAGTATGTGGCATTTTTCCGGCCAATTCGCTTGGAAACAATATAAAGCTAGTACATAACGAGGAAGAATTCACCTTTCATTTTTACAGAAATCGTGAAGAAAAAGAAGCAGGAATACCGAATTTATGTCTTGCAGATTATATAGCGCCTGAGAATTCCGGTGTTCAGGATTATATTGGAGCATTTGCAGTAACAGCGGGCATTAACGCCGATTATCATGCTAACAAATACAGAGAAGAACTTAACGATTTTGGGGCAATAATGATAAAAATTCTGGCCGACCGTTTGGCCGAAGCTCTAACAGAATGGTTACACCGGAAAGTCAGGAAGGAAATTTGGGCTTATGTTCCCGAAGAAAATCTAACTCCTGCCGAACTTCTTACAGAAAAGTACAGAGGTATTCGACCTGCTTTCGGCTATCCTGCTTGTCCGGTCCATTCCGATAAAAAAATTCTTTTCAATTTACTTGATGTTGAAAAAAATACAGGTATTCAGCTTACCGAAAATTTCTCTATGAATCCGGGAGCTTCGGTTTGCGGCTTGTACTTTTCTCATCCGCAGGCTAAGTATTTTACGGTGGGGAAAGAGAGTAGTTTTGAGTTTTAAGTTGACATTATGCTAATAATTAGCTTGTTGGGGCTCGAGAGGGATTTGGTTTGTAAAGTTTATAAAGTTTGTAAAGTTCTTAAAGTTTGTAAAGTTGGAATTGGAATTAGTTTTTAGTTTATAAGCTAACAGCTAAATGCCAAAACAAAAAATACCCCGCTAGGGGTTACATCTTTATACGAATGATTATTTTTGCCGATAAACCCGCCGTAGCATAAAGTTGTTTGAAGGAATAATTTGTTTTAGGCGGAACGGGGATAGTTTTGAGTTTTGCTAAATATTAGCTTATTAGAATTAACCAAAGCTTTACAATTGCAGAAAGAACCATAATGGAAATTCCCCCTTAGAAAAGAGAACCAGAGGGATTGACTCGGGTGTATGAATGCTAAAAGCTTCCAAAAAATATTTCCACATCCCAAAAACATTTCTTACTATTGTAACCGGAATTAATAAATATTAAATGAAACTTGCTTTTTATAACAAACTTCACATATTTGCCCTATTGGGTAATATTTTTCGGGTTTTTTGGAAAGTTTAGTACTTATAAATATATTGTGCATAATTTTAAACTAAACTCCAGATGGCTAACTGGCAAATATTAAGCAGATTTGTTTACCCTCATGACGCTCACATGGCTAAAGGCTTCTTAGAGTCAGAAGGTATTCAGGTAATACTTAAAGATGAATTAACAACCCAAGTGAATAATTTCTATTCAAATGCTATTGGTGGAGTTAAGATTCTGGTTAGAGATGTAGACATTGAACGAGGTATTGAGGTGTTAAAAGCCGGAGGTTTCATAAATACTGACTCGGAAGACTTAGCCAATCAAATCGAAATAGTAGAATTGACAAGGAATACAGATATAAATTTTTGTCCCTTTTGTAAATCTAAAAACATTGGAAGGAAGAAAGAACCAAACATATTAACTATTGTAGTCTTTTTTATCCTAGGTGCTTTTTTTCCAATATTTAAGAAATCATATAAGTGCTTCGATTGCAATAAAGCATGGAAATTCCAAAAGAAAAAAATAGACCAATAAATTAAATGTAGGCAGAACATTTCACCCCCGACCCCACACCACCAAGAACCTTATTTGAAAAAAAACCGCGCTTTTCAGCACCTGTCCTGAGCTTGACCTTTGGGTAATCCGTGGCAAAGAAAAACCGAAATTGTGATAAGGCGAAATTGCGATGAGGAGATGAAGAAATTATCTAACTATTCAAAGGCATAGAACGCCACAGGCAAAGAACAAAAACTGTTTCCCCATCCCAAAAACACTTCTTAATATTGTAACCAAAATTAACAAAACCTTTATGTAACCTTTACACACTGAAAAAATAAAAAACAAAGAATCGTTATTATTGAACTGAACTATGATGAGAATAGAAAAAATTTCCGAAAATAAGAAACAGTTCCTTGACTTATTGTTGTTGGCAGACGAGCAGGAAAACATGATTGACAAGTATTTGTCGAGCGGGGATTTGTTTGCATTATTTGAAAACGATTTGAAAAGTGTTTGCGTTGTAGTACCTATAAATAGCGATACTTGCGAGTTAAAAAACATAGCTACTTATGAGAAATATCAAGGCAAGGGCTACGGGAGAGCATTGATAAATTACATTTCTGATTTTTACAAAAACGATTACAAAACAATGCTTGTCGGTACAGGTGAAACACCGGCAATATTATCGTTTTATGAAGGTTGTGGATTTGAAAAGTCTCATAAAATTAAGAATTTTTTTACTGACAATTACGACCACCCAATGTTCGATGGTGACATACAACTTGTTGATATGATTTATCTTAAAAAAGATTTGAAAACTAATACTATTTTTGGCTTATGAAAATTGTCAAAACCTCTTATTTCACCACCACAAAAACTTTTCCTATTATTGTAAATGGAATTAATAAATAATATATGCAAATCACTTTTTCTAAAAACTCGTAAATATTTGTCTTTTTTGGGCAATATTATACAGTTATTCTTGGAAATATAGAACAGATATTTATGTTTGCAACAATTAGGCATAAGCTTTCATTAAAGCAACTGATAAAAAGAATTGTAATTATATTACTAATTGAGTATTCATTATCGTTAATATATGTATTTATTCTGAATATACCAGGTAAAGTATTTCGATTAGATGATATTCCAATAATAATACTAGATGTAACATTAGTAAATGTTGTGGCACTGGTTTTTGTGCCATTTTTGGCATTGTTCTTTATGAGAATCCCTTTATACAGAATTATTCTTTTAACTCAATATGGAGCTCTTGCTTTTTGTGTGATTTTCTTTTTGTATTTAATAATGCGTTTTCATCTTTCATTATTTTAAGAATAAAGAAAAAATCGGCGCTTTTCAGCGCAACACGTGGCTAAAAACGCCGAAGGCGATGAACAAAAAAACGCCGAAGGCAAAAAGACCCAACCTTACAAACTTTACAAACTTTATATACTTTATATACTTTAAGAACTTTATAAACTACTACCCTTGCATAATTAAAAAACTTGTTTTACTTTTGCTACGAAATTTTTATATAAAAATGAATTACAATACTTTACATCTACATCATCATTTGTTCGCTCAGGCGAGGAGATAATGGTGTATTGTATTTTATGATATTCCTTAACCCGTCTGAGTAAATCAGACGGGATTTTTTTTGCCTTATGGTTTGCTCAGACATAAAAATCTAAAAAAAAATGAGTAAACTGAAAATTGCTATTCAAAAACAAGGCCGCCTTAGCGAAAAATCTCTTAAACTGCTCGCCGATTGCGGCATTAAGATTTCTAATGGCGACAGAAAACTAAAGGCAGAAGCTAAAAACTTCCCCGTTGAAATTCTCTTTCTGCGCGACGACGATATTCCTCAATATGTGGAACAAGGCGTTGCTCATATTGGCTTTTTAGGCGAAAATGAGGTCTGGGAACAACAAAAAAATGTAAGTGTTCTGGAAAAACTCGGTTTTGCTCATTGCAAATTGTCGCTTGCTATTCCTAAAGATGAAATATATACAAACCTCAACTATTTCGAAAATAAAAAAATTGCTACAGCATACCCGAAAATCCTCAGAACCTTCTTTCAGAAAAATAATATAGATGTTGCTATTGAGGAAATTGGCGGCTCTGTTGAAATTGCACCGGGTATTGGTCTTGCCGATGCGGTCTTCGATATTGTTAGCACCGGAAGCACTCTGCTTATGAATGGTCTTAAAGAGGTGGAGGTTGTTGCACAAAGCGAGGCTGTTCTAATTGCAAATACAAACCTCGATGAAAATACTAAAAAAACACTTAACAGCCTAATATTTAGAATAAAAGCTGTTAAAAATGCTTCCGAAAATAAATATATTCTTCTTAATGCTCCCGCTTCCGGCATTGATGAAATTGTGAAAATTCTTCCGGGCATGAAATCTCCTACCATTCTTCCTCTTGCCGATAAAAACTGGTGCAGCCTGCACTCTGTTGTTAAAGAAGATGAGTTCTGGAGCATAATTGACCAACTTAAAACCCTTGGCGCACAGGGAATTCTTGTGGTGCCTATTGAAAAAATGATTGTATAAAAATATTAGCAATGAAAATTATTAAAAACCCCAAAGAAAAAGACTTGTGTAAATTAACACAACGTTCTTCTTTAAAGCAAAACGACTTATTGCAAACCGTTGCCGAAGTATTCGAAAATGTGAAAACAAAGGGCGACAGAGCGGTAAAAATGTACTGCAATAAATTCGATAAGGTTAATCTGAAGTCCTTGATATACAACGAAAATCTTATTAAAGACTCTGCCGGAAAAATTAGCCCCGATTTACGAAACGCCATAGTTTTGGCAAAGAACAATATTGAAAAATTTCATGCTGCTCAATTGCAACCGGAACTAAAAGTTGAAACTTCTGATGGAGTTTTTTGCAGCTTACAAACTCGTGCTATTGAAAAAGTTGGACTCTACATTCCCGGTGGTTCTGCTCCCTTGTTTTCGACAGTTCTTATGCTTGGAATTCCTGCTAAAATTGCCGGTTGTAAAGAAATTGTGCTTTGCTCACCACCCGGCAAAAACGGCGAAATTCACCCCGCTATATTATTTGCTGCCAATTTGGTGGGAATTAAGGAGGTATTTTGCGTTGGTGGAATTCAAGCCATTGCAGCTATGTGCTACGGAACGGAATCTATTCCAAAAACCTACAAAATATTTGGTCCCGGAAACCAATATGTTACAGCTGCTAAAATGTATGCTCAAAATCTTGGAATTGCTATTGATATGCCTGCCGGTCCCAGCGAGCTTCTAATAATTGCCGATAATTCCTCTGTTCCCGAATTTGTGGCTGCAGATTTACTCTCGCAAGCAGAGCACGGTGACGATAGTCAGGTTATTCTTCTTTCAAACAATTTGTTGGTTATTGAAAATTCCCTTTTGGCTCTTAAGAAACAGTTGAAGGTTTTGCCCAGAAAGGAAATTGCGCGTAAAGCTCTTAAAAACAGCAAAGCCATTCTTTTAGAAAACCTTGACGATTGCATTAGTTTCAGTAATTTGTATTGCCCGGAGCACTTAATTTTGGCTATAAAGGATTTCGAAAAGTATTCTGCAAAAATCATAAATGCAGGATCTGTTTTTCTGGGAAATTTCTCTTGCGAAAGTGCAGGAGATTATGCGTCGGGAACAAATCATACTCTGCCAACAAACGGTTTTGCAAAAAACTTCAGCGGTGTTTCTGTTCATTGCTTTCAAAAATTTATAAGCTTTCAGGAGATAAAAAAACAGGGAATTATGAATATTGGCAAAGCTGTAGAAATATTGGCTGCTGCCGAAAACCTTGAAGCTCACAAAAATGCTGTTAGTGTTAGACTAAAATATTTAGAAAATGATAGAACTTGAAAAATTAGTGCGCAAAAATATTCTTGCGTTAGAGCCATACACATGCGCCCGAGAGGAATATTCCGGAAACGAAGGGATTTTTCTCGATGCCAACGAAAATCCGTACGGACAGCTCAATCGTTATCCCGATCCTAAGCAAAAATTGTTGAAACAAAAGCTTTCCGAATTAAAAAATATTGATTTGGAAAATATTTTTCTCGGCAATGCAAGCGATGAAATTATTGATTTGCTTATTCGCATTTTCTGCAATCCCGGAAAAGATAAAATTCTTGTTTTTACTCCAACCTACGGAATGTATAAAGTTGCCGCTGCAATTAATGATGTTGAAATTATTGAAATGCCCCTTACCAAACAGTTTCAACCCGATTTACAAAACCTGCCTGCCTCTTTTTTTGGGAAAACTAACTGCTGCAAAATTGCTTTCTTTTGTTCGCCCAACAATCCTACCGGTAACATTCTCGAAATTCCCGATTGGTTTATCAGTTCTTTTACCGGCATTGTTGTTGTTGATGAGGCATATATAGATTTTTGCAAGCAAAAATCCTTTATCGGAAAAATCGCAAATCACCAAAATCTTGTTGTTTTACAAACTTTCAGTAAGTCGTGGGGACTAGCCGCTGCAAGGGTTGGCATGGCCTTTTCTAACCAAAAAATTGTTGCCTTGCTTAATAAGGTAAAACCTCCATACAATATCAGCACCCCTAATCAACTTGCTGCCATTGAGGCTCTTGAAAACGTAGAATCGTTTACTATTCGACTGGTCGAATTACTTGAAGAAAAAGACCGACTTCTAAACGAACTTTTGTCAATTCCTTACATTAAAAAGGTTTTTCCTTCCGATGCCAATTTTTTTCTGGTTGAAGTTACTAATGCCGAAAAAATATATTCAGACTTGCTTAAGGCTGGAATTGTTGTTAGAAACAGGAGTTCAGTCGTAAAAAACTGCCTTAGAATATCGGTGGGAACAAGAGAACAAAATTTATTACTTATTGAAAAACTTAAAAATTTGTGAAATGAAAAACGCTTTAATAATTTTTAGAAACGGAACTCTTATAAAGAAAATAGACAACAAATTATTGCCCTATTCGCTTGAAAACCTTGAATTTTACCCCGGAGTTTTTCAAAATCTTTCCAAAATTGCAAGAGAAAAAGATTTCGACATTTTTGTAATTATAGAAAAAACCAAAAACTCAGACGGGGATTTCAATGAAAACAATTTTGACTCTGTGCAGCAAAAACTTATTCAAGCCTTTAAAAATGAAGGTGTTGAATTTGTAAGATTTTTTATTTTCAGCCAAAAGGAAAATAATGATTCCGATTTTCAGCAACTGGAAACTCAATTACTGAAATTGTTTTTGAAAGGAAATTATTCCCCGGATAATTCCTTTATAATTGGAAACAATGATTATCACAGGAAAATTGCAGAGTCTATTGCTTGTAAAGCCCTTATTTTAAATGAAGTAACCTGCAATGATCTTCCATATTCAGTAAATTCATGGTCTGAAATTTATTCGATTTTCTCTTCTCAACTGCGAAAAGCCGCAATTTCTCGAAAGACTTCTGAAACCGACATTGAAATCTTCCTAAACCTCGATGGCAATGGAAAACACGATATTTCTACAGGTCTCGGGTTTTTCAATCACTTACTCGAACAAATTGCAAAACATGGAAACGTAGATTTATCTGTTTCGGCTAAAGGCGATTTGATTGTTGATGAACACCATACCATTGAAGATGTGGCAATTGCTCTGGGCGAGGCATTTATAAAGGCTTTGGGCAGCAAAAAGGGCATAGAGCGTTATGGCTTTGTTGTTCCAATGGACGATTGTATTGCTCAGGTTGCTCTTGATTTTGGCGGCAGACCTTTCTTGCAGTGGGAAACGGTTTTTCTAAGAGAAAAGATTGGCGATCTGCCAACCGAAATGTTCGAACACTTTTTTAATTCGTTCTGTATTAGCGCAAAATGTAATTTAAACATTAAGGCCGAGGGGACTAACGAGCATCACAAAATTGAAGCCATTTTTAAGGCTTTTGCCAGAGCTGTTAAAATGGCTGTAAACATCACAAATAATTTTTCAATACCAAGTACAAAAGGACTGTTATGATAGCAATTATTAAATACAATGCAGGAAATTCAACCTCAGTTAAAAATGCTCTTAATCGTTTGGGGTTCCAATCTGTTGTTACAGACGACAAAAAGAAGATTCTAAACGCCGAAAAGGTAATATTTCCCGGAGTTGGAGAGGCCGGTTCTGCAATGAAATATTTGAGAGAAAAAGGATTGGACGAGCTTATAAAATCCCTTAAACAACCGGTTTTGGGAATCTGCTTAGGTCAGCAACTTATGTGTTTGCACTCAGAAGAGGGAAATACAGATTGTATGGGGATTTTCAATTGCAAGGTAAGGCTGTTTCCAAATACGGAAATTGTTCCCCACATGGGCTGGAACTCTCTAACAAAACTAAATTCCGAAATTTTTAATGGAATTTCCGAAAACCCCGATGTCTATTTTGTCCATAGTTATTATTGCGAAATATCCGAATTTACTGTTGCACAATGCAATTACATTCTCCCTTTTGCTGCAGCAATGCAGAAAGACAATTTCTTTGCAACACAGTTTCACCCCGAAAAATCCGGATTAATTGGAGAAAAAATTCTACTTAACTTTTTAAAACTATAACAAAATGAGAATAATAGCAGCAATAGATATAATTGATGGTAAGTGCGTTAGACTTACAAAAGGTGCTTTTGACACAAAAAAGATTTATAACGAAAATCCGCTTGAAATGGCCAAAGAATTCGAAACCAAGGGTATTAAGTATTTGCATTTGGTGGATTTAGACGGAGCAAGAACCGGTAAAATTTTTAATCGCTTTATTCTTGAAAAGATAGCTATAAACACAAAATTGAAAATTGATTTTGGAGGAGGTATTAAATCTTTAAAGGATGCTGAAATAGCTTTTGAATGCGGAGCAGATCAGGTTACCGGAGGTAGTATTGCCATAAAAAACCCTGTGGAATTTATTAAAATACTTGAAAAATTTGGTCCGGAAAAAATAATTCTGGGGGCCGATGTTAACCAACGAAAAATTGCTGTTTCGGCTTGGCTAGAAAATACAGATAATTGCGTAATTGATTTTATTACAAAGTATTACAACCAAGGAATACGAAATGTAATATGCACGGATATTTCTAAAGACGGAATGTTAAACGGTCCCTCCGTTAATCTTTACCAAGAAATATTGCAAAATGCTGAAGTAAATCTAATTGCAAGCGGAGGTGTTTCGTCAATTAGCGATTTAGAAAAACTGCAAACTATTGGTTGCGAAGGGGCAATAGTAGGAAAAGCAATTTATGAAGGAAAAATTTCATTACAAAAACTTACAGAGCTATGTTAAAAAAACGAATAATTCCTTGTCTTGATATAAAAGACGGAAGAACTGTAAAAGGAACAAATTTTCTTAATCTACGAGATGCCGGAAATCCTGTTGAGCTTGCACAAAAATATGTTTGCGATGGAGCAGATGAACTTGTTTTTCTCGATATTACGGCAACAATTGAAAAGCGTAAAACTCTCGTAAAACTTGTTGAAAATATTGCCTCCAAAATAAATATTCCATTTACTGTGGGGGGAGGAATAAACTGTTTAGAAGATGCAGAAGCGGTAATTAAATCTGGCGCCGACAAGGTAAGTATTAATTCTTCTGCGGTAAGAAATCCAAAGCTAATTTCGGAAATTGCAAAAAGGTTTGGAAATCAAGCTGTTGTTTTGGCAATTGATACAAAATTCGAAAATGGGGAATGGTTGGTTTTTGTAAATGGCGGCTCAGTTTCAACAGAAAAAAGAACCAAAGATTGGGCAAAACAGGCAGTTGATTTGGGAGCGGGAGAAATTTTACTAACCTCCATGAACCACGATGGCACAAGAACCGGTTTTGCTATTGAATTATGCAATTTGGTTTGTGCTGAGGTAAACGTACCAATAATTGCTTCGGGAGGAGCCGGAAATTTACTCCACTTTAAGGATGTTTTCGAAAACACCAATGTTAGTGCGGCTTTGGCTGCCGGAATTTTCCATTATGGGGATATAGGAATTTCAGAATTAAAAAATTATTTAAAAACCGAAAAAATTAATGTAAGATGAAAGTAGATTTTAATAAGACAGGAGGTTTAGTACCGGTTATTGTCCAGAATTACCTGAGCAGCAAAGTATTAATGCTTGGTTATATGAATAATGAAGCTCTTGAAAAAACAGTTGACCAGGGTTTGGTAACATTTTTCAGCAGAAGCAAAAACAGGCTTTGGACAAAAGGAGAAACCTCGGGTAATTTTCTGAAAGTAAAAGAAATAAAAACCGATTGCGACAACGATACTCTCTTAATTTTAGCAGAACCCTCCGGGTCAACTTGCCATACCGGAGACGAATCTTGTTTTGGAGACCAATCGGCAAAGGGTTTTTTGTATAAACTTGAAGAAAAAATTAGAAGCAGAATTGATGAAAATTCCGAAAATAGTTATACAAATAACCTGTACAAAAAAGGCATAAACAAAATAGCCCAAAAGGTTGGAGAAGAAGCGGTTGAGCTTGTAATAGAAGCAAAAGACAACAATATTGAGCTTTTCAAAAACGAAGCAGCCGATTTGCTATATCATTTGTTAATTCTCTTGAAAGCCAAAAATATTAAGCTTGAGGATATTGAAGAAATATTAAGAACAAGAGACAGATGTTGAAATTACTGAAAAATTGAAATTAGTCCAAACTATAACTTCATAACAAAAGCGGAAAATACTTGCTTATTTGTAATCTTTGGTCTTTGGGAAGCAAAAAAAATGCAATTACCCAAATTTTTTCAACCCAAATACAACAAATTAGAGTAAATTTGCATTACTATTGTAAAACAAACTAAATATGATTTTACGAAAAATTCTTTTTCTGCTGTTAATACTTTCTCTGCTAATAGTAGAAAATTCTTATGCTCAGAAACCTGTAAAACGAGAAAAACATAGAACAGGACAAAACGATGTTATAAAAGACGGTGACCAGAATTGGGGAGTGAAACAGGGAAGACTAAAAAACTCCAAAATTACAAGTAAAGGGCGAAGGTATACCAATTCAAAAGAACAGGCAAATCACGCAAAAACAAATAAAAACCGATACGAAAAGCCGAAGAAACGTGTTAATAAAAAACGTTATCATTCCAAAAAAGCCAAAGAAGATGTAGATAAGTTCGAAAAGGAAGTGAATACCATTTCAAAAGAAATGAAGAAAGAAGATAAAACTAGAAGAAAACGAGGGAAAAAAGTCCAAAAACAAAATAGAAAAATACCTGAAACCCAGAAGTTGCCCCGCCGAAAAAAGTAGATAAACTGTAAACAAAAAAAATTGAAATACTCTGTAAAAGATATTATTATTGGGGCATTGGTATTTCCTGCCGGCGATTTAATTGCCGCTTTTATTACCGGAGATTTTTGCCTAATGCGATTAATTGGAATTATTCTTGTTGGAGCAATTATTTACGCTTTCGAAATACCAAATTTTTTCCGCTGGATAGAAAAAACATCTTCAAAATATAAGGGAATTAAACTCTCCATTTATAAGACAAGTTTGTCAACTTTGTACTTTAATCCCCTTTGGATTTCAAGACATATGGCCTTAATAATGTGGTTTTCAGGAAAAAGCAACGAGATTTCTACTGAAATTTTTTATCAGGGCTTATTATCATTTATTTTCTCTCTTCCTATTACTCTAGCCGGTAATTTTATGGTTCAAAATATGCTCCATTTTAAATACCGGTTTTTTGGTTCGGCATTGTTTTCAGTAGTAATGGCTGTTTACTATGCATTAAGCATGGAGTATCTTTAATCTATTGTTTTTATCATTAAAATTCCCTAGGTTTGAGGCTACGCATTAAAAATAATGAAACAAAAGGAAAATATTGACCTAATTCTTAAGTCGCTTCCCGAATTACCCGGTGTATATCAATTTTTTGACAAAGATGATGTCCTCATGTATATTGGCAAAGCAAAAAATCTTAAGAAAAGGGTTAGCTCCTATTTTGTAAAAAATCATGCAGCTGCCAAAACTAGGATTATGGTAGCTAAGATTGAGAATATTAGACATATTGTTGTTGAAACCGAAACAGACGCATTATTGTTGGAGAATAATCTGGTTAAAAAACACCAACCCAAATACAATGTCATGCTAAAGGATGATAAAACTTTTCCATGGATTTGTATTAAGAAAGAGGATTTTCCCAGAGTTTTTAAAACAAGAAACGTTTATCGCGATGGCTCTGAATACTTTGGCCCATATGCAAGCGGTCTTATGCTTAACACTTTACTTGATTTAATTAGAAAAATTTTTCAACTTAGAACATGCAAACACACCTTATCTGAAGAAAATATAAAAAAGAAAAAAATTAAAACCTGCCTCGAATACCATATTGGAAACTGTAAAGCCCCTTGTGCAGGTTATGTAAACACAGAAGAATACGAACAAAACATAAATCAAATTAAAAATATTCTTAAGGGAAATATTCAATCGGTTTTGCAATTTCTAAACCAACAAATGTTGGAAAAAGCAGAAAAAATGCTCTTTGAAGAAGCTCAAGAAATAAAAGAGAAAATATTACTAATTGAAGGATATAAAGCAAAATCAACAATTGTAAATCCTGCCATCTCAAACCTTGATGTTTTTGGCTACGCTGAAGACGAAAAAATTGCCGTTGTAAACTTTATTAAAGTACAGAATGGAGCAATAATTCAGGCTCATTCTGTTGAATTAGTTAAAAAGCTAGATGAAGCCAAAGAAGATTTGTTGCTTTTTGCTATTCTTGAAATAAGAGAAAGATTATTTAGTACTGTTAAAAATGTTATTGTACCTTTTAAACCTTCTTTAATTCCTGATAATTTCACCTTTATTGTGCCTAAGCAAGGCGACAAAATGAAACTTTTGGAGCTATCCTTACGCAACGCTAAATACTATCTTCTTGAAAAGAGAAAGAGACAAGAAATAAAAAACCCGGAAACAGGAATAATACGAAAACTTGAAGTTGTTAGAAAAGATCTTAGAATGACTGATTTACCAAGACATATAGAATGTTTCGACAATTCCAATCTTCAGGGAACAAACCCGGTTGCAGCCTGCGTTGTTTTTAGAAACGCAAAACCGTATAAATCTGATTACAGGCACTTTAATATTAAAACAGTAGATGGTCCCGACGATTTTGCTTCAATGACAGAAGTGGTGTTCAGAAGATACAAAAGGTTAATTGATGAAAACAAATCTCTTCCTCAATTAATAATAATTGATGGAGGAAAAGGTCAGTTAAGCGCTGCTCTAAATGCCTTAGAAACTTTAGGTTTAAGAGGTAAACTAACTATTATTGGAATAGCAAAGAAGCTGGAAGAAATATATTTTCCTAACGATAGCATTCCGGTATATCTTGACAAAAGGTCTGAAACTCTGCGACTTATCCAACAATTAAGAAATGAAGCACACCGTTTTGGAATAAGTTTTCATAGAACCAAAAGAAAAAGTAAATTTGCAGCTAGTCTGCTTACCGATATTCCCGGAATTGGAAGTTCTGCCGCAGAAACTCTTCTTAAGAAGTATAAATCGGTTGAAAGACTTAAAAAATGTAGTCTGAAAGAATTAACAGAAATTGTGGGCAAAAGTAAAGCCGGAAAAATTAAAACATATTTTGAAAGTGAAAAACCAATTTCCTGAAATAGTATTTAATATGCCGCCTCAGCAAGACAGCACAAGTTTGGTTTTAAGTCCATATTTGCAAAATTACTATCGCTATTTACGCTCGGTTGAAAAAGATTCCTTTTTTCATAAAAAATATAATCTTGCAACTTACAATCTCTTTATTAATCCTCCCGAGAAAAAACAAGACAACAAACTTTGGTTTGTAAAAGATTCTATAATTATAAGCAAAAACGATAGTACTGTTCAACCGGCTTTGCCATTAGAAGATACTCTTGAAACAGTTTCTAAAAACGACAGCATATTAACTGAAACACTTGAAATACCAAAATTTGATGCAAATAATCAGGAAAAAACACTTTCAAAAATAGAAAAATTCGATTGGTATCTTATTGTTATTATTGGAGCCGTAATATTTTTTGCATGGATAAGATTTTTTTTCAGAAGAGAATTAGATAAAATTTTCGAATCTTTATTTAATAATCAAACATCTCATAAAGTGTTTTTGGAACAAAATGCAAATACCCAAAGAGCTTCTTTTTTACTCAACTTTCTTTTTGTATTAAGTATGTCGTTTTTTTTGTTTTTTGTCGCTCAATTTTCTGAAATAACTCTGTTTAATAAAGATAAACCCCTATTGTTTTTATTGATTTATGGAATAATTATTTTGGTTTATCTATTAAAGTTAGTTGTTTATAAAATTTTAGGCAATCTTTTACTTGCAGAACGCGAATGTAACGAGTACCTACATAATGTCTTCCTTTATAATAAAGCTGTTGGAATATCCTTACTGCCAATTAGTATTGGACTTTCTTACCTACCTCCGAACTTACACTTTCATTTGCTTATTACAGGGGGAATTTTGTTTGCAATTTCCTTTATAGCAAGAGTTTACAGGGGATTGCAAATTTCTTATCGTGCAAAAGTATCACCGTTTTATTTGTTTTTGTATCTTTGTACCCTTGAAATTGCACCATTTTTAGTGCTTTTCAAGTATTTTGGAATCCTCGGATTTAAGTAATGAAGGTATAATTTAAAAACGGAATCAGATTGAAAATCAGGAAGATATTGGTCTCCCAGCCGGAACCAAAAACAGACAAGTCGCCTTATTTTGATTTAGCTAAAAAGTATTCTTTGCAGATTGATTTCCGACCTTTTATTAAGGTTGAGGGTGTAAGCGTAAAAGATTTCCGGCAAGATAGGATAAATATTGCTGAGCATACAGGAGTAATTTTTACTTCCCGCACAGCAGTAGACCATTTCTTTAGAATTTGTGAAGAAATGCGCATCTGCGTTCCAGATACTATGAAATATTTTTGCATTTCTGAATCTATAGCCTTCTATCTTCAAAAATACATTGTTTACAGAAAAAGAAAAATATTTTACGGAAAAAGTAAATTCGAAGAGCTTATGGATTTAATAACAAAGCATAAAGAAGATTTATTCTTACTGCCCTTGTCCGATATCCACAAACAGGAAATTCCTGAAGCTCTGGAAAAACAAAAAATCCGCTTTAACAAAGCAATTCTCTACAGAACAGTAAGTTCAGATTTATCAGACTTAAAAAATATCGACTATGATGTGTTGGTTTTTTTCAGTCCCTCCGGAATAAAATCTTTATTGCAAAACTTTCCTGAATTTGCTCAGGATACAACAAAAATTGCAGCTTTTGGACCATCAACCTCACGAGCAGTCAAAGAAGCCAAATTACGACTGGATATTCAAGCCCCTCGTCCCAATGCACCTTCAATGACCATGGCTCTTGACCAATTTATTAAAAAACACAACAAAAACGGAAAAGAATAGACTCTGGTTTTTTATTAGCTTTTTTCTTCAAAATTTATTTTACTCCAATAAATACTTAGCAGTTGCCGAGCTTGTTCCACTAATAAACCGCAATAAATACAAGCCTTTTGGTTTATTAGATAAATCTAGTACTATTTTGTTTTGTCCATAGTTAAACTCGTAAATTGACAAGAGTTCACCGGTACTGGAAAATATTTCAACCCTGCTAAAAGACAATAGATTTTCTATTTGTACTATTCCGGAGCCGGGATTTGGAAAAACTTGAAAATCTGAAAAAGCCATGTTTTCGGAAATACTTAACGGAAGTACAGATACTGTAATTTCGGCAGTATCGCTACACCCAAATTCGTTTGTTACCAAAACCCAGTATTGGGTAGTTGTATCAGGCGATGCCTCAGGAGACGAAACAATTGTACTATTTAAACCTTCCGAAGGCCACCATTGATAGCTTTCACCCCCTGTGGCACTTAAAACCGTTGTTTCTCCAAAATATATCTCAACATCTTCTGAAACAATAATTTCCGGCAAAGGATAAACATTGGCAATTACTTCAGCTCTTTCGCTTATACAGTCTTGCCCTTTTACTTTCCAATCGAAAAAATAGTAATAAAAATCTTGTTCCTGTCCATCAACGTTTGAGCCTGTTAGGGAAACAAGTCCGGGAATTGTATAGGGATAATCTGGTGATCCATCGTTTATTCTGAAAAAATCTATTAAACTACCACTTACTTTTAAATAATATCCCGAATATGGCTCAATATTAAACCCCAAAGAAACAACCTGCTCTCCTGCTCCAACATAAACATTGGCAGTATGTATAACTGAACCTCCATCGCCGCTTAATACCTCTATAGTTCTTGTGCCCGCAGAATTAGAATATACTTTAACTGTTTCTAAGGTAAAGAAATCGTATGCGTCGAAGAAAATTCCTCTTAAATCGTTTGAATTGAAATTTCCTCCTGACCCGAAACTATTATCTACCGGACCAACACTAAGTAATGGACTTTCAACAAGTTCCTCAACAAAAAAAGATGTTGTTTCGTTAATAACAGTGCTATAACTAGATCCTGTTGCTATGGATGAAGTTGAGCCTAATTCATTAAACCAGTATAATAATCCGGCAGAACTCGAGTTTGCAACTAGATTTACTTCACCTTCTCCACATATTGTATCTCCTTCGCAAAAAGGCATTTCCGGTTTGTTTACAGAAATATATGAGGTTTTAATAATACTATCGTTTCCAATACTGTTTTCAACAGATAACTTAACAGTATAGGTTCCGTTTTCGGGATAAAAATGATATGGGTTTTGCATTGTTGAAGTAGTACCATCACCAAAATCCCAAAACCATGATGTTGGATTAAAGCCCGATTGGTCTGTAAAATTTACTTCCCCTGTGCAAGTTTCGTTTACATTAGAAGAAAAATTTGCAAGGGGCGGAAAAATCAAATCGTTTTCGGAATTAAGAATAATATCAGAAACCATTATTGACCCGGAAACCGATTGGTTAAAGAGAAATTTTATTTGTTCTACCGAGCTTAAATCAATTCCTTCAAAAGAGGAAACCGGAATTGAAATTGTGTTGTGTAATAATTTTGGAAGAGTATTATTTAATGTCCCCGGAGGAGAATATAGAGCATTGCTATGTTCACTTATTTGTTGATTGGCAACAAACCCATAAGAATCAATTAATTGTACTGTAAAATTTAAAGGAGATGCTCCAGTATAACTAATAAAATTTACTGCAAGTCTAAATTGAAGAGAATTAAACTGGGTAAAATTTCTAAATGCTTCTGGAATATCGTTTGTATATTCATCAGCGGAGGAATTCCATCCTATTTGTAATTGGGAAAGACTAAGAGAGCTTGAACCATGGGGCTCCTGAGCAGTTCCTTCGTCCAAACAATATCCGCTGCAAATACTGTAATTTGTAAGACCAGAAAATCCCACATCATCAGTAAGACTGTTAAGAATTTCACAAGTTTGATTATCTAAACGATTAATTTCTAACCTCTTAGATTTTGCAGGATGAAATGAAACAAAAACTTCACTTGCATCGAGACCACTAGAAACCGGAGGATCAATATCTTCTGTTTGTAGAATTGGAAGGAATTGTGTTTCGTTTCCGACATAAACCCTAAAAAAGGCTGATAAATAAGTAATAAGAGCAGCTCTTTGTTGGGCAGAGCTTAATCTTTGGTTCGATGAAGAATTAGTCCCGCAATGCGAATCGTTTTGAAACATATCTTCATAACCCCAATCGTCGGAAGCTCCTGCCGGGAACTGACCGGGAGTCCAAATTGTATTAAAGAAATTATGATTGGCGCCTAAAATCAAAACCGAATGTTTTGGAGCCTCATCGTTTGCATCATTATATCTGGCATCATCGAAGTAGTGAATACCCTGAAGATTTGAAACATCTCCATCGCAATAAGGAGCAATATTCATAAGAGGAATTCCATTAAGTACTTTTCTACCAAAATCTACGGGAGCAAGAGTAAGAACCGCCTTTATACCATAGGGGTTACCCTGTTCATTATTTAACAAGGCATGCTCAACAACACCTTCACCTCCGCGAGAATGCCCCATGGTTCCAACTCTGTCTAAATCTAGTTTTCCAACAAATTGAGTTCCAAAAGGACTACCGCCAACACTATTGTAAGTTTGCCAAAGATTCAAATGATGCTGAACTAATTCTCCTCTTGCACGCATGCCAAAGTCGGAAACATCGTTATCTGTTGCATTTATGGCATTGGCAGATATTGAAATAACAATATATCCGTGACCGGCCATAAATTCAGCAAGATAATCATAACCCTGATAACTTGGTAAAATATCGTAAGAACTGGTGCATGGCCACGAACTGGATGTTCCATTTGTTGAAGGATTATAACAAGTTGAATGTCGCCCATGCAAAAATATTAAAACAGGAAAAGGTCCTGCAGTTAAATCTGAGGGATAAAAAACCCTACCTATTACCTCAACTGATGAAGGAAATGTTGGAGGAGAATATGCCAAATCTCCCAAGTCGTAATCCTGATAAAGAACAGAATAGGGTCCTGAGATACCGGGATCTGCTGTTTGTGATTTACAAATTAATGAGTTGAATAAAAAGAATATTGTAAAACAAATTATTGAAAGAGAATTCAGATTTTGATTATTTTTCATTTTTTTTAATTATTTGTTTAACAAATCCTTATCCAAAACGCCAATTTTCCAGTGTTTTCCCGAAAAAGTTCTATTTTCACCAATAGTTTTTTTGTTTTTAATATTTGAATCAAATAATCCATAAACCAAAACCATTTCATTATTATTCTTTATGGCTGAAAAGCTATCAAAATCAATCTTGAAAACTATTAGATTTTCGTTTCCATCGGGATGTATACTCTTTGTAAAATATGAATCACCAATATGTAAGACATATCTCTCGCTGCCAATAATAAAACCCTTTTTTGAGGAAATGCATATTTCAATATTCTCCTTGTTCTTTTTTACTGAAAATAGTTTAATAGTATCTTGTTGGGCTTTTACTTTGGGAATTAATAAAATGAAAACAGACAATAAATAGATGAAATAATATTTTTTCATTTTAGGATTTTGTATTTGTAAGGCAATAAAAGTATTAAAATACAACAAAGTAGTTTAATTTTTCTTTCATTATTATACAAAAGTATTGTATAGCAGTACAAAAAAACCAAATTGTTTTATCTTGAGGAAAAACAATAAACAAAAACCATTAAAGTAGTATTAAGTAGTCATGTAGGCTATCTTGTGTTGTTCAATTCTGTCAACACTCCACAAAATTTTTCTGATATTTCTAATTAGTTGCGGTAATACCTTTAATAAAAGCATCAACAGCTACATCCATCTGAATTTCGTTAGTAATAATAATCTTTTTATTCATGCTTTGAAATTCTTCCTGAGTTTTACTAGAAATTTCTCTGGCAATTATTACCTCACAATCGCTAAGTTTTCTAACTAAATCTAAATCTTTTTGTCCATTAGATTGACTTAGATTGTTTTCAATATAACGAAACGATCCTACGTGGTTGTTTTCTACCTCAATTATTTTAAACCACTTAGCATTCGCAAAGTCTTGTGAAATAGAAACATTGTTGTCGGTTGGTATTGCAATCTTTTTCATATTAGTATGGGTTAAGACTGCAAATTTACAATTTTAATATATTCAAGTCAAGTGTTTGTCACGAATTTTTATGCTTTCGTCATAATTAATTAGTCACTCGTCACAAATAGGTTGATTATCAAATATAAAGATTAATCGATTTTAATTAATTTATATTTTTTATTTCCTAAGCCTCTTTTGTAGGCATATTCTATTTGATTTTTTCCTGAAACAGAGTTTATTTTAAGGAAGGTATCTTTGCATTTATGGTTTTTATCTACCAGATCATGGCTTGCTTTTTCAATTGCAACAATATCTGTTGAAGCTAATATTCCAATATCATTCATAAAGGGCTTTCCGGCAGCTTTCACACAATCGCAGTCCTTTGAGATATTAGCCAGCACGTTAATATAAACCACATTTCTGTCTTTAATAATTGCCTCAGCATATTCAACAAGTCGTTCCAAAAAAACCGGTTTAGAAACCGAAGCCCATGCCACACCAAAAACTCCGTCTTTGCACACTCCAATGCACTGGCCACATCCTATGCATTTGGCAGAGTCTATTTTAACATTGGGTTCTATTGTTATTGCTCCACCAGGACATTTTTTTTCGCAAGCTCCACATTTGGTACATTTCTCATTTTTTATGGTTGGAACAGTACTTGTATGTAAGGCCATTTTTCCTGCAATTGAAGCCAGTCCCATGGAAACATTTTTTATTGCACCTCCAAATCCTGCCATTCCGTGACCTTTAAAATGCGAAAAAATAATGTAAGAATCATATTTATCAAGGCTTCTACCAACTTTCACTTCTTTGTAATGAGTTCCATTTGTCTTTATTGAGTAATCTCCTTCTGCATCCAGAATATCAATAGGGGCAAAATTAAAGCCGTGATCTTTTGCAAGTTGAATATGACTTTCTGTGTATCTTCTCCTGCTAACATATAAGACATTTGTTTCAACAAGAGTTCCATTTGTAAGCTTACAAAGTCCTTCTACAAGATTGGGAGACAGGTAGTTTTGATTTCCATCTTCTCCAAAATGTACTTTTATTGCAATTCTTTTGCCTTTTACTTCCGATTTTATTTTCTCATAAATCTTTAACACCCCTGCGGAGGAAATATCTTTAGTAAAATAAACTTCGGATTTTTGAGAGTAGCTTAGTAAACCTAAGATAATTAGCAATAATGAGAATAAATATTTCATAAAACAATTATTAAACAACAATTTCCTGAGTTGTGCCTTCGTAATAATAGAAAAATCCCGGTTCAATTAAACCTCTTGTTTTTAAATAATTCTGATAAGTTGCATCGAATTCTATTCTGTGGTTAACCGCTTGATCAAAATTCCCGTTGCAAGCACAAATTAGTTCACAAACCTCTCTAACTGCATTATTACCACCTTCATTTCCTGTTGCATAATCTAGTAATTTCTCGGAAGAAATATAATTATTTGTCATAGGATTTCCTGCTCTTCTTACATAAAACCTAAGTGCAACTTTGCGAGCAACAGATAAGTCAAGAATATCGTCGAAAACAAAAGCAACTTCAGTAGGCAATATCCCAAATTTCTTTTCCAAATGCATCAAAGCTTCACTTTTATTTAAAAAGCTGAAATATACAGCGTTATAACTTTCTCTTTTTGCAAGTTTAATAGCAGTAGGGTTTTTTTGTCCTGTAATAATTCCAATAAATGGTAGTTTTTTATTCAAAAGCCAAAAGCTAAGTCTAAGCATGTTTAATCCCATGGAATCTATTTCTGAAAAAGGACTTCCTGTTTGTTCAGTTTTTTCTCCTGTATTAAAAACTCCATCCCAATCGAAAATTACTGCTTTACATTTTTGTAATTTGGTTTGAATTTCGGCTCGTGAAGAATAAAACTCACCGCCCTGATTTTCGAATAATTTTTGTAAAAAATCCATTATCCCCAAAGATTGAGTTTAACAAGATCTTGAATATCAATCATTCCCGAAGGTTTTCCGTTGTTTGTAACAATAATATTATCTATGGATTTTTGTTTGAAAATTTTAACAGCTTCGTTCAGTAGAGCTTCGGAATCAATAGAAACAGGAATATTAAAAGAAAGGTCTTGCATTTTCTTTTCCAAAATAGCCTTGCCGTTTTCCTTCACTTTTCTTCGTAAATCGCCATCAGTAAAAATTCCTTTCAGGTTACCATTTTCATCAACAATTGTTGCCGCTCCAAATCCTGATTCTGTCATTTTAAGAATTGCATCCAGAACTGTGTTTTCAGGATAAATTAAAGGGTTATCAGATGAAATCACATCTTTCACTTTCATAGTCATTAATCTGGTATGCTCGAAAAATTGCTGAGTACCAAGACTGGTAAAGTTGTTTTCGGTTAATGATTTCATCACTTTCCATGGAACTGTGCATGTATGAACACCAATGTTAAGAGCATTTCTAACATGTTCTGCATGACGAACTGAAGAGAACATTATTTTTGTATCGTAACCATATACTTCAACAGCATCAACGCATTGTTCAACAAGACTTAAAGCATCGTGTCCCTGATCCTGAAGGCGACCAACAAGTGGACAAACGTAAGTTGCTCCGGCTGCCATCGCCATATAGGCTTGTTGAAGAGTATAAACCAAATGGACATTTACCAGAAAATTTTCGTCGGTTAGCATTTTGCAAGCCCTTACTCCTTCTAACGAAACAGGAATTTTATATACAGTTTTCTTTCTATCTAGTCCCAGTTGGTCGAGCCGTTGAGCTTCTTTATAAATCTCTTCTGCTGTCTCTCCAAGAGCCTCAATCTGTAAAACAGGCACAATTTCCGACAATTTCATTATCATACCGTCAATATCGGTAATACCATGACGGTGCATAAAAGTTGGTGTAGTTGTTAGACCGGCCAAAAAGCCAAGTTTTCCAAATGCTTCTTCAATTTCATTAAGGTCAGCAGAATCCAAATATAGTTCCATTTATTGCGTATTTTTAGAGTTTAATTAGTTTTTCAGCAGCTTTTTCAAGGGTTTCGTTGGATTTTGCAAAGCAAAATCTTAATACTTTATTGTCGAAAGTTTTGTGGTAAAAAACAGAAACAGGTATTGATGCTACTCCAACTTTCTTAGTCAAATATTCAGCAAATGCTATTTCTTTTTCTTCTGAAATTTTACTGTAATCCAACAATTGAAAATAGGTTCCACTTGCAGGTTTAAGGCCAAACCTAGAGCCTTTTAACAACTTTGCAAAGTAATCTCTTTTCTCTTGATAAAATTTTTCCAAACCTTTGTAATTGTTTTCATTCTGCAAAAATTCAGCAAGTGCATACTGAATAGCAGTATTTACAGAAAATACCAAAAACTGATGAACCTTACGAAATTCAGCCATTAATACGGCTGGCGCTACACAATATCCCATTTTCCAACCTGTTGCATGAAATGTTTTTCCAAAAGATGAAACAATAAAACTTCTTTCCGCAAGCTTTGGAAATCTAGCAACCGATTGATGTTCGTAACCATCAAAAAGAATATGTTCGTAAACTTCATCGGAAAGTATTACTATGTTTGAACCTGCTGTTATTTTCGACAATTTTTCTAAATCGAATGCCGTCATTATCGACCCAGTTGGATTATGAGGACTGTTTATTATTATCATTTTGGTTCTGGAACTAATGGCTTTTTGAACTTCATTCCAGTCAATTGAATAATCCGGTTGCTTTAACTGAATAAAAATTGGCCTTCCTCCATTTAACTCTATAGCAGGTAAATAACAGTCGTATGATGGTTCAAAAACTATTACCTCATCATCTTCCCTAACTATGGAAGTAATTGCTGTATAAATTGCTTGCGTTCCTCCGGCTGTAACTGTTATTTCAGTCTCAGGATTGTATTTTAATGAATACAAATTGTAGGTTTTTTCAGCAATTATTTCTCTTAACGGCATTATTCCCGGCATTGGTGCATATTGATTTTTGCCGGCTTTCATGTGTTTGTTTATTAGTTCAATAAGCTCTGCAGATACTTCAAAATCAGGAAATCCCTGAGAAAGATTTATTGCATTATACTCCTCTGCCATCTTCGACATTATTGTAAAAATGGTCGTCCCTACATTAGGTAATTTCGAGTTTATCATTTCTTAAGAAAAATTAGAGTACAAAAATATGAATTTTTTACCATTATTTAATTTGAACAATGGATTATTAAACATGCATTAAAAGAAAATTACTAACAAAACGGTCATAATGACAGTGGTATTTTCATAAAATCGGCCATTGTGACAGCTTTTATTGAATTTTTGCAATTGGTATCTATTTTGAAAGAATGTATTTGAAATTAAAATTTAAAGTTTAACTAAAATATATGGAGGACAAAACAATGACACTAGTTAGAAGAAACAACGAATTGCTGCCAAATGTGTGGGACAACTTCTTTAACGATGATTTTTTCTTCACACCGGCATTCAGCAGGGTTAAATCAAATATGCCTGCCGTTAATATCAAGGAAAGCGAAAACGATTTTCAAATCGAAGTAGCTGCTCCGGGTTTTGGAAAAGACGATTTCAACATTTCATTAGAAAATAATCTTTTAACGATTTCGACTAAAAAAGAAATGTCTAATGAAGATGAAAACAAAAACGACGGCTATAAAAGAAGAGAATTCTGTTACAGCTCTTTTGAAAGAAGCTTCACAGTTGACGAAAAAACTGTCGATAGCGATAAAATTAAGGCAAAATACGACAACGGAATTCTTAGTATCCTTCTTCCCAAAAGAGAAGAGGTGAAACCAAAACCTGCCAGAATGATAAAAATTGCATAATTGTAAAAAAACCGGCTAAAACTTTAGTCGGTTTTTTTATTATAGTCCTAATATCTGGCTTTTTGAGATTGACGAAGATATTCTTCAGGATCTGACATATAATTTGAAGGGTCGGGAACTTTGCCGGCATCTTCAATACTTTTCTTATATTTTTCAGCCTTTTCTTTTGCCAAGCCCCCATCTCTAATTATTTCACCATCTTTATAAACAACATCATACTTTTTGTGTCCACCATTGTCGTAATATGTCCATACACCATCTGCAAGCCCATCTTTATACTGACCTTTTTCAAGCAGACTGCCATTTTCATGAAATATTGCATATTCTCCATGCCTAACACCATTTTTGTGCCCTATTGCAAATTTTCTATCTCCTGTATGATAGTTCTGCTTCCAATTTCCTTCCATTTTTCCATTTACAAAATCCATTTCGTCAATTAAAATTCCTTCATCGTTATAAATTTTTTGAGTGCCTTGCAATACTCCATTAACGTAAACTTCTTCACGAATTTTAGTCTTATTTTTACCATAATACACCCAAACACTATCTTTTAATTGTCCTATGTATTTGCCCTCGGCGACAAGAGTTTCACCTTCGGAATATAATTTTGCTCTACATACGTCGGTTTTCTTTTCATGATTCATTTCAGCCATTATTTTTCCATTGGGATGATAACGTTTTAACAAACCAACCGGTTTATCATCAATAAAATAACCATCATACATTATGGTATTTCCCGAATAATGCTTTATCCAATGCCCTTGCTTTTTCCCGTTTATATCGGTGTAGTTTAGTAGTGTGTCGCCTTTCTGACCAACATTTTGGGAAAAAAGACCAATGCTTGATAAAAGAAAAGCCGCTAACAGAAAAATTTTTGTGTTCATAATCAAAAAATACTTGATAAAACAATAGTCGTATTAATACAACGAAAATACAAATAAAATCTTGTTTTACAATTTAGAACTGATTAAAATTTTCATCATAGAGTTTAAGGTCTGCAAAGTTCTTTCAAAATGGCAGGATTAGTTTTATTATCATTTGGCTAATTCAAGCTCCCTGCAAAGATACTATACAATTTAGGCAATATTTCTAATGAGGCTTTCTTAAAAACCAAAGTTATTCCAAAAGGTCAGGAATACTTAGTTTTTAAAATTAACAAACTTTATAAACATCCAACCTTTTGTTTTATCAAGTTTTTTATATCTTTACCCATCGTTTATTAATTAAAAATTTAAGCTTATGAAAAAGGGTCTTCTTTCGCTGTTCTTTATGGCTTTGGTTTTTGGCAGCACATTTGCCCAGGAAGCCGATAAAGACACAACCTTGGTTATTGCAGAGAATCAGGATGCCGAAATTGCCTATAACAGAGGAATTGAAAATTTTAAGAACAAACAACTTCAGCAGGCAATTAGCGATTTTACTGAAGCTATTCAGCATAAAGCGGATTTTTCGAAAGCCTACTTTAATAGAGGAAGTGTTTATGTTGAATTAAACAGGGTTTCAGAGGCTATTTCAGATTTCGATATGGCTATTCAACACGATGCAAGCTTCGGAAACGCCTACTACAGCCGTGGAAGAGCAAAACAAAATTCTAACGACAACGAAGGTGCTTTGTCCGATTTCGATAATGCAATTAATAATGGCTTTAAAGAAGCTAATGTTTACTACTACCGTGGTGTAATTAAATTTCAAGCCGGACAATACGAAGATGCAAAAGCAGATTTTTCTCTGGCAATTAGTGCAGACCGTCAACATGCCTACGCATACAACGACCGTGGAAGCGCAAACCGCAAACTTGAAAAATACGACGATGCCATTTCAGATTACAAAATGGCTATTTCAATTGACGGAAAAATGGCTTTTACTTATAATAATTTAGGCTCTGCTCTTAGAAAAAAAGAAAATTATAAGGAAGCAATTGACCAGTTTACCAATGCCATTAAACAAAAATCGGACTATTACATGGCCTACAATAACAGAGGCTCTGCAAAATACGATATGAAAGACTACGAAGGCGCTATTAAAGATTTTGAAGAAGCAATTAAAATAAAATCCGATTATGCTTATGCCTACAACAATATTGGAACGGCCAAAATGAAACTTAAAGACTACGAAGGCGCTATTAAAGCTTTCGATAAAGCTATTTCAATTGATTCGAATTATGGCTACGCATATATGAACAGAGGAAATGCCAAAGAAATGTTGAGAGATGCAAAAGGAGCCTGCGCCGACTGGAACAAAGCTGCTGAACTAAATGTTAATCAGGCCTCTTCTTTCGCCGAAGATTGTAATTTTTAATAATGTTTAATCTGTAAAAAAATATATTACCATGAAAACCCTAAAAAATATAGCCGTTTTCATTCTTACTTTTTTGGCAATAAACTCCTTCAGCCAAAATGTGGAATTCGATAAAGACAACTTTAAAAACGATAAAGATGGCTTTAAAAAGGCAATGGGCAACCTTAAGCAGGGAGATGAGTATTACGAAATGCAATCCAGAGGTGCATATATTCTTGCTCTTGATTTTTATCTTGAAGCCAATAGATTCAATCCCAATAGCGCAAAACTAAACTACAAAATAGGTCGTTGCTACGAAGGCTCTATGCAAAAATCTAAATGTCTGGAATATTTTAAGAAAGCCCAAAGTCTTGGTACAGGCGAAATTGACATTAAATATTATATAGCCCGAGGACATCATTTAAATTTGGAATTCGATGAAGCAATGGAGAATTATAAAGCTTACAAAAATGTGCTTTCCCCAAAAGAACTTCAGGAAAAAAGAAAAAACATTGATAAGAAAATTCAGGAATGTAAAAACGGAAAAATTCTAGTTCAAAATCCTGTTAGAGTATTTATTGATAATTTAGGAGGTACTGTAAATTCAATTTATCCTGATTACAGCCCTCTAATTTCAGCTGATGAATCTATGATGATTTTTACCTCAAGAAGAGCAGATACTTATGGAGGTGGAAGTGACCCCGGAGATCAACAGTATTTTGAAGATATTTATGTAACTTATAACATAGACGGAATTTGGCAAACACCAAAAAATATGGGAAAACCACTGAATACAAGCAATAATGATGCAACAGTAGGTCTTTCTCCCGATGGCCAACAACTATTTATCTTTAATGGCAAAGAAGGTGGTGGAAATATTCTAATGTGCGAACTAAAGGGCGAAGAATGGTCGAAACCAGATGACGGCACGCTAAAGAAATATATTAATACCGATTATCATGAGTCTTCGGCTTCATTCTCATTCGATGGAAAAACTATGTACTTTGTTTCCAACAGACCCGACATGAGTTTTGGAAATCATGATATTTACTATACAAAATGGGATGAGGAAAAAGAAAGATGGGGTGAACCGGTAAATATTGGAAGTACCATTAATACCGAATATGAAGAAGAAGGTGTGTTAATGCATCCCGATGGTAGAACAATTTATTTCAGCTCTCAGGGACATAACTCAATGGGAGGTTACGATATTTTTAAATCGGAAATGGATGATAACGGAAACTGGGGAACTCCAATAAATTTAGGTTATCCAATAAACACCCCCGACGATGATGTGTTTTTTGTTATTAACGCTTCAGGAAAAAGAGGATATTATTCATCTGCACAGGATGGGGGTAACGGTTCATACGATATTTATGTTATAACCTTCCTTGGACCTGAAAAACCACTGGTACAGTCAAACGAGGATAACCTAATTGCCAGTATTGCTAATCCTATTTCGGAAACTGTTATTGAAGAAAGCGTTGAAATTAAAACAACCCGTCTAACCATTCTTAAAGGAACAATTACCGACGGATTTACCGGTACTCCAATTGGCGCTTCAATAGAAATTGTGGATAACGAGAAAAATCAGGTTATTTCCGTTTCATCATCTAACTCATCTACAGGTAAATACTTGGTTTCTTTGCCTTCGGGTAAAAACTATGGTATTGCTGTTAAGGCAACTGATTATTTGTTCCATTCGGAAAACTTTAATATTCCGGCTGCTACAAATTACCAAGAAATTGTTAAAGATATTCAGTTAAATAAGATGAAAATTGGCTCCAGTGTAATTCTTAAAAACGTGTTCTTCGATTACGCTAAGGCTACATTACGACCTGAATCATATCCGGAACTTGATAGATTGTACAAGCTTATGGCCGATTTTCCAAAAGCCAAAATCAAGGTTACAGGTCATACCGACAGCCGCGGCTCCGTTACAACCAACACAAGATTATCAAACGACAGAGCCCAAGCGGTGGTGCAGTATTTAATTGACAAAGGAATAGATAAAGGTCGTCTGCAATTTGAAGGAATGGCAGCCCAGAAACCAATTGTGCCAAATGCAAAAACAGAAGACCAACATCAGCAGAACAGAAGGGTTGAGTTTGAGATAATAGAATAATGGGATTAGGGTAAATCCCTTTCCCTTCAACATAACCTAATATGAAAAATCTATTGTTGCTTGCCTGTTTATTTTTATTCTCATTAATAATTAATTGTCAGGAAAATACTCCTTTCTCTAAAGAGTATTTTAAAGACAACAAAGAAGGTCTTTTCGAAGCTTTAAATAACATTTCCGACGGAGATGATTATTACGAAACAGGAGGAGGAGGGTATGCTCTTGCTCTCGAATTATTTCTAAAAGCCAACGAATTTAACCCACATAACGCCGAATTAAATTACAAAATAGGTATTTGTTACTTGAATTCTATTTACAAAACCAAGGCTCTTGATTACATTCAGAAAGCTCAAAAATTAGACCCTAAAGTATCTTCCGATATTTTTTACAGATTAGGGCAAGTTTATCAATACAATTTGGATTTCTTTAAGGCAGTTAATTTTTATAATCTTTATTTAGACAATCTTGAAGCTCAGGAAAAAACTTCAAAACTAGAGCATATTGAAAAGAAAATTGCTGAATGTAGGGTTGGAATGGAATTAATTAAAAATATTGTGCCCGGAATAATTGTAAATATTAAAGCTCTTAACTCTCCCTTTGCAGATTTTTGCCCTGTAATTTCTGCCGATGAATCTACCTTAATATTTACTTCCAGAAGAGAAAAATCTACAGGAAATGAAAAAGACCCAAACGACTTGCAGTATTTCGAAGACATCTATTTTTCGAAAAAGGAAAATAATACTTGGTCGGAACCCGAAAATATTGGCGAACCCATAAATACTGTCGGGCATGATGCAACTGTTGGTCTATCTCCCAATGGTCAGACCCTGTATATTTACAAAGGAGATAAAAATGGAGGAGATATTTATTTTTGTGATTTGGTGGGCGAAACATGGAGCAGTCCAAAACCTCTTCCTCCAACCATAAATTCTCCTCATCGGGAAACTTCGGCATGTTTAAGTCCCGATGGAAACACTATTTACTTTGTTAGCGACAGAAATAAAGGCTTTGGACGAGATATTTTCTTTTCAGAAAAAAATACCGCAGAAGAATGGACAGAAGCCAAAAATATTGGTACTACAATAAATACAAAATTCGATGAGGAAGGGGTTTTTGCTCATCCTAACGGAAAAACGCTTTATTTCAGCTCCAAGGGTCATAATACAATGGGGGGATACGATATTTTTAAAACCCTTAAAGATGAAAATGGTAATTGGTCTGAACCAGAAAACATTGGTTATCCGATTAATACTGCCGACGACGATGTGTTTTTTGTAGTATCTGCCGACGGCAAAAGAGGATATCTTTCTTCGGTTCGACCCGATGGACGAGGAGAAAAAGATATTTATGTTTTCAATTTTTCTGAAGCCCAAAACGAAAATTTTCTTACTCTCTTAAGCGGAAAGGTTACAGATAACGAAACAAAAAATCCAATTTCGGCTGAAATAGAAATAACAGACCTATCAACAGGAGAAGTTATTTCAGTTTTCAATAATAACGAATCATCTGGAGAATATTTGTTAACCCTTCCTTCAGGAAAAAATTACAGCATAACAGTTAGCGCTGAAAAATATTTGTTTTATTCCGAAAACTTCGACCTACCTGAAAATTCAAAATTTAATGAGGTAGAAATAAATATTGAACTAAATGCTCTAAAAGAAAACTCGAAAATTATTCTTAAAAATGTCTTTTTCGATTACGCAAGAGCAATAATTAAACCTGAATCAAAATCGGAATTAAACCGACTAATAAAAATACTAAACGATAATCCAAAAATTAGAATAGAAGTTTCAGGTCATACCGACAATGTATCGTCGTTGGAAACAAATAACCGATTGTCTAATGATAGAGCAAAAGCTGTTGTTGATTATCTTATTGAAAACGGCATTGATAAAACCCGTTTGGAATACAAAGGATATGCATATTTTCAGCCGGTTGCCGAAAACGATACTGAAGAAAACAGAGCAAAAAACCGCAGAGTGGAATTTAAAATAATAGGCATCGATTAAATGAAAAATATTAAGAAATACTTTGTTTTTTTTACATTTTCATTAATGTTTTCGCTTGTTTATTCACAAAATGTTGAGTTTTCAAAAGATAACTTCCAAAACAACAAAGATGGCCTTAAAGAAGCTCTAATAAATATTGAAGATGGGGACTATTATTGCGAAATGTCGGGTGCAGCATTTGCTTTGGCAATACCCCACTATCTAAAAGCCAATACTTTTAATCCAAATAATGCTCTTCTTAATTACAAAATCGGAAACTGCTACCTTCTTGCATCAATAAAAGAAAATGCTTTGGAATATTTTGAAACGGCATATTCACTCAATTCAAAAGTAATGCCCGATATTTTACTTAAAATTGCCGCAGCTCACCACTATAAATTACAGTTCGATAAGGCAATAGAATTTTATGGCAAATATCTGGAATCTCTCTCCCCCTCAGACTTTTCAAGTAATGAAACAAAAATTAAAAAACATATTTCCGAATGTGAAACCGGCAAATCTTTAGTTGCAAATCCGGTAAATGTGGAAATTAAAAACCTTGGGGAAAAAATAAATACTGAATATCCCGAACATAGTCCACTCGTTACAGCAGACGAATCTATGTTAATCTTTACTTCGAGAAGAAATACAACACTTGGCGGTGGAAAAGACCCAAACGACATGCAGTATTACGAAGATATTTATATTTCTCATAACATAAACAGCGATTGGGGAAATCCTATTAACCCTGAGAATCCTGTAAATTCTAGCGACCATGATGCAACTGTTGGACTTTCACCTGATGGTCAGAGGCTGTTTATTTACAAGGGCAAAAAGAACAGAGGCGACATTTATTGGGTGAAACTTAGAGGCGATGAATGGCAAAACCCAAAGAAACTTCCCGAAAATGTAAATACCGTTTTTCACGAAAGCTCGGCATGCTTCTCACCCGACGATAAAAGAATTTATTTTGTAAGCGACAGATTAGAAAACAACTACGGAGGAAGAGATATTTATTACATTGAAAAGCAAGAAAATGATTCATGGTCGAATGCAATAAACATTGGCAAAACAATAAATACCGACCTAGACGAAGATTGCGTTTTTATGCATCCCGATGGAAAAACCTTGTATTTTAGCTCAACCGGTCATAATGGAATGGGCGGTTACGACATCTTTAAAAGCAAACTTCAGGACGATGGCTCCTGGTCGGCTCCTCAAAATATTGGTTTCCCTATAAATTCACCCGACGACGACGTGTTTTTTGTTATGTCTGCTTCGGGAAAACATGGATATTTTAGCGCATACAAAAAAGATGGCATGGGCGATAAAGATATTTATCGTGTTGATTTTCTACCAAATAAGAAAGAAGAATTATCGCTTGTAACTATTGTTAAAGGAATTGTTAGCGACCAAGTTTCAGGAAAACCAATAGAAGCAAAAATTGAAATAATTGATAATGAAAAAAATGAAATAATTGCCACCTTCTACTCCAACTCCTCTTCCGGAAAATACTTGGTATCGTTACCTTCCGGAAAAAATTATGGAATAATTGTAGCAGCAGAAAAATACCTTTTCCACTCCGAAAATTTTAATCTACCCAAAGAACAGGGTTTCGAGGAAATTATCAAAAACATTAATCTAAAAAGCCTTTCCGAAGGTTCATCGGTTGTTTTGAATAATATCTTTTTCGATTATGCAAGCGCAAGACTTAGCACCGAATCGTTTCCCGAACTCGATAGAATTGTAAAACTAATGAACCAAAACCCTTCCATGCAAATAGAAATTGGAGGTCATACGGATAATCAAAGCTCTTTGGCAACAAACCAAAAATTATCTGAAGACAGAGCCAAATCGGTAGTAGATTATTTAATTTTGGAAGGTGTTGACAAACAAAGACTTTCTTACAAAGGATATGCTTTTCATAAACCTATTGCCGACAACAATACTGAAGAAGGAAAAGCAAAAAACAGAAGAGTTGAGTTTAAAATTATTTCAAAGTAATTGTTGTTATTATGAATAATGAACAACAAAACATTTCCGCAAAAATTATTGAAAGTCCCCGCGATGGTTGGCAGGCAGTAAAAACGTTCATTCCAACAAAAACAAAAGCAGAATACATAAATAAACTTCTAGAAATTGGCTTTCATACCATAGAAATTGGCAGTTTTGTTTCTCCAAAAGCCATACCCCAACTTGCAGACACAGAGGCGCTTATTTCAATGCTTGATTTTTCAAAAAGTAAATCAGAAATAATGGTTCTAACAGGCAATAAAAAGGGAATTGATAAAGCTGCTTTGTTTGAAGAAATTAATAGTATTTCCTTTCCATTTTCAATATCGCCTGAATTTTTAAAAAGGAATTTGAATATTAGCAGTTTAGAAGCCGAAGAATTAGTAAAATATTTAATTGAAGTTTGCAATAAAAACAAGAAAACTCCTGCCGTTTACATTGCAATGGCTTTCGGGAATCCTTACGGTGATTCATGGAGTTTAGACTTATTATCTGAAATTGTCGGCAAACTTGTTAGTTTCGGACTTTCATCCCTTTCGTTAACAGATATTTTAGGAACAGCAGATTCTAAAAGAATTTCTGAAGTTTACGGGAGATTAAGCAATGATTTTCCACAAATAGAATTCGGACTGCATTTGCACACCAAAAAATCCGATTTCGAAGAAAAAATTAAAGCAGCATGGGAAAAAGGATGTAAAAAATTCGACTCAGTTCTTGGAGGCGCAGGCGGTTGTCCTATGACAGGCAAAGAATTAACAGGAAATTTAAACAGCAAAGACCTTATTGAGTTTTTGAAAAAACAAAACTCTTTGCCTAACAACTTCCTTATTGAATCCTTAAATTCCATAACAAATCCCGCTCTTGCTGTTAAGTAAAAGAACTACTTTGCTTGCATTTCAATAGAAAAATCAATGATTTATTAGATTTATACCCTTCTTTTAATAAAATGAGAACTTACCAAAGAAATCATACAATAGGCAAGAAAGAAATAAAAACCAATTTCTAAAGTAGATTGCTCGGTGTTTAAGGTTGTTTTAAGATGTTTAATTCTTTCAACTCCTTCCATTTGCTCCGAAATTATTCCCTGATAGCCAAGGGTTGCCAAAAATATTGCAACAACAAAAACATCGGCCATTGACCATTTTCCAATTTTTTGAACTATTGCATTAAGAATTTTGTTCTTGCCTGCTTTTTCTGAAAATATTATTAATAATGAAGCAATTAACTTGGTAAGTGGCGTTACTATGCTAAATGCAAATATTAGCACTGCAACCAAAACGTTGTTGTGTATAAGAATTGTTACAATATCGAAAATAGACTTGCTTCTATAATAAATATATTGATTCTGAAAAGAAATTGTCTCCCCTAAAAAGTTAAATTCCAAAGCCTCAACACTGGCATTTATTTCCATCATTGGAAGTAAAACGCCGAGAATAAGACAAATTAAACCAATAAAAAGACTGTCGATTAGAATTATTTTTCCAAGCTTTTTTTTCCTTAAAAAAAGCAAGACTGTTATTAAGTAATAAATAAAGCAAACTCCAATAAAAACCAATACATATAATTCTACCTGTTTGTTTTCGTCCGAAAAATCGTGCAAAACCGGTGGGGCTTTTTCTTCACAATCTAATGTATAAGACTTTGATTCTTTTGATGTTTCCAAATTTGAATGAATAGCATTCTGAACCTGATCGGAAATTAAGTCCTTAATTAGCTCATCGTTGTTTTTTATTCTTTCAATAACATAGCCTTCAATAATATCCAAAACAATATCTAAGCCTTTTTGAGAAATAAAAGACGAACCATTAGAAAATAAACTGGAAACCACCGAAAACGATTTCTCCAAAAAATTTCCATCATTTCCCGAATAAGCATTGGCCAACGAATCGCCTAAATTCATTGTTCTAATATGTTGTGTTGAAGCCCGGTAAACAGAATCAACATAGTTTACCAATTTTTCGGATTCCAAAGAAACATCGAGGTTTTCTAACCTTTTGTCAATTATGCTTATTACCTTACATTTCCATTCGTTAGGACTAAACAAACCCATACTAACATCGTGGAAAACAGCATTTGCTTCCTTTTTTTTCTGAATAGATTTTGAATTACTGAGTATCTGCCAGGCCGAAAAAACCAATACAGCAAAAAACAAAATTCTTAGGAATATTTGCAAAAATCGATTCATGGGATAAAAATAACATAAAAAACGATATAGATCGCAACTAAAAAGACATTTTCCTTAATATTCTCATTTTATATCGCCCTGATTTTCTTGGTACAGGCTGAACTGCATAATACCTTTGTAGCAGTATTAATTTAAAAAACAAAAATCATGGCAAAAGGTAAAATTCTAATTGTAGACGACGATCACGACCTAATTGAAGGAACTCAGGCAATTCTCGAATCCCAAGGATATGAAGTGTCTTCAGCACTTAACAAAAACGAAGGTCTTAATCAAATTCGTATTAACCGTCCCGATCTTATTATTCTGGATGTAAATATGACAACCGAACAGGAAGGTTTCGAAATGAATCTTGAACTTAGAGAAAATCCCGATTATAATTCTATTCCGGTGTTAATGCAAACAGGTATTGAGGTAATGACTTCAAACAGAACAGTTGCAACAATGATTAGAGAAATGAGAAAAGACGAGAATTTTAAAGACAATAAAGTTCTTTTATGCAAAAACGAAGTAGAAGGAGCCGCAGGTGTTGATTATCTTAGCGAAGACGGTGGTTCAATTTTTCTTCCCGTTGAAGGTTTCCTTTCAAAACCGGTTGATCCAAATCATCTAATTTCTGAAGTTGAAAGACTTATAAAATAATGAGTTTTACTCAAACAAAACCGGTTAAACCCTACCAAAGGGCCATTAGAAGAAATTTCTGGTTAATAAAACTCAGATGGTGGGCTATTGCAGGATTGGCTGCAATTATACTTCTGAGTTTTATTCTTTCTTTTAGAATTGAATTTATTGGCATTTTAGCTGTATTAACCGGCCTTGTAATTCACAATATTATTTCGAGATGGCTGCTGGTTAGAGCCATAAAAACTAAAAAGAAAGGTCTGGTAGATTATATTGAAAGGATTATTTTCTACCAAATAATTATTGACCTAATCCTACTTTCGGTAATAATATATTTATCGGGAGGTTTAGAAAATCCTTTTATCCTTTTTTACTCCTTTCATGTTGTTTTGGCAAGCATACTGCTAACAAGAACAGCAAGTTATATTGTTGCCTCTTTCTCGGTAATTATGCTGGGAATTCTTGCTGCAATAGGTTATTTTAACCTTGCCCCCCACTTTTCGTTGGGTATTTTCGATTATTCTTCATCAAATTCAATTTATTCAATTTCGGTAATAGCAATATTTGCAATAGCCGCATTTGTATTGGTTTTTTTGGTAAGCTCTATTTCAAAAAGACTTAAATCTCAGGAAATTAGTTTAATCAGAATAAATAATCAACTGGAAGTAGCAAACGAAGAATTGAAAAGAAAAGATGCCGTAAAAGATGAATATGTTAGCAGAGTAACTCATGATATCAAAGGTCATTTGGCTGCTATTCAGACCAATATCTCAGTCTTGCAAAAAGAAATTGCGGGGCCTCTTAGTCCTCAACAAGAAAAATTTGTAAACCTTGCATATAACAGAACAATAAGGCTAACCGAATTTGTTAAAGACTTGCTAAGAGTAACTCAAATGAGGTTGAAAAACGAAACCGACAAACAGGAGTTTAAATTTAGCGAATTGTTGGAAAAAGTAAGAGAAAACGCATTAACCAATGCAGAAAAGAAAAATATAGAGCTTAAAATTTTGAATTCCGACAATACATCGGGCTTTGGTAATCCTTTTTCAATTGAAGAAGTTATCTTAAATCTGGTGCTAAATGCAATTAAATACACCAACGAAAACGGCATTGTTACCGTAACCCTCAGCGATAAAGATTTATACACAGAATGTTCCGTTTGTGATACAGGAATAGGAATTCCTCCCGAAGAAATTGAATTTGTTTTCGACGATTTTTATCGCGGTTCAAATGCCAAAAACCTAAGAATTGAAGGAACCGGTATGGGACTGGCTTTGGTATGGCAAATAATTGAACGAAACAACGGAAAAATTTGGGTTAAGAGCGAACTTGGCAAAGGTTCTTGCTTTACTTTCAGCATACCAAAAAAAGAAGAAGTATAATATTTTGGTTCTAGTTATTTTTTCAATAACTTTACACTTAAGTATTAACAAATTTTTGGGCAATGAAAAAATATTTCTTACTCTTATCTCTGGCTTCCCTATTGTCTTTTAACGGCTTCTCGCAGCATGCAAAATCCCTTCACTCAGATTCTTTGGATGTTCTGCATTATCGTATAGAGCTGGATTTAACCGAAATGGCCTCTAACCAAATTTCAGCTAAAACAAGCTTGCAATTAGTTCCAAAAGTAAATAATCTAAATAATGTTTCTCTGGATCTTTTAAAACTAATTGTAGATTCTATAAAAATAGATGGTGCAATTGTGCCAAGCTTTTCCTATAACGACACATTATTAAATTTTGCAACTACTGAAACATTTGATATAATAGACAGTTTTTTAGTGGATGTTTATTACCACGGTGACCCGGTTATTGATCCTTCGGGTTGGGGCGGTTTTTACACCAATTCAAACTATGCCTTTAATCTGGGCGTTGCTTTTGCCGATAATCCTCATAATTACGGACGAGCATGGTATCCCTGCGTTGACGATTTTATTGACAGGGCAAGTTACGAGTATATTGTAACAGTGCTTAACCCAAGAATTGTGGTATGTGGAGGATATCAGGAAAATGTTGTGGATAACGGCGATGGAAGCTCAACATATTTTTGGAGAATGGACGAAGAAATTCCAACATATCTTTCTTCTGTAGCTGCCGGTTTGTATGTGCATGTAAAAGACACCTTTAACGGACTAAACGGAGAAATTCCAATAGATATTTACGCATATCCGGGCGATAGTCTCGATGCTGTAAATAGCTTTATTAATTTAAAAGAAATTGCCGCAGCTTATGAAAATTACTACGGCCCATATCGTTGGAACAGAATTGGTTTCACCGCAACTTCTCAGGGAGCAATGGAACATCCAACAAATATTTCTTATCCTTATTTCTGCATAGATGGAACATTAACAAACGAATGGCTTTATGCTCACGAACTTTCTCATCATTGGTTTGGCGATTTGGTTACTTGTAATTCTGCCGAAGATATGTGGATTAACGAAGGCTGGGCAGTATTTTCTGAATTTACCTTTACCGAGGCTCTTTATGGGAAAGATGAGGCGAAAAACTATGTTAGAGACCAACATAAAACAAACTTGCAATTTTTACATCATACCGAAGGTTACTATGCAATAACCGGAATCCCACACGATATAACTTATGGCAATACCGTTTACGATAAAGGAGCGACAGTAACACATTCACTTAGAGGATATTTGGGCGACGAATTGTTTTTTAATACAGTAAAAGCTTATATGGATGCTTATGCTTTTTCAGATATTTCTTCCGCTCAACTACGAGACTTTTTCTCTTCCTATACCGGAATAGATATGACAGACTTTTTCGATGCTTGGGTATTTCAACCGGGATATGTACATTTTTCAATAGATTCTTTTAGAATACTTGCGGGCGAAAGTCCTTTTCAGATAGAAGTATTTGCACGTCAGAGAACCAGAGGACCGGCAGCTTTGGCTAATTCAAACAGAGTGGAAATTACTTTTATGGATAATTATTGGAATCAGTATTCTGAAATAATGACTTTCGATGGAGAAACCGGCTCACAGATTTTCGAAGTTCCATTTCTTCCCACACTAGCAATGATGGACATAGATGAAAAACTTTGCGACGCAACTACCGATAGTTACGTAGTAGCAAAAGAAGTTGCAAACTACGATTTTGTTGGCGCTCATTGCAGAATTGATGTTTCGGAATTGTCGGATTCGGCATTTATTAGAGTAGAACATAACTGGGTAACACCAGACCCATTAAACCCCGACATACCGGGAATTATTCTTTCAAACCAGCGCTATTGGAGAGTTGATGCAATTTTGCCCGACACTTTTAATGCCACAGGTAGGTTTTATTACAACAAATTGACCTCAACCAACAATGGGTATTTAGATTGGGAATTGGTAACAAATTCAATCGACAGTCTTGTTTTGCTTTACAGAGAAAATCCCGCACACAACTGGGATACAATTGGTTTTACAAGAGTTGGAAATTCGTTTTATGGAAATTTGGTTTGCGATAGTCTTATTCCGGGAGAATATGTTTTGGGAATTTACGATTGGAATCAATGGCTTACAATTAACACAGCAAAAACACCAAACAATTTATTTAATGTTTATCCCAATCCCTCTTCAGGAGTTTTTAATATAGATTTGAATGAAAAAACATCCGGAAAAATCAGCATTTACAGCATAACCGGCGTTCTTATTGATGAGTTTACCGTGAATGAAGAAAGTAAAATTGAATGGAATCCGGTAAACCACCCATCGGGTACTTATGTAATTTCATTTAACGGAAAAAAAGGCAAGGGAGTTAAAAAGGTTGTTTATGGGAGAAATTAGATAAACAAAGAAATTTATTAACTATTTAATAAACAATTAGTTTTCTAGCGATTTTTTCTAGCGAATTATTAACTCTAATAAGATATATTCCTTTTTCTAAATCGTTAACTCTAACAGTTTTGTAATCGGTAGTTGTTTGTCTAATCAATTCACCTGTAATAGTGTATATTTCAATAGACCATTTGCCCAAAACTATGTTAGTGTTTTCTATTGTTACAAAACCACTCGAAGGATTTGGGAACACATTTATTGAATTCGAAATCAACGATTCTTCTCTTTGCAAATATGGATTTTCAAATTTTGCAACCCAAAGATCTTTGGCACCAAAATTTTGATTAATAAACAAATCATCGGATTCTGTTCTTCCCGCTACAAAAATATTTCCGTTGTTTATTGCAATATCGGTAAGAATATCCGATTCTGTTCCTCCCTTTTTAAATGTCCATAAGGTATCCAAATTTCCATCCATTGAAATGATCCAAAAATCGGCTACCGTTGTGGTATCTCCTGAAGCAAAAAAATCTGTTGAGCGTGTAAAACCCGACAAAAGAAAATGCCCATCGTTGTTGTTAATAATTTTATAAATAGTTTCGCTTTGTGTGCCGCCAATAATTTTTTGCCTGATAATTGTTCCTGTGCTGTCGGCTTCAGCAATCCAAACATCACCGTAGCCGCCAATATAGGGTTGATTTACATCTCCATCGGATGAATATACAATTCCCAAAAACACTACTGTTAATGAGTCTGTTTCAGTAATGGAATATGGTGAATTTTGACTTGTACAGCCTATTTCTTTTTGCCAAAGAACCTCCCAATTGGCATTTGTTTTTATTAACCAAAAGTAATCTGCTCCTGTAAAGGTATGGGTAGAAAGTCCCAAAAAATAGTATCCCGACCCATCGGATATTTCAATTCCTTCAATTATTTCATCAGTATTCCATTCGTCGTGTCCTGTCCACGCAATTTTCTTTGTATCAATAATATCTCCCTCCAAAATTTCAACTTCCAGCATCCATCCAACATAGAAATAATCGAAATTTGCTTCCGAAACTAAATCGCCGTTTTGCGAATTTGTTTGACCCAAAGCCATAATATTACCGTTTTCCAACAAAATAATATCATAAATAAAATCGGCACCTTCCACGCCCATAAATGAGCTGCCACCATATAGTTCGTTCCAGATTAAATTGCCTTCGTTATCTATCCTCATAATAAAGCCATCGGACTCACCATCGGTTCCGTGATTTCCGGCAAAATCTAAATCGTCGGAATATGAAAATCCGGCAACAATACAACCGCCATCTTCAAGAGCAATAATATCCTGAGGTAAATCGGCATTTGTTCCACCAAAAACTTTAGACCAAATGGTATCCCCGAATTCATTCAATTTTATTATCCAACAATCGGCGCTTCCTTTGTTAATTCCAACCATAAAATCGTTTGAAACCGTTGCACAAACAACATACGATTCTCCGTTGGCATTAACTGCAATCTTTGCACGGTAGTCAAACCCATAACCCGGACATTCATCAGCAGAACCTCCCAAAGTTTTTGTCCATAATGTATCCGGTGTTTGCGAAAATCCAATAAAATTCAGCAACAATAAATAAATAAATAATTTCATAATTCTATCTCTTTTGAATAATTAGTTTTTCTACGAAAATGATTTTACCCGACTGATTATCTGTTATTTGCACATTATATACTCCGTCATTCAATTGGTCGGTTAAATAGTTTATACTTATTGTATTATCGTCTGAAATAATTGTTTCAGAAATAACTTTTCGTGAAAGAATATCGGTTAATAGGACATCAAATTTTTGTGCCGTAATATTATTTCCTTCCACAATAAAGAATTCATTTGCAGGATTTGGAAAAAGTTTAAATTCTTGGTTAAATGGGATATTATTAACAGCAACAATATTTGAGTATGAAAAGCTTCCGTCGTAATCGGTTTGTTTCAATCTATAATATGAAATTCCGGTTGCAGGGTTTTTGTCGGTTGCGCTGTAATTTTTTTCTTCATTGGAATTTCCAGCTCCATCAACTTGGGCAAACGATTCAAAATCTATTCCGTCAATAGATTTTTCAACATTAAAATAATCGTTATTAATTTCTGTTGCAGTAATCCAATGCAAATTAACGGCATCATTTTGCAATTCAGCATTAAATTTCAGCAATTCAATTGGTAAAGAAATGGCTCCGCTAATTCCCAGAAAGAAATCGCAGTCATTGTTAGCATAGCCATCAATTACAACATAATAGGTTGTGTTTGGAGGAAGTGAAGACCCATTCCAAACAATATCATTTTCATTTCCGGAAGCCTGACAAAATACATTTGTATAATTTGCAGGATCGCAGGGAGTTCCGGTAATTTGGTCGATTGATACTTGAATTCCATTAGCCGATGGAGAACAATTGGTGCCGGTAAAATCCAGAGTTACATCGCCGCCGGCATCTGTTGTAGTAAAATAGTACCACACAGAATTTTCAACAGTAATTGAACCGCATGAAGAAAAATCGGGATCTTCAGATCCGTCGGGGGTTGCAAAAGACGTTTGTGAGGCAGAAATTGTTCCCCATGTTAATTCAATAGCATTACTGCAATGATCGTTGCAATTTGACCAAATTATTGAAGAATTCCACGCAGAATCATTATTAACTATCTGATCGATTCCGCTGTTTGGTAAGGAACACCATATTTGCACATCAGTAGAATTGTCGGGAATTAACACATTTGGTACTACCACCAAATCGGTAGCACCTGGCAAAATATTTAAGCCTGTTATGCTCGAAGTAACAGGTGCACCTCCATCAATTGAATAAGTAATATCCAGCTCGGTAATTGCGGGAGGCACATTGCATGAATTGTTTCTATTTGTTATTTGAACATCTAAACTGTATTCGCTAGCGTAGCAGCCGGAAATGAAAATGGCCTGAGCATCAATTGGGGCATCGGTAATACTAATATTGTCGAAAGCAAAGAAATTTCTGTTTCTATAATCCGTAGCACCGGAAATTCCGTAATATGCGTAACCGGAAATTCTAAATTTCACGCAAGTTTGGCCTATCAAATTACAAAGATTGTGTTCAACATAAGTCCATTCATTAACCGAATTAGGATAATTATTGTACCAATAGTTTGTATTTCCAGAATACCAATCCAAATCGGCATTTGTTCCTAATTGTGTCCAGCTTACACCTCCATTTGTTGAATACTCTACATGAAATTGGGTGTAGTAATTAGATAACTGATATTTTATATGAAAAGACAGCATTGGATTGGTTAATCCGGTGAAATCGAAAACAGGGCTTTCAACCCAAATTAAATCATATCTCCCATGAGTTGTAACATCCACGTAATAACAATCGTCCATATTTTCGGAGCCGTTAAGGTAGGGTAATTGACCCAGAATAAATTGCCTGCCGTTATTTAGTGGAGGATTTTCACCTGTTGCTACCCAATAGCTTGTTCCCGAATTAAAGTTTTCGTAGTAAGGAAAAGTTGAAATAAGTGGATAATTTACATTAATTGTTTGCCTTATTGTATCGTTTATTCTATTGTAATCGTTCGACAAATCGGAATAAACAGTAAAATTATAAACTCCAAGTGCAGTTAAATCTACAGAGGCAGGAAAGGTGTAATTTATTGTGCTTCTTGCGTTTATAGAAACAAGCCCGTTTATTGTTTGTGTAATTGCTCCGGTAATTTCGCAAACAATTGGTACATTAACCAAATTGTTACAAAACGGATTTTTTACGGTTACCGTAATCTCCTGGGCATTCGAAAATGTACAAAACTCTTGCGACTGAAGAGGTTCAATAAAAGCAGTAACGGCAACATCATCAACATTGTCAACTATTTCAAAATTATCAATTGCAAAATAGTTATAATTTCGGTAATCTGTTACACCTGAAATTCCATAATAAGCATAGCCCAAAATTCTTATTTTTACGCAAGGAAGTCCGGCCAGATTGCATAAATCGTGTTCAACATGTTTCCAATAATCTACCGGATTAGAAAGGTTGTTATACCACCAATTGGTATTTCCCTCGTACCAACTTGGGTCGGCATTTGTTCCAAGTTGAGTCCATGTTGTACCTCCATTTGTTGAATATTCCACATGAATTTGCGAATAATAGGAGGTAAATTGATATTTTATGTCCATAAACAAAGAAGGCGCAACAAGAGAAGAAAAGTCGAAAACAGGGCTTTCAATCCAAAATTTATAGTATTCGGCGTGTCTGCTTACATCCACATACCACGAATTTCCCTCTCCTTCGGGTCCGTTTAAATATGGTAGTGAACCCCAAACAAAATCTCTGCCTCTATCTACATCAGGCAAAACAGGAGCATCTCCCGAAGACACCCAATAGCCGTTATTGGCATTAAAGTCTTCAAAATATGGAAAACTTGCAATTGTTGGATAATTAACGTTAATTGAAAGAAATGCAGAGTCATTTAAACTATTAATATCTCCCGGCATTGTTGAATATGCTGTGAAATTGTAAGTTCCAAGCCCTGTCATATCGAAGCTTCCCGGCAAAGTATAATCTGTGTAAGAATGAGCTGGAACAGAAGGAACCAAACCGCTGAGACTTGTTGAAACCGGACCTGAAACCAGACAAGTAACAGGAACGTTTATTGCATTAGTGCAACTCCAGTTGTAAACCCTTAGTACAATTTGTTGGTTAGTTGAATAAAGGCAGCCTAAATCGGCAATATTTGGTTCTCGAATTTCAGTAACTCCAACATCTTGCGAGTCTGAAATCCTAAAATTATCCATTGCAAAATAGTTATAATTTCTATAGTCGTTATTGCCGGAAATACCATAATAGGCATAACCCATAATTCTGAATTTAACACAAGTTTGTCCTGCCAAATTACACAAATCGTGCTGAACCTGAGTCCATTCCTCCACCGGTGATGCTAGATTATTATACCAATAGTTTGTATTTCCAACATACCAATACGGATCTGCATTTGTTCCCAATTGAGTCCATGTACTACCGCCGTTTATGGAATATTCCACATGAAATTGAGTGTAATAAGAACTAAGCTGATATTTAATATCCATGTAAAGCATTGGATTAGCTGTTGTTGAGAGGTTGAAAACAGGACTTTCAAGAGTAAAAACATCATATTTTCCATGTTCGCTTACTTCAACAAACCATGATGCTCCTTCTCCCTGAGACCCATTAAGATAAGGTAATGTGTCCAGACGAAAATGTCTTCCCGCTTGTGGCGTATTGGAAACCCAACCTTCATTTCCGGAATTAAAATTCTGTATATAAGGAAAAGAATTTATTGGGCTATTATTAATTCTTGTTTCGGTTAAAGTATTATTTGAATTATCTCCATCGCTTGCTAAATTTACTTGGGCAAACAATGTATGATTTCCCGGAGCAGAAAGATTGGCGGTTGTAGTAAATGTATAAATATAGCTTCCAAAACGAGGGATTGGGCCCGGCATTATCTCATTTATCACAGAACCTCCATCAACTTGCAATGAAACGGGGATATTGTATAAAGGTCGGCATTTATTATTATTTACAAGTATTTGAACCTGTTCGCTTGCAGAGTAGTTACCACAAACCCCGGCTTTTGGCAGGGTAAAAGCTATTGGTTCTGCATCGTCCGATTCTCCGCCGGAAATCTGAAAATTGTCGAATGCAAAATAGTTGTAATGCCTGTAATCGGTTGCTCCGGAAATGCCATAGTAAGCATAAGCAAGTATTCTGAATTTAACACAAGATTCTCCCGAAAGATTGCATAAATCGTGCTGCACATTTGTCCAACTGTTTACCGGTACGGCCAAATTATTATACCACCAATTAGTGTTTCCAACGTACCAGAGAGGGTCTGCATTTGTGCCAAGTTGAGTCCATGCAGTACCTCCGTCGGTTGAATATTCAACATGAACCTGAGTATAGTATGAACTAAGTTGATATTTTATGTCCATTGAAAGGACGGGATTTGTGTTATTTGTAAAATCGAAAACAGGACTTTCTGCCCAAATTTTGTAATATTCTCCGTGTCTGCTTACATCAATGTACCAACTATCAAGATTTCCATCAGAACCATTAAGGTAAGGCAAAGAGCCCAGAACAAATTCACGGCCTCTGTCAACATCGGGAGAAATGGGACTTTCGCCAGAAGCTGTCCAATAAGCAGTTCCCGAATTAAAAGTTTCAAGGTAAGGATAGGTTGTAATTTTCGGAAAATTGACGTCAATAGTTACAGAACTTGTGTCGTTAGAAACATCATAATCCCCTGGAAGTTGTGTATAAGCCTCAATATTGTAGGTTCCCAAAGGGGTCATATCAAAAGAACCTGCAAAAGTGTAAAGAACGCTTGAATGGGCAGGAATTGAAGGAACTAATCCAGAAAAATTGGCAATAGCAGTTCCGGAAATATCGCACTGAGCAGGAACATTTGTAATTGTAGAGCAAGAATAGTTATGTACTCTTACGGTAACCTGTTGTGCAGAAGAATACAAACAGCCGGAGACGGTTTCGTCGGGGTCAACAATTTCTGTTATTGCAACATCCACATCGTTAGTAACCTTAACATTATCAAGAGCAAAATAATTATAATGTCTGTAATCGGTATTTTCGTTAAGTTGAGTATTGTATCCGGTATGTCCGTAGTATGCGTAGCCCGAGATTCTTAGTTTAACGCAAGCTAATCCCGACAAATTACACAAATCGTGAACCACAGTAATCCACTCATCCTGAGGATTAGACAAATTATTATACCACCAGTTGGTATTTCCCTCATACCAATTTGGATCGGCGTCAGTTCCTAACTGAGCCCATGTTGTTCCTCCATTTGTTGAAAATTCAACATGAAACTGTGAATAATAGGTTGAAAGTTGGTACTTAATATCCATGTAAAACATAGGGTTTGTTAAGCCGGAAAAATCGAAAACCGGACTTTCAAGAGAAAATAAATCGTATTTGCCATGTTCCGTTATTTCTACAAACCAAGACAAATTATTTCCATCGGCTCCATTAAGGTAAGATAAGGCGTCGAGCCGAAAGTGCCTTCCGGCCTGTGGAGTATTAGAAACCCAGCCATTGTTGACAGAGTCAAAATTTTGAATATATGGAAAAGCTATTATTGGATTGGAATTTATTCGTATTTCGGATAAAACGTCATTTGAAACATCGCCATCGCTCGGATGATTTGTTGTAACAACAATGCTGTGGTTGCCTGGAGAAGAAAGGTCTGCTGTAGACGTAAAGGTGTACAAATAGCTTCCAAAACGAGGAATGGGTCCGGGCATAATTTCGTTTATTGCAATTCCACCATCAATTTGCAAACTAACCGGAACGTTTATTAGAGGTCGGCATGTGTTATTATTTATTAGAACCTGAACTAATTCTGAGGCTGAAAAATTTCCACAAGTACCGGCTTTAGGCAGATTTAGTGAGATGGGTTCAATATCGTCGCTACTTCCCTCAGAAATTTTAAAATTATCGAAGGCAAAATAATTATAATGCCTATAATCTGTTGCTCCCGAAATGCCATAATATGAATAAGCAAGTATTCTGAATTTTACGCATGAATTGCCCGACAAGAGACACAAATCTCGCTCCACATGAGTCCATGAATTAACCGGAGAAGCAAGATTATTATACCACCAGTTTGTGTTTCCCAAATACCAATCGGGGTTAGCATTGGTACCAAGTTGATACCAGTTTGTGCCACCATTAGTTGTATATTGCACCTGAGCCTGAGTATAATAGGAACTAAACTGATATTTAATATCCATTGAAAGAACAGGTGCGGTATTTTCCGAAAAATCGAAAACCGGACTTTCTACCCAAATTTGATAATATTCTCCATGCCTTGTTACATCTATATACCAAGAGTTGCCCTCCCCTTCCGGGCCGTTGAGGTAAGGAAGATTTCCAAAAGCAAATTCTCTACCTCTATTTAGGTCAGGTGAAGTGAAAGCATCTCCTGTATTTAACCAACCAAAAGTTCCGGAATTAAAATCTGCCAAATAGGGATAATGCTGAACAAGCTGCTGTCTTCCGGTAATCCAGGCATTGTTCGATAAATACGAATCGCCGGCAAAACTTGTGTAGGCATTAAAATGGTAAAAAGTATCGGCAGTCATATCAATTGTTGTTGAAAAAGTATAATCAACATACGATTCGGCAGGAATTGTTCCAACATAAGTTTCTGAAAATGTTAAAGTAATGCCTCCGGTTATTTCCACAGTTACAGGAATTGTTGTTACTGGTTCGTGACTGAAATTGCTGATTCTAACAGTAATTAATTGAGCATTATTATACATTTCGCCACAATTTAGGTAAGATGGATTAATTAGCTCAGAAATACCAACATCAGGGTTTGCATAAATTGTGACATCATCTATATACCAATATTTTCCCGAAAACCCTCCATCTGTATATCTAAATCTCACTCTAACATCAGGCTGACCGGCGGCTAATGCGGAAACATCAATTGCAGTATCCTGAGGTGAAGCAAGAGAGCCTCGGGAAAGTTTGTGATAATCCATAACAGTTGTCCAAATTGTTCCGCCATTAGTGCTTATTTCCACTAAGCCGTGAGTACCTTCAACTCCTAGCCAATAGTGGTGATAATTAATTTTTACATTTGTACGACCTACACAACTGAAAGAAAAAGTAGATAAAGCTGCTTCATTAGGTGTTATGGCAGAACCAAGGGCATTATCGTCGAAAACTGCATAATAGCCTCCAGAAGGACTTGCAAATGCAGGTGAGTTGCTAAACGACCATCCCTGAGAACCCTGAATAATTGAATTTGTAAAGCCGGTGGGCAAAGATGAGGAAAAGCTTTCGTGCAGCAAAATATCGGCAAAACTTGCTTTAGAAAAAAACAGAATTAGAAAAAATATAGAAATTTGTTTAGCCACAGGTTTTTTATTTCAAAAATAGCCGTTAAACCAGCCCAGTGCAAACGAAACATGTGGTAATGCAGAAATCTTTCTAAAAGCATACAAAATTCTTGTGTTGATTTAGAAATATTGATAATTCCGTATTATTTATAAACAAAATAGCCGGAACAAGCCCGGCTATTATTATAAAGTTATAAAGAGGTTAAATTATTTTTTAATAACCAATTTACATGTTTTTGTTTCTAATCCTTTAATTGTTTTAACAAAGTAAATTCCTTGTGAATTGTCTGAAAAATCAATTGTTAGGTTATTTGGATTAACAATATCTTTTACAATATTTCCAATAATATCGGTAATAATTATTCTGTCGGCTCTTCCTGCAAAACTTACCAAACCTGTACTTGGATTTGGGAAGAACATATTGTTTGAACCAACAATATTATTAATTCCTGAGGCTTCTTCGGTTACAGTAACCAGCCAATCTTGTTCAGTTGTTCCATCTTCTGCAGTAACTGTGTATGTAACGGGAACAATAAAATTGTTTGCAGTTACGGTACTAACTTGGGCAACACCGCTAATATCAGCGTTTGCACCTTCAGAAAGTGTAAATTCAGCAATTAGAGCATTTAAAGAAGTTCCGTTAGCAACCTCAATATCAATAGAGTGTATTGTTGTGTTAATATCGGCCGGACCGGTTTGTTGACTAAAAGAATAAGTTAAGAAATCTGTTGCATCACTAAGAACAGGAGTTGAAAAAACAAGAGGTTGATAGCGCAATACCTCAGATTGTTCTGTTCCATCAAGAGAGGTAACCCCATAAATCATTACCGGATAGGCAACGGTGTCGTGAAACCAGTAATAATAGTCATCTTCAACAACATTGTCCATTACAGCCATTTCCATCATCCATGCCTTAATATGAAAACTTTCAACAACGTGCACTCTTAAAACATTGGTTAGAGTTCCGTTAGGTAAAATAAGAGTTCCCTGCATGTCGGCCTGAATGCTAATTGAACCATCGGAAATAGTAACAGAATCTTCTCCAACTCCAAAAGGACTCATTATTCCTGAATAAGAAGAGCTGAAGTTGTTTCCTGCAGTAATAGGAAAATGAAATTCTGTTCCGGGAGAATTATAAATACCATAATTAGTTGCGGTACCATACCATCCCCATCTTTTTTGATCGGTGGCATCGAATTCGTAGTAAAAATATCCGGCTTCACCGCTGTTGCCACGGGCAATGGTTGATGAAGGAAAACTGGAAAATTCGGGTGTAGATGAAGCATCTTCCCAAAAATAATAGAAATTTGTACCTGCGTCCATTAGTGCAGCAAAATCCCATGTTTTATCTGTAACTGTGCCGGTTCCTGCAGCATCAAAGCCAAAAGTATTGGCATCTTTGTAATGTACTGTGTCACCATCAACCGGAAATTGATGTGTTCCTGAAATTGTTATTAATTGCGAGAAAGAATAAGTGGTAAAAGAAACCAACAATAGTAAAAGGGTAAATTTTTTCATATTACAAGTGTTTTTTTTGATTTAGCACAAATTTACCTTTATAATATTACAAAGTCAATTATTTTATGTGCAGAAAAAGATAAATTTCTCTTTTAACACTAGGTTTTTGCCTAAAATCTCTGTCTTTACAAACAAAAACAAATTAATATTGTTTTTTTTTATTTTCTTTACATTAACTATTTATTGTTTTAATTTTACAGTTAAAATAAGAAAACAAAATGTACACATTTAATAATATTCTTCACTTTCTTCTAATAATTCAACCGTTAGTATTTGCATTACAGCTACTTACCTACAAAATGATAAAATCTAGAGCAAATACTTTTTTAGGAATATTAATGATTTTAGTTTCTGTTTTTTATTTTTTTAATGCACAATTTGTGCTAGCTCCCTTAAAATTAACATCTGTTTCTCCATATTTTATATTTTCTCTTTTGTTAGTTGTTAATCCATTCTATTACTTCTATACCAGATCGTTAACTGTTGAAAATTACAAATTTGGGAGACTAGATTTGCTGCATTTTGCGCCGGGATTTTTGTTTATTCCTTTAAGTGTAATAACCTTTTCGGTTGATGTTGAATTAATTAGTCCGGCCTTTCTAAAATCAAGTGCTACGGCTATTTATAACGGTCAGGTTCTAATTTACGCAATTATGATGATAATTTTGCTCAAGAAACATCATGTTAACTTAAAGAATTATTTTTCATTTCAAGAGTCAATTAATCTAAATTGGCTTAAGGTTTTTGTTGTAATCTATATATTAATTTCAGCAATAGATTTAGTTATTTTTCATTTACATGAATTTGAATATTACCAGTCTTTCTACTTTATTTTAATGGTTTTGTTTTTTAACTTTCTCGGGTATTTCGGAATCCGCCAAAACAGTATTTATGAATATTCCTTAATTGAATCCGAAAAAGGTGAGGAAGGTATAAAGGAAAGAACTGCTAAAATTGACGAGAAATTTTCTAAACAAGTTCTTCCTGATGAGAAAAAGGAAAAGTTAATGCTTGAAATTCTGGATCTTATGGAAAAGAAAAAGATGTACCTAAATCCAAAATTAACAATTTACGATATTAGTGATGAGCTTAATGTAAATAAAACCTACATTTCTCTTGTAATAAACGATAATCTACAGGAAAACTTCAATAATTTTATTAATAGATACAGGGTTAATGAAGCTAAAAAGCTCTTAATATCACCCGATTATCAAAACCTTACAATTGAAGGTATTGCAAATATGGTTGGGTTTTATTCGAAAACTGCATTTAATTCGGCTTTTAAGAAAATTACTTTAACAACGCCTTCAGAATTTAAAAATAGCAAATAGAAGTTAAGGCAAATTATTAACTAAGTATATCCATATTTTTTCATTACCTCGGCATGATTATGCTGAATTTCCATCGCCAATTCACCGCTAAGTTCCGATTTCCAAGAGCCGGATTTTCCTTTTCTAAAAAACTTTTCGGCATCGGGAGCCTTTTCCTTAAATCCTTCTTTTTCTTCCTGCGATTTTAATACATCGAACCTGCTAAATTCCAGAGCCTTTTCTATTTGTTGGCGATTTTTTTCGAGACCAATAAACTTTACTGCTTTTTCGAATGTTTCATAAGTATTATCTAGCATTTCCTCGTACTTTAAAACAAGAACCGGAAAAGGAATATTGCTTGTCCAACTTTCAACATGCTCCGACCAGGTAAGCAATTTCTGTCTGAGTTGATTGTGAATTCTATCGGTTTTGGAACAAAAAGCATAATTTGTGTTATTCATGGCTTTAACCATATTTTCGGTAGAGGAGCTGGAATGATGGGCAAAAGAAACTGCAACATCTAGGGGGTTTCTTATAAAAAAAATTGCCGATTTGGTAACGGATTCGGGAATCATCGGCTTTCCGTCCGGAAGAAAAGTATAGGCATCGTGAACTTTTAGAAATCTAAGCCCGTCTTCTGAATTTGCGTATTCTCTGTAAACATCGGGACGTAGCAAATCTGTTTCCTCGAAACTTAACTCACCCGAAGATAAACCGGTTATTTCATCGAAAATATTTCTGGCACTTGCTATAGGAGTTTTTTCAAGTTGATTTATGGAAACCGGCTCTTTAGAATCTAAAAGTAAATTAGATAAAAAGACTCTAAACCAGGTGTTTCCCGATTTTGGGTAAGAGGCAAGCCAAATAATATTCTTCTTATCTTTTTGCATATTAGAAAACCACAACGAGTTTTTTTTCTGCCATTTCTTCTAGAAATTCAATTGTATCTGCTTCACATTCGGCTCTTTCAACATCATATTCTTCCATTAATTGAACAACAAGATCATCTACTTTTATTTCATCTGAAATTCTTTCCCAAATGGCAGAACCTATTTCGTTAAGTCCGTAATATTCACCATTTTCAACCGACATCATAACAACCTCTCCGTCTAATTTACTAAACACCATTTCGGGAGTTCTTTTAACAATATTGTTTAATTCAATTTTCATAAGAATTTAATAAATTCGTTTCTACAAACCTACATGATTTTTAAATAAAACACAAGGGATAAGCATTTAGAGTTTAAGAGATTTTTATGATTTGTAGGAAATAATTAACAAAACTATTTAGCCAACCACAAAACAGGATTCATTTTGGTAAACTCTTTCCAAATTTCAAAATGTACAACTGTAGAGTTATCGTCGGGGTCGGTGTAAACTATTCCAAGCACATCTTTTCTTTTTAGCTGATCGCCGGTTACCACATAAACTTCCTTAAGGTTAGAATAAAGAGTAAAATACAGTCCATGCTGCATTAAAACCGCTTTAGTTCCCGAAGGAAGATTAATTATTTGCACCACTTTTCCTTCGAAAACACAGCTCACACTAGCTCCTTTTTGGGTTGTAATATCAATTCCTGAATTCTCTAACGATACACCGGTTGGGTGTTTGTATGGGCCAAAACCCAAGCTAATTACTCCCGATGTTGTTGGCCACGGCAATCCTCCTTTATTACCGCCAAACTGGTCGGAAACAATCTGTTCGGCAGGCGAAAGCTGTATTCCTTTAGAGGCTGTTTGCTTTTGAATTCTTTCAATAGCCTTTCTAATTTCCTGATCTATTCTTTGTATTTCCTTTCGTTTTTCGGCAAGTTTTTTCTTTAAATCTTGCTCTTTAGCCTGTAGCTTTGTTATTTCACCGGCTTGTAGTTGTTTTTCGCTTGAAAGCTTTTTAGCTTCATTATTTTTCTCTGAAATTAGATTTTGCTTCTGAGTCTTAATCTCTTCAAGTTTAACAATCTTTTCGTTAATTGTTGTTTGAACCGACTTAATAATACTAATTTGATTTTTTCTGTATTCCGAGTACTCCTTAACAAACTCTATTCTCTTGTAAGCCTGATTAAAATCGTCGGAAGAAAGAACATACATAAGTTGCAAATATGGATCGCGATTGTTATAGGCATAAACCACCATTCTGGAATATTCTTCCTTTAAATTCTCCAAATCTTTTCCCATAGAGGCAATAACTTCATTGTTTTCAGTTATTTTCTCATCTAAAATTTCAATTTCGGAGCCAATAATGCTTATTTGGTCTTTTCTTAGCTCAATATTCTTGTTAATAAGTTGAAGTTTATTTTCCGAAATAGCCTTTGTCTTTTGTGCTTCCTGAAGAAACTTTTGAATGTTTTTTATCTCTTTTTCGTTGTTTGCCTTTTTGTTTTTCAACTTATCTAAATCTGATTTGCTTTGGGAAAAGCTATTAAGCTGCATGAAAAAAATCCATACAAAAAGAAAAATTATTTTTGGCAAAAAGCTCTTATTCATCTTCTTTGTTTATTCTTTGAAACTTTTCCGGTATAGAAAAAATAAATTTCAAAGATTTATCGAGTGTAATTTTACTATATTCTAACGAGATTTTTACGTTTTTTTCTTCAAATTTTATTTCAATATCAGATTTTGTTGGAAAACACTTAGTTGTATCGTTCTGATTAAAACCTGAATATTTAATATTGAATGCCAAATCTAAATCGAAATCATTAATTTGTACCTCCTCAATTTTAAAGAAATCCGGATTAATAATAACTGTTTGGTCAATTAGACCTTCTGTTTTATTTTTCTTCTGAAGCCTTTTAACTTTCTTTTCCTTAACCGAATTCAGGTAGTAATAAACAGAATCGTTATCGGCATTAAAATGTTGTCTAAGTTTTATGGAATCGTCGGGCATTGGATACATAAAAAGCTCATTCATAATTAAATCCTGCACCAAATTGTAATCTAACTCCAAATGAAACATGTTTGAAAGATATTCATAATCGCCCACAAAATATTGAGAACTTAGTTTGTTCAGAAACTTAACGGAATCTTGTGTTAACGATACTCTGGCCATTTCAATTCCTAATGCGGGAATAATTGAAACCCAAATTGTTGAATCTTTACTAATTCTTATATTTGCTTTAACAGATTGACTTTTTTCACCATTATCGAATTCAATATTTAATTTAGACGAAAACGTATTGAAATTCAGATACTTTTCTTCCAATTCCTGATGAATTTTTTTCACCGAAAGGGATTTAAGCTTTTTGTTTTTGTCGTGGTTTTCCTCAACAGAGGCGGTCTTTTTTGTCTTACATGATACTAATCCAAAACAAGCAAGTACTAATGCAATTGATATAATAATTATTTGAAAAGTTTTGTTCATTAATTTATTCCGGTTTGTTTGCTTCTTCAATTTTGTTTATTAATTCCTTGGTATTGATTCCCAAATCTTTTGCTTTTTGCCATTGTGCTATGGCAGCGGTTTTATCGTTTAACTTGAATAAAATATCGCCATAAACTTCGAAAATTTCGGCATTTTCTTCGGGTGCAAATTTAATAGCTTTTTCAATTATTTCCTTTGCTTTTGCAAATTGCAAGTTGTTTTTTAACAAGAATTTGGCATAATCGAACAACAAAATATCGTCGTTTGGCATTAAACCCAAAGCTTTTTGGTAGGTAATATCAGCTTCAGAAGTTTCACCGTTATTGCTGTAAGCTTCGGCAAGAAACGAAAGAAACTGTATTTCCATATTCTTATTATCTACTAAAAAATCCATTCCTTCCGTAAGTTTTTCAATAGCTTTTTTATTATCTCCGGTTTTTACTGCTGCCAAACCATAAAATAAATAAAACTGAGGAAGATTGGGGAAATATTCCAGAGCTTCTGCAGCTTCGGGAAGCATTTTTTCATAAGCTTTAAGCTCATTTTCAATAAGTAGCAACTGTTCCCAAATTATATACTTGTCTTTTTCGGTTTTTACAACCAACTCGTATTTATCTCTTGCGGCTTCATAATTCCCTGTAATAGAGAGAAAATCTGCTTCCAGAGTATGAACTTTAATATCGTCGGGATGTTTTTCGAGAAGTATATCTAACATTTCTCTAGCCTGTTCTTTAACCTGGGAAGATTTATCGGCATAGGGGACAAATCTTGCAAGCATTTTAATTTTTAGGTCGGTGTCAACATCGTAAGAACCAAAGGCTTTTTTTAGGTGCTGAAAACTTAAATCGGGCTTTCCGGCATTATTGTAAAATTCAGCTAAAGAAAGATTGGCAAGACCATTCTCAGGATCTTTTTCCAGAATACCCTGATAAATTTGAAAAGCTTTATCGGGCTGATTATTATCTAAATACGATTCGGCAAGTATTCCATGATAACGATATTCAAAAGGAAATGCATTTTTAAGTTTAATAATTTCCTCAATTGCTTTTTGTTTGTTTCCGCTAATTAAGTACACCCTTTCTTTCTCTAAAGAAATTTGCTCATTAACACCAACAATTGCCTCGGCGTTATTGTAAGAATTTATTGCCTCCTTTGTTTTGCCTTGTCGGGTAAGCATTATACCAAGTTGAAGGTGATAATCGGGATCTTCGGGAAAAAGTTTTGTAAGGTTTTTGTAAACTTTTATAGCCTCATCGGGAAGGTTGTTTTGCTCGTAAAGGGTTGCCAGCAAAAGCAAATACCATTTATTAGAATTATCTATTTCAACAGCATTTTTGGCATGCACCAAAGCTCCCATATAGTTTCCTTGATTGTTAAACGATCTTGCCAATTCATAAAAAGCCGCCGAACTGCCGGGATCAATTTGAGTACAACGGGTAAAAAACAAGGCCGCTTCGCTAAAATTTCCCAACATTTTTTGCTTGTTGCCTTCGTAAAAATTGCGGTAGTACTCCATTTTGGCCTGACCAACAACTTCCTTTTTTTTTTGAGCTTGGGCTGAAAAAAGCAAAGAGAGAGAAAAAACTAATAATATGGTTCTATTTTGAAATAGATGCATAATCTCCAATATTAATTTCTGTTGTATCTCCTTTAATGTCAACGTAATTACCAATCATTGAGTTTTCAACGTTAAGACTTTTTATTTTCGAATTTCTTTGAATAATGCTGTTACGAATAATTGAGCTGCTCACGCTTGTATTTCTTCCCACGGAAACGTAAGGTCCAATTATAGAATTCTCAATAATGGCATTATCGCCTATATAGCAAGGTTTAACAACAATTGAATTTACAATTTTTGCCGAAGGAGAAATTAGTTCTTCGTCTTTATGATATTCCAGAATTCTTTGATTGGTATAAACGGTGGCATTTTTATTTCCACAATCTAACCATTCCTTAACCTGCCCTGTTTTAAATTTAATGCTTTTGTTTTTCATGTTTTCCAGAGCGTCGGTAAGTTGGTATTCGCCGTTAACTATTACCTTATTATCAATTAAATACCTAAGCTCTTCCTTTAAAACCTCTCCCTGTTTGAAATAATAAATTCCAATAATGGCCAAATCGGAAACAAAAGTTTTTGGCTTTTCAATAAAATCGGAAATAAAGCCATCCTTATCGAGTTTTACCACGCCAAAAGCTGAAGGGTCTTCCACTTTTTGCACCCAAATGCTGGCGTCGGAGTTAACATCCAGTTTAAAATCGGCCTTAAAAAGAGTGTCTGCAAAAGCCACAATTACCGGGCCGTTAAGAGATTCTTCAGCACATAAAATAGCATGTCCTGTACCCAAAGCCTCGTGTTGGTAATAAATTTTGGGATTTGCTCCAAGCGATTTGGCAATATTGCAAAGAGAGTCTTCAACATCGTTTCCAAAATCGCCAACAATAAAACCAATTTCAGTAATTTTTTCTCCTGCTACCAGCGCCAATTCTTCAACAAGACGCTGAACAATAGGTTTTCCGGCGATGGGAATAAGCGGTTTAGGAATAGTAAGAGTATGTGGTCTCATACGTTTTCCCATTCCTGCCATTGGAATAATTATCTTCATAATTTATTATTTTTGAAAAATTATTTTTGTCCTGTATGTCCAAAGCCTCCCGCACCTCTTTCGGTTTCTTCAAGGGTTTCAACCTGTTGCCAGCTAATAGTTTCGTGTTTGGCAATAATCATTTGGCAAACTCTTTCGCCATCGTTAACCACAAAATCTTCGTTTGAAAGGTTGACAAGAATAATGCCAATTTCGCCTCGGTAATCGGCATCTATAGTTCCGGGAGTATTTAAAACCGTAATTCCTTTTTTTAGTGCCAGTCCGCTTCTTGGACGTATTTGCGCTTCAAATCCTTTAGGAAGTTCAATAAAAAGTCCCGAAGGAATTAATGCTCTTTGCAAAGGTTTAAGAACAACAGGTTCGTTAAGGTTTGCGCGTATATCCATACCTGCCGAAAGCCCGGTAGCATACTCGGGAAGCGGATGTTTCGAATGATTTACAATTCTAACAGTCATTGAAAAATTTGTTTTAAAAAGATAATCGGTAAAGATAAGTAAAAAGGAGTTAAAAATAAATTGCTTTTTATCATCGCAGGCGTTCAGCGAAGCAAATAGTATTAAACAGTTATTTGCAAAACTAGTATTTAAACAATTCTTTAAGTTTGTTTTCTAATTCGTAGCCTCTTAAATTCTTTGCTATAATCATTCCGTTTTGGTCAAGAAGATAATTAAGAGGAATATTTTCAATAGCATACTTAGAGGCACAAATTTGCTTTTCGTCAATTACATGAATCCACTCAATCATATTATCCGCTTTTATTAATCTACTCCAATTACTTTTATCTGATGGGCGGTCGAGAGACACATGATAGATTTCGAAACCTTTTTTTGAAGCTTTATATTTGTTATGTAAACGAACAAAAACGGGGTTTTCCATTCTACATGGTTTGCACCAAGTTGCCCAAAAGACCAGTAGCACATATTTTCCTTTTGTAGAAGAAAGAGAAACGAGCTCATCTAATTCTGTTTTTAAAGTAATTTCGGGAGCATACATTCCAGGTTTTAATTCAATATCTTCATTGGTTTTAGAATTCTCTAATTCCTCCATTTCAGCAATAAATTCGCTTAATCCCAGAGTTATTTTAGAATTGGGAAGCTTTTTTACAAGACCATTTTCAACCTTTTTAAAAATTTCCAAATCTTCAACAGGGTTAAAAATAAAGTTTTGAGGACCTACTTGCTGTGTAAGAGCTACATAAGAGCTTAATTCTCCGGGGTTTTCATCAATAAAATTAATGAGATATGTTTTTTCATCATGTAAAATACTGTCGGAAAGTCTCTCCAATTCTATTAAAACTGTATCGAAATTGTTAAGAGACTGAGATGTTTTATAAATAAAATTAAGCGAATCTAAAAGAAGAAGATTATTATATAAATGAGACTGCATTTTTGCCAGATTTACTGATTCACCTGTTCCGGAAACTTTTGCGGTTCCGGCCAGATTAGATAAATTTCCATTTACAATTATTTGGTCTGCTGTGTCAATAATTAGTTTAACGGGGTCGTCTATACTACGGTATAAAAGCATTACAGAGGGCTCTGAAAGAACACCGTAGAAACGGAAATTTCCATCGTCATCAATTTTTGCTGAATCTTTAACCAACAGTTCATTTGAAGTAATTTCAGCAAGATAAATTTTTTGATGCACACCATGTTCAAGGTTTCCTTTTATAGAAAAACCGGACTTTTTCTTTTCTTTTGTTCCGCATGAAGAAAACACAAAAAGTAAAATACTTAATACAGCAATAGCTCTTACAATATTATTTAATAATAAATTCATTTCAACAAATTTTATTTTATCAAAGATAAGTCTTTCATAATAAATCTGGCAGTTGTTCTGCTCTTTTGTTCAACAAGTATTTCCTTGTTTATTGTAACACGGTCGATAGTCTTTTGATTATAATGCCTAATTGTTACTAATTCTAAACCAGTATTATAAAGAATTCTATATTTTTCTTTCAATCTATTAATTACCTCTTGAATTTTTCTTTCCTCATAATCTACTGATACAGAAAAACTTAATGCCGAGTTTTGCATCATATTAATCTTTAATCTATACTCTGCAAAAAAACCAAAAATTTCACTTAGAGCTTCTTCCATAATAAAAGAAAAATCTCGAGGCCTAATTGAAATAAGAACCTGATTCATTTTAAAAATAAAAGATGGGGTTCTGCTGTCTTCATCGATATTATCGTTAATAACTGAACCAAAATCATTGGGATTAATGAATGATTTTACAAACAATGGGATATTTTTATTTTGAAGTGGTTTTATAGTTTTTGGATGAATAATTGTTGCTCCGTAATAGGCAAGTTCAATTGCCTCAAGATATGAAATATGATTAAGTTTTTCTGTATTATCGAACCATTTTGGGTCTGCATTTAGGATTCCGGGCACGTCTTTCCAAATTGTAAGCGATTGAGCATTAAGGATATTTGCCAAAATTGCTCCTGTAAAATCGGAACCTTCACGGCCAAGTGTTGTTGTTATGTTTTCTGTAGTGGACCCAATAAATCCCTGTGTAAAAATTACAGGATGTTTTTTATAGTTGAATTTTTCAATAACAATTGGCTTACTAATTTCCATTAAAACATTTGCATCGCGGTAATGGTTTGTGGTTTTTAGGCAGGATCTAATGTCAATCCAAACAGACTTTATTCCATTATCATTAATGAAAGCGTCAATTATTTTGGTTGAAATTATTTCTCCGTAAGAAACAATTTGGTCGTATTCGAAATCGTAATTAAGTGAGGGTGTTTTCGAGCAATATTCTCTAAGTTCATAGAAAAACAAATCAATTTCTTTAAAAATTTTATGAGAGGGCTCATTAAATAACTGATGAATAATTTCAAGATGATAGTTCTCAACTTCTGAAATTAGAGCAGAAATGTTTTGCTTTCCATTGAAAAAAGAATCAACAACTTTTTCTAAAGCATTTGTTGTTTTACCCATTGCAGAAACAACAATTATCATTGGCGATGAAGGATTGGCAATAATTTTAGCAATATTTCTAACAGCATCGGCATTCTTAACAGAAGCACCACCAAACTTGTATATCTTAAGGCTTTGTATATCAGTGTTTTTTGTTTTATTCATAAAAAATATTTTTAAACAAAATCAAAAAAAAATTAATTCAAAGATAATTAAGCAAACCGAACAATAAAAAATTCTTACCTTTAACCACCATAAAAACCATTATTTTTTTAAGATGCCTACAAAATATCAACCTATTACGTTAAATGAAGTAATTATTCAGGAGCAATCGGCATTTCCTTATGCCAAAGGCGAGTTATCCAGATTATTAAGTCATATTGGAATTGCAGCAAAAATTGTTCACCGAGAAGTAAACAAGGCGGGCTTAGTAGACATTCTTGGTGCAGCGGGTTCTACCAACATACAGGGCGAGGGTCAGCAGAAACTGGATGTTTTTGCCAACGAGCAATTTATAGCCGCTATGAAATCTAGCGGAATTGTTTGCGGAATTGCTTCTGAGGAAGATGATGAGATAGTAATTTTCGATGATGAATTATCTTTAGATGGAAAATATGTGGTTTGTTTCGATCCGCTTGATGGATCTTCAAACATTGATGTAAACGTTTCGGTTGGAACAATTTTTTCAATTTACAGAAGAATAACTCCTGTAGGTTTAAAAGCCGATATTTCTGATTTTATGCAAGAGGGAACAAAGCAAGCGGCAGCAGGTTACATTATATACGGCTCTTCTACAATGATGGTATATACAACAGGCTTAGGAACCACAGGTTTTACATTAGATCCTTCTATTGGCGAATTTTGTCTTTCAAATAAATTTATGAAAACACCGGAAAATGGAAAGCTATATTCAATAAATGAAGGCAATTACATTAAATTTCCAATGGGTGTAAAAAAATATATTAAGTACTGTCAGGAACACGATCCCGATACAAACAGGCCTTATTCTTCAAGATATATTGGCTCTTTGGTTGCAGATTTTCACAGAAATTTACTTAAGGGTGGGATTTTTATTTATCCTCGAACCAATGGAAATCCAAACGGAAAACTGCGACTTTTATACGAATGTAATCCTGTGGCATTTTTGGCCGAACAAGCCGGAGGACTGGCAACCGATGGTAATGGGACAAGAATTTTGGAGATACAACCAACATCTTTGCACCAAAGGGTTCCACTTTTCACAGGCTCCAGAAAAATGGTTGAGAAGGCCGAAGAGTTTATGAGAACTTTTCCGGACGAGTGTTGCGAATAAAAACTTCTGCAAGAATCTTATGTGTTTTATTTCTGAAATTAAACTGGCTATTAAGGGTAAATTGCCGGGTATTTCTGCACAGCAAAAAATGGCTCCTTCAATTAGAAACATAGAAGCGTTATTGAATAAAAGTAAACCACCGCTTAGAAACTCAGCAGTTCTAATACTCTTGTTTTTTGATAAAGAATGGAAAGTTGTATTAACAAAGCGTCACGAATATATAGGCCCTCATAGCAATCAGGTTTCTTTTCCCGGAGGTAAACAAGAGCCAACCGATAAAAATTTGGTAGAAACTGCAATAAGAGAAACCTTTGAGGAAATAGGAATTAAATCCGAGAATGTAGAAGTTTTAGGTTTATTAAGTCCTCTATTTATTCCTGTAAGCAACAATATGGTTCAGCCAGTGGTAGGTTTTTATAAAGAAAAGCCGGTTTTTATTCCATCCGAATTTGAGGTAAAAGAAATTATTGAAGTCGGAATTCAACATTTAACAAATCATAAAACAAGAAAAACCGAGACCATTAAAATTGAAGACAGAACAATTGATGCTCCTTATTTTGAAATTGGCAACCACCATGTTTGGGGAGCTACAGCAATGATTTTAAGCGAATTTTGTGAATTGGTAAACTCTATAAATCAATGAGGTTTTTATAATGCCCAAAAACCTCTAGAACCCTTTTTACAAAATTTACGGTTTCGTTCCCCCTGCAATAACCATTCTTAACAACAGAGTCACGATAATATTCGGGGTTAGATTTCAGCAATAAGAATGTGTCTACATTATTTTCCCAAATATTTGGATTTTTACCGTATTTTTTTGCAAGATTGCGAGCATCAATTACATGGCCGGGGCCAATATTATAAGAGGCAAGTATAAATTTAATTCTTTCCAGAGTATCTGTTATTTCTTCTTTAAAAATATTGTCAAGTGAGTTTATTACCTTTATGCCGGCAGCAATATTTGCAGTAGGTCCTGATTCAATATCAATACCGTAAGTTGCTGCTGTTTGAGGCATAAGCTGCATTAACCCTGCGGCGCCGGCCCACGATCTAACGGAATTATCGAAATTAGATTCATGATATATTAAGGATGAAATAAGTCTCCAATCCCAATAAGTTTCTTTACTTAATTCCTTTATTATTTCATCGTATTGAGAAATTTTACCCCCAATAAGTGAATAATAATCACTATTTATCATATTTTTGTACTTAGGATTATTAAAATATCTATAATAGATACTTTCAAATCTTTTAGTTTTTTTAAAATCATTGAGCCAATTATTTATGCTAATTCTCAAAGAATCGTTACCCTTAGCAACTGCCCAGGCAAAGTTTACCTCATCTCCCAATCCGGTTTCAATATCAATATTTTGAAGATAAGTAGCATTAATTCTTGCCACATCTTCGTCGCACACAGTATAATCAATTTTTCCCTCAGAAACCATTAGAACTAATTCTTCAATTCCAAGACTAACAGCGTCAAATGAATTGATAACAATTTTGTGTTCTTTTTCGATTCTCTTTAACAAAGGAACAAAGGATGAGTGTTCCTGAACAAATACTGTTTTCCCATTGAGCTTTTTAATGTCTCGGATTAATTTCTCATCCATCTTGCTTTTTGAGAGATTTTTATAGTTTTCAGGTTTTCTTTGAACTAAAACCGGTCTTGTACTTCCTAAGGGAATAGTAAAATCAATAAATACTTTTCTGGTTTTTGTTATCGAAAGGTTTACTGCAAGCACATCAACTTTACCATTTTTTATCAAGTTAATTTTTTCTTCAATATTATTGCTAATAACTATTTCAAGGTCAAGCCCCATATAGTCAGAATATTCTTTTAACAATTCGTATTGAAATCCTAATGGCGTTCCTCTGTAAATAAAATAACTTGTTGAATTATTGTCAGTTACAGCAACTAATTTACCTCTTTCTTTTATTTCTGAAAGATTAGAAAATTTTCTAATCTCATTTTCATCTTCATCACTAAAATTGCAAGCGGAAAAACTTAACACAAGAAGTAAAATAATTATATTTTCGGAAATAATTTTCATTTATAATAAAATGAGCCCAGTACTTGTATTATTTAATAAACTACTTGCAATATACGAAATTTATTTTTTATATTTGCAACCCAATTAAAATGGTGGATGTAGCTCAGGGGTTAGAGCACTGGATTGTGGTTCCAGGGGTCGTGGGTTCAAATCCCATCTTCCACCCAAATTATATGAGAAACAAACACGAGTTTGTTTCTTTTTTTTTACTTTTGTGCTTCAAACTTTTATATGATGAGCAAAAACAATAACATAGAGGTTGTGAATAATGGCATAAGCACCTCTGAAGAAGGCAGCTACAGAAAAATTGAATCTTACAATACAGAAGCAACTGAATCTTTGAAAAAAAGTTATTTTGATGTACTTCAAGCTTTGGGAGAAGACCCAAATAGAGAAGGTCTATTGGATACACCAATGCGAGTTGCCAAAGCAATGCAATTCTTAACTCACGGGTATTCGCTTAATCCTGAAGAAATTGTAAAATCGGCAATGTTTGTTGAGGAGTATCAGCAAATGGTTATTGTTAAAGATATTGAAATATATTCACTTTGCGAGCACCACATGATTCCCTTTTTTGGAAAAGCTCATGTTGCCTATATTCCCGATGGTTTTATTACAGGCTTAAGTAAAATTGCCAGAGTTGTTGAAGCTTTTTCCAGAAGATTACAGGTTCAGGAAAGACTAACAACTCAAATTAGGGATTGCTTGCAAAAAACTCTTAATCCTCTTGGAGTAGCTGTAGTTATTGAAGCTCAACATATGTGCATGCAAATGAGAGGGGTGCAAAAACAAAATTCGGTTACTACTACTTCGGCTTTTACCGGGGTTTTTCTTTCAGAACCTACAAGACAAGAATTCATTCATCTTATTGGAACTAAACTTCATTAAAAGTTTATTTGCCTATTTCAGCTTACCGACAAGATTCTTCGAAAGAAAATGCAAGAAGTTTAGGGGAAGTTGACCAGTCGTTTAACGGGAAGACCCTCATTGTCAATTAGATTTTACAATTTTTTTGATTAGTAATTATATAGTTTGTTGCCATTACTTTATTGCATTTTACAGCAGAAAAAATACTATTTATCAATTTTTAGTCAATATAACCATTAATTGATGAACTAAACTTTTGTGTGTAAATAAAAATGTCTATTTTAGTTTCTCCAAAATTATTTTACGGTTTAAACTTTGTCCTATGAAAAAATTGTTCTTTCTGGCATTTACAACTCTATCGTTAATGCTTTATTCTCAGGCTCCAACAGCTAATTTAAGAGCTTATTATCCATTAAACCATTATATGGATTTGGGACCGAATAGTTTCCTACTTTCTCCCAACGGAGTCATATCACCAATGACCGATAGATTTGCTAATGTAGGTGAATCTTATTATTTTAATGGAACGGCTGCTTATTTTGAAACTCCAAATAATGTTATTCCTGCTACAGGCGATTATACAGTTAATGTTTGGATTCAGCATAACAGCATGCAAACAGCACCCTACACCATTATTTCACAAAACAAAAATACGGGAAATAATTTCTCAATAAGCATAGATCCTACAAATTCAGGACAATTATCAGTAGGCAGCTCTTGGGCTACAGGGTTTTATTTTGCAGAAGACCCAATGTGGCACATGATTACTATTGTTAAAACCGGTACGGATGTTTCTTTGTATTTGGATGGTGTGTTTCAGGAATCTAAAGGAAGTACAATAGCAAATCCGGATGGAAATGTTTTTAGGATAGGAAGAAAATTTGACTCTTTTACCGAGTATTTCGATGGTTCCATTGACGATGTAAGGGTTTATTCTGCTGCTCTTACAAATGCCGAAATCGATGCCCTGTATAATGAAAACCACTGCTTAAGAGCTTATTACCCATTTTCAGGAGATATGGATGATGTTAGTGAATATAATTGGGATATATCGGGTTTTTCCGGAGTTTCAATTAGTGCCGATCGTTTTAATGAATCTGCAAGCGCTTATTATTTTAGCGCTTCAGGAAGCTATATGCATACAAATAATATTGTTATTCCTACAGCTACTCCTTTTGCAGTAAATCTTTGGGCAAAGCACCTTTCGTCACAATCAGGCGCATTTACAATGATTAATCAGGACAAAAGTATGGGAAGCATGTTTAGCATAGAGAAATCTGCCACAGGTACAATTATTATTGGAGAAGGATGGGGAGATACAGGCCATAATTACCCCGACGATGACCAATGGCACATGTTTACCGTTGTTGCAGGAACCGGAAATACAATACTTTATATAGATGGAGAGTATATTCAGGATTATGGATCTTCAATTATGTCACCCGATTTGTCGGGGTTTGTAATTGGAGCAACCACAAGTTTTACGGGAAATTTTAATGGCTACATAGACGATGTTAGGGTTTTTTCTTGTGAATTAATGCCTACCGATGTTCAGCAACTTTACAACGAAGGAAATTATTCCTTAGTAGCTTGTTTGGAAGCAGATTACTTACTGGAAAACAATACTAACGATGTAACAGGAAATTCCCATGATGGATTAGGTACTGCTCTTACTTCTACTGCAAATCGTTTTGGAGTCTCCGATAGAGCATATCTTTTCAACGGTTCAAGTTCAAAAATTTCAATACCTTCAACAGGATTCGACTTTTCTACGGGTGTAACATTTGCTGCTTGGGTAAAACCCAATTCAGTTAAGGAATCAGGAATTGTTAGCTTTATGGACGAATCTTCTTATGGAATAAGATTGACAACCGGTGATGAAATAAGCCCATATTTTAAACTTCAAGTAGGAAATACATCAGTTTATAATTATGCTGAAGCTTTTGAAACTTATTATCCAAACAATTGGTATCACGTTGCAGCTTCCTATGATCCAACAATGGGAGATATGCTTGTTTATGTAAATGGTCAACCGCTTGGAATGAATATGGAAATGGGAACTTACGATTTTTCCGGAACAGCTTTTATAGGACAGCTTGAATCCGGGTTAGGTTATTTTGATGGCATAATAGATGATGTTAAAATTTACGATTGTGTGCTTGACGCTACTGATATAGAGGCTTTGGCAAATGCCGATTTCTTTATTTCGAAACATCCTGTTAACGATACGGCATGCAGCAACCAGTCTTTTATGTTTGAATGTAATGCTTTTGGAGAAAACCTAACTTATCAATGGTATTTTAACAGCTCTCCCATTAGTGGTGCAAATTCTAGTATTTACGAAAAAATGATGGCAGAAATTACAGACGCAGGTTCTTATTACTGTGAAGTATCTAATGGTGCAGGCTTTATTTATTCAAATAATGTTCAGCTTATTTGGAGTTCTCCGTCTATTAATATTACCGTTGGTGATAATATTTTGTGTAATGGAAATTGCAATGGTTCTCTAATTGCAACTGTAACAGGCGGTTCTACTCCATATTCTTATGAATGGGATGTAGCAACAGGTACTCAAACTACTGCCGAAGCTACTTCTTTATGCGCAGGAAATTACTCAATAGTTGTAACAGATAACAATGGTTGTTCTAACTCCGCTGCTTATGAATTAATTCAACCTATAGCGCTTTCCATAAATACAATTACTCCAACAGATGCCTTGTGTTTTGGTGAAAATAACGGAACAATTACAATAATCGCTTCAGGTGGCACCGGAATTCTTTGGTATAATGTTACGGGCACACAACAATCCTCAGGTGTTTTTAGCAATCTTTCATCGGGCGATTATTATGTTACCGTTACAGATAATAATGGTTGTGAAGAGGTTTCCGGAAATGTATATGTCGGGGAACCAACAGAATTGGTTATTAATAATGTTTGGACCAATGATGCAACATGTTATGGTCTTTGCAATGGATATGCAACCATTGATTTTGCCGGTGGTACCTTGCCCTATCAATATAATGCCGGTTTTGGTTATCAGTCAAGTAACCTTATTGAAGATTTATGTGCAGGAAACTACAATGTAACTGTAATGGATGCAAATAGTTGCACAGGTAGTTATCCTATTACAATAAATGGACCGGATGAATTAATCGTTTCGGCTAGTCCAACTAACATTAGTTGTAATGGACTTGAAGACGGACAAATTCTCTTGACTATTTCAGGAGGCTCGGTTATAACTAGTTACGATTGGAGTACTCCCGATGGAAGCGGAATTATTCCGGGAGCATCAGAACAAACAAATTTAGGTGCCGGACTTTATAATATTACTGTTACCGATGCTAATAACTGTTCAGCTTCAAACTCTGCTTCAATTGCAGAACCCGATGCAATTAGTGTTGTTGAAATAAAAACTGATGCTCTTTGTGCCGGCGATTGTAACGGATCTATTGAATTAACTGTTACCGGAGGAACCGGAACTCTAAGCTATTTATGGTCGGCAATGGATTTTGATAGCGAATCGGAAGATATTTACGACCTTTGCGCCGATTTGTACTCTCTTTCCATAACAGATCAAAATAATTGTCAGTTTACAGATTTTTACGAGGTAAACGAACCTGCGCCTATTGTTTTTAATGATATTAGCGTTTCCGATGTTTCATGTGCAGGGGTTTGCGATGGTGTTATTCAAGTAGAGGTTTCGGGAGGTAATTCTCCATACAATTATGATGTTGGATACGGACAACAAACTTCAAATATTATAAATGGACTTTGTGGTAACTCATATTTTGTTGAGATAACCGATAATAACGGATGTTCAGAAACAAGCGATGAAATTTATATTTATGAACCTGAAGCTCTTGTTGTTGAAGAAGTTGTTAACGATGTTTCCTGCTTTGATGGTTATAACGGTAGTATTGAGTTAAGTATAAGCGGCGGCACAACCGGTTATTCTGTTGAATGGGCAACAAGCGGAGGCTTTTCTTCTAGTGAGCAATGGATTTATGATTTGGTTGCCGGCGAATATAATTTAACTGTAACAGATGCAAATTCATGCAGTTATTTAAATACTATTGAAGTTCACCAACCTTCAGAACCTTTAATAATTTACACTGTTTCTCAAACAAATTCCGGATGTTCAGGTTTATGCGACGGATCTTTTCAGGTAATCGCTGAAGGAGGAGTTGAGCCTTACATTTATTCGCAAGATATGTTCAATTGGCAGTCGTCAGGAAATTTTGTGAACCTATGTCCTGGATTTTATAGCATTTATGTTCAAGATTATGCCGGTTGTATTATGAGTACTTCAGATATACAAATTCAGGAAACTTCCGGATTTACTGTTGATGTTTCTGTAACTCAGGATGCTGCTTGTGGATTATCGAATGGTGCAGCTGAGGTAGATATTACGGGAGGTTCTTCAAATATTGTAATTAACTGGTCTAATGGTGAACTTGGCTACGATGCCGACAGTCTTCCCGCCGGAATGAATTATGTGGTTGTTGCTGATACCCTTAACGGCTGTTCGGTAACTGAGTTTTTTAATATTAACAATGTTGGCGCTGCAACCTTATCCGGAGTAGTTACAAATGCAATTTGTTACGGTGGTTCAGGTGGTTCAATTGACCTATCTGTTACCGGCGGTGTTCCTCCATATTTGTACGAATGGACTACAGGCGATGAAACTCAGGATATTAGTGGACTTACTGCCGGGGCTTACGATGTTTCTGTAATTGATGATATGGGTTGTATTTCAACAAGGCATTTTGTGCTAACTCAGCCTTCTGCTTTGGCAATTAGCTTTTCTGTAACAAATGCTACTTGCGGTTCGGCCGATGGTTCTGTAACTGCAACCGTTTCCGGAGGAACTCCCCCATATAACTACAATTGGTCGTCGGGAGGCTCTTTGGCTACAGTTACAGGCCTTACAGCTGGTTCATTTACTCTAACAGTTACCGACAACAACGGATGTGTTAAGACTAAAAATGTAATGCTTAGCAATGAAGGCGCTCCTGTTATTGTGTTAGATTCTGTTCAAGCAGCAATTTGTAGTGGACAAGGAGCAATTTATGTTACAGTAAGCGGAGGTTCAGGAACTTACGACTTCGACTGGTCTAACGGAGCAACAACAGAAGATTTAACTGGTGCAAGCCCAGGCGAATATATTCTTACTGTTCAGGATGGAACTTGTTATGCAATGCTTGAAGAAACTGTTCCGGGAATTGTTCCTCAAACTCAGCCAATTTGTGTTGTAACTGTAGATGTAAATACAGGAACAAACCTTGTTGTTTGGGAGAAAGTTCAAACTTCCGGAATTTCTCATTATAATATTTGGAGAGAATCTTCTGTTCCTGATAGTTACTTACTTGTTGGATCGGTTCCCTACGATGACATGAGCGAATTTACCGACTCTGTAGCAAATCCTTTCTCACGTTCTTGGAGGTATAAAATATCGGCAGTTGACAGTTGCGGACACGAATCCGCCTTAAGTAATCACCACAAAACCATTCACTTAACAATGAACGTTGGTCTTAGCGGCGCAGTAAATCTAATTTGGGACGACTACGAAGGATTTACTTTCTATACTTATTACATACACCGACATACCGATTTAAATGGATGGGAAATTTTAGATTCATTGCCAAAAACCCTTCATTCATTTGCAAATTATCCACCATCAACTGAAGGTTTGTGGTATTTTGTAACAGTAAGCACACCGTTTACTTGCTCGCCTACCAGCAGTTCTAAAGATGTTGGAGGACCATACCAGCAATCTGTTTCGAACTTGGAAGACAACGGTATTTCTGTTGATATTCAGAACATTATTAATACCCAAGTTTCAATTTATCCAAACCCAAGTAATGGTTTGTTTAATGTTGTTTCTACCGATAAAATCGAAAAGGTTAGGATTCTTAACATTGGAGGTCAGCTAATTAGAGAAGTAAACTCAAATATGAATTCAGTTGAAATGGATATTCAGGATGTAATGCCCGGTGTTTATATTATTTCAATAAAAACAGAAAAAGGACAAGCAATAGGAAAGATTATTAAGCAATAATTAATAATCTTCTCCTTCTTCAACTTCGTCGATATTGGTAAAAAGATTGTAATCGTCAAGATCTTCGCCGGAACGGGTTTCTTCTCCGTAAATGGCATCCAGGTCTTCGTCTAGTATGTCGTTTATGCTTACATCTTCTATGCAAATTTGCTTTGGAGCATCGCCTCTTTCGGAGATAAGATAAGGATACTTTTTCCCTTTAGTTTCTTCTGTTGTACCAAACAATTCCAAATAAAAAGCTCTATTTGAAAAAAAATCGAATACGTAAATAAGTCGGTCTTTTGGTTTTTTCAAGAAATCGCCCAATTTACATTCATCCATGGAAATGTCTTCATCCTGCATTTTCATTAAGGGAATTTCAAAGCCTCTTTCCCAGTTTTCATCGGCAATAAAGAAGGAAGTCATTTGTGATTTGTCGTAGTTGCAGGCATCTTGTATTGCAAAATGAAAATCTGCAAATGTATGAGTTTCTTTCATGGCAATATCCCTGAAAAACTCATCCGAATCGGAAGAAACAAGTCTGAATTTTAGTTCCATAATTTTAACTTTTTAGTTCGGTTAAAAATGCCAAAGTATCAATTCCGTCGGCATAATCATCAATTTCGGGTTGCTGTGCTTTTCCGGGTTTTATTGTCTTTAAACCCTCAACTTCCTTGCCCACAACACATTGAAGTTTATCCGAAAGATTGTTTAAATTACCAACTAAGTTAGTAATTTGTTGGTAATATTCATAATAAACTACGGAAACAGGGCTTGCAAGTTCCACGCTTTCCTTTAACAAACAAAATTCTGTGTCGAGAAATTCCAAACGATTGACTAAAAAAATTGACTTATAATAATCGTAATTGTTACAATATTTATAATGGTTTTGAATGTATGAATACTTTGAAATAGCGTTAATCAATGGTTCAAAATTATATCCATTGGGTAAATAGATTTTTGAAACCGATCTGCATCCTAATCCAAAAAAGAGAAACATATCATCTGCCAATCCCATTAACTCGCTTTCTGTTTCATTACCGGTAAGAACAGCCACCGAATTTCTATTTCTTCTAATAATACTTGGAACATTTCTGAAGTAATACTCGAAATACCCTGCCGAATTGTTGCTTCCTGTTGCAATATATGCATCTTTATCTTTGAGCATATTTTCTGAAAGGTCAATATAATCGGTCCAAAGCGGATTAATTTCTATTAAAGCGTTTATTATCTTTTTGAATAAGAAATCGTCTTTTGAAGATAATTTGGCATGAAAAGCATTTCCCGAAATTAGAACACAAAGAAAATCGTGGAAACCAACAAGAGGAAGGTTCCCGGCTGTAACAACTCCAATTTTCAGGGGGTTAGCATTCTTTTTAGCCAATGGATATTTGCTCAACCATTTTTCCAAGTTTTTTCTTTCCAGCAAAGCTGAAATAGATTTAAGTGCATAATCAACATTTTCTTTGGTAAACCATGGGTTCGACTGTTCGCAAAGGTAATAATCGTCAGGTTGGAGAAAATTCTCCATTCTTTTTCCAAGTTGGCAAAACGAATCTATTCTTTTTTGTAAATCTGGCATAATAGCAAATCTAATTAATTTTTTAATGTTTTTTTCAATGAAGAGTCAAATATATATAACAGGGCTATTACAAAAGAACAATAGCCCGTAACCAAATTAACCGGATATATTGCATCAACCGGCTCAAAATGCGATACAGCAACTATTTATTATGTGATAAGCTTCCGAATTTAAAATTAAGAATTATTCCATCAAATACTTCCAATAGTTTTCTCTACTGATAATATTAAACTTAAAATTGCTGTAATTGTTTTGGAAGTCTTTAGGAACATTTATAGTCTTTTTATAACTATACTTACATTCAAATAATTCATAATTACTGTTCAGCTCTTCAACATAGTCAATTTCCTTCTTTTGATAATTACGCCAAAAGTAAGTTTTCAAATGTTTTTTATAATTATGAATCATTTTTATTCTTTCGGAAACAACAAAGTTTTCCCATAATTGTCCAATATCATTTCGAAGGTTCAGTGGGTTAAAATTTCTTATTAAGGAATTTCTGATACCACAATCGTAGAAATATATTTTTTGACTTTTTCCAATTTCATTTCTTGGATTATTACTAAGAGCAGGCAAGCGAAAAATCACATAATTATATTCCAATAACTCAATATATCGCTTAATTGTATTTACATGAACACCGAGTTTATTAGATAATTCGTTAAGAGAAACCTCACTGCCAATCTGAAATGCTAATAGTTTTATTAGATTATAAAGCAAATCCGGTTTCTTAAGGTTTTCAAATTGCAGAATATCTTTAAATAAGTAGTTTGAAGAAATATTATCAAGTTCTTCTATTGCAAAATCTTCGTTATTAGAATAAACTTCAGGATATAGGCCAAAACGGAGAATATTATCAAGTTTTGCATTTACAGTTATCAATTCCTCATTTCCAACAGCCTCTTCAAAACTTAATGGAGACATAATAAACTCCCTTGAACGTCCGGTCAACGGCTCTCCGGAAACTTGCTTTAAATGAAATGATGATGAGCCGGTAGCAATAAGCTTAATTTCGGGAAATGTATCATGAATAATCTTTAGAATATTCCCGATGTTTCTTATACTTTGAGCCTCATCAAAAACAATGTATTTGTATTTGCCAATGCTTGCAAACAATAATTCGGAATTACCGGTTTCTAAAGCCTCTTTATTTTGGAGCAATTCACAATTAAAATATTTTGAATCGGGTAAGTCTTCAATTATTGATTTTACCAATGTCGTTTTTCCAACTCTTCGTGCCCCCCAAATTAAAATTACTTTATTTAGTTTACAAGCATCCAAAATTTGCTTTCTTATTGTTCTTTGTATCATAAAAACTATTTTTAATATACAAATATAATAAAAAACACAAGTCCAACTGCACAAATTTTAATAAATATATGCAGTTAGCTGCATAAATTTTAATAAAAGCTACGAAAAAGTGGTTTGAAGCCCACTTCTGTATGAGTTTTTATTATCTTCTAACATGTATGTTCTAATTCAATTAGTAATTTCCCATTCATCCTCCACCTTACCCAACCTTCATAATACTTGTTGTCTGAACAAGTTTCACATATTGAATCACAAGAAACATATAGCCAATCTCCTTCTATCTTTCGACACACAAACCCATTTTTCGAATAGTCAAGATTGATGGCGTCAGATTTATTGTTTGGTAACTTCCTTAAAGGGTTAGAAGATTTTGTGCCAATAAAAGAATTCATCAGGAGATTTTCCCAACTTTCGACTAAAGTAATATTTTCTTTTTTGTTTATTAAAACAACCTCATTACCAAAAAGTACTCGAAATTTTCCTGAATTGAATGAAACTAAATCAAAAATAATAATGAAATAATCAGGATCATAAGCTCTTATAGAGATAGATTTAGACTTTACTAATGCATTTGTCTCTTCTCCATCAGAAGCAATATAATCCAAAATTTTTCCTTCCAAATCATATAAATAAATGGTATCCAAAATTGGTTCCATTAAGTCCGTCCTTATCTTCAAAACTCCGTTTGAGTATATTGAATCAGAAGGTTTAATGATTATTTGTTCCAATAAGTCCGACTCAAACCTAACAAGTCTTTTTGAAAATGTTGAATCAAAAAGCTCAATATTTTCATTCGATGGAACAACTTCAACCGAATTGTCTTTTTGTGAAGTTGAAGATTTCACCTCTTGCTTTTGGTTTCCACAACCAAGAAATATTACTATTGAGAAAATGATTGTAATTATTCTATTCATTGTCACAGCCTTTTTATGGTGCTATTAGTCATTCTGGCAAATTATTGGGTTTAAAGATAATAATTTTTCATTTTCTCCTTACTTTTTTCAAAATTCTTTTGAAATACGATCGGTTGAAAGCAATGGCTATGATTGGAAATATAATACTCTGAAAACTAATTTCTTATAATCTTAATTTCCGAATTCAAGCCGATTTTTACTATTGAAGAAGCTTTTGCAATGGATGTTTCTTCCCGACCATAATCAACTGTATAATCAACAGCATCAATAATTTTCTGTGATATTTCTGAAAAATTTCCGGGAGATTTTTCTCCTGTAAAATTTGCTGAGGTTGAAACAATGGGCTTGTTAAATTTCCTGATTAAAGATTTTGAAAATTCTTCATTGGTTATTCTAACACCTATGCTGCCATCTTCAGCAAGTAAATCGCTGCAAAGATTAATAGCCCCTGGAAGAATAATAGTAATGGGACTTGTACTCAATTCAAAGATTTCAATAGCCATTTCAGGAATTTCTCTAATGTATTTCCCCAGTTTCAGGCTGTCGTCGAGCAAAATCAACATAGATTTTCCCACTTCTCTTCCTTTAATAGAAAATATTTTCTTCACAGCCTCAGGATTTGTAGCGTCGCATCCTATTCCCCAAATTGTATCGGTAGGATAAAGAATTACTCCTCCTTTCCTTAATACTTCTACTGCTTTTGTAATTTCTAGATCCATGTTTTCATTTATGTGCTGCATCCTACCTTTTTATCAGCAACTGCTCATAAACCTTAATAAGATTATTAGTAACGTTTTTGTTATTAAACCTTTGAACATATTCTAAACCCTTTGCGCTCATTTGTTCACCAAGATTTTTATCCTCAATAACTTTAATAATTGCATCAGCCAATTCTTCGGTATTTTGCGATTCAACATAAATACTGTCGGGGCCGCCGGCTTCACTAAAACAACCTCCTTTTGAAGTAATAACCGGTGTTCCCGAATATAATGCCTCAATTATTGGCAAACCAAATCCTTCGAATGTTGATGGATAAACACAAACAAGGGCTGATTGGTAAAGCAAAGGTAAATCGGTATTTGTAACATTGTGTAAAAGTGTTATTTGCTCTCCTAATTTATGCTCGTTGATGTAAGCCTTTATTTTTTCGGCATAATAGGTTGAGCGACCAACAATAACCAATGGCATTGATATTTTATTCTGATGAATTGCCTTCACAATCTCCCATGCATTCTTGCGTGACTCAATAGTTCCAACGTTTAGTATAAACTCTTTGGGAAGATTATATTTGGCTCTTACCTGCATTAATTCTTCCTCTCCGGCTTTCTTCTTGAAAGAATCATTACAGGTTTGATAAACGACTTCAATTTTCTCGGGAAAAATATCATAAAAGTCTATTATATCCGACTTAGTTTGTTCAGATATTGCAATAATTTTATCGGCTTTAATACAAGCATTTTTAAATTTCAAATCGTAAATCTTTCTGTCTATTGGCTTATACCAGTTAGGAAAACGTTTAAAAATTAAGTCGTGAATTGTAACAACTGTTTTTGTCTTTTCTCCCACATTAACAGGTAATTCGTTGCTTAAACCATGAAAAATGTCGAGTTCCTTACTATTAATTTCTTTGCTTACAGAAACCGATCTCCAACGAGATTTAAGCAGTTTATCTAATGCCCTTGAAGGCTCTATTACTTCAATTTTTGCCTTAAATTCATTTGACTTTATATCAAATATCTCAGGGTTAAGTTTTGTAGTGAATAAATAAATAGAATAATCCTCAATTTGAGCTAAAGCACGAATAACATCCCGACTATAGTTTCCTAAACCACTACTATTATTAAACGCTCTCTTTGCATCAAATCCTATTTTCATAATTTTTTAATCTCTGCTACCCATAAATAGCATAATAAAATAGAGTAGAGTAGCAAGAGCTGAAAGAGCTGCAACCACGTAAGTATAAGCTGCCCAACGTAAAGCATCTTTCGATTGAGAGTGCGTTCTGCTATCGGTTACACCTGCATTTTTTATCCATACAAGAGCTCTTTGGCTGGCATTTATTTCAACCGGAAGAGTTACAAATGCAAAAAGAGTGAAAATTCCATAACAAGCAATAATTATTGCCAAAGCAGTATCCCAGTTCATAAATGCCGGTAATGCACCTGCAAAAATAAACATACCAATAAAAATTACATTTATTATAGTGGAAGAAATATTCTGAACAGGCACCATAGCAGAACGAAACTCAAGCCATGAATAAGCATTTGCATGCTGAATAGCGTGACCACATTCGTGAGCAGCCACAGCAGCCGCAGCAACACTTCTGCCGCTATAAACGTCTTTGCTCAAATTTACCGTCTTATTGCGAGGATTATAATGATCCGATAAAGTTCCTGCAACTGAAACAACCCTAACATCGTAAATGCCGTGGTCATGAAGCATTTTTTCAGCAACTTCTTTTCCCGACATGCCATTAGCAGTAGCTATTTTAGAATATCTTTTGAAACGAGATTTTAGCTGCCCACCAACAATCAGACTAAGTACCAGAAATACCAGAAAAATTATCAGATATCCTGGAGAAATTACAATTCCATTCATTTTCTTAAAAATTTAGTTACAAAAATCAATATGCAAATTTATATCCAAACATAGCATATTTCCAAATTTCGGCAAAATTGTCGCATTTGTCTTAAGTATAATTAACAAAGAGGAAAAAATGTCATTTATAGCATTGGATTAATAACTTCTGTACTATCAGTAATTGTAATAGTAATATTACCCTCCAAATCAATTTTAAATTTTTCTTTGGTTTTAAGAAAAACCTTGTTTCCATTGGCTTCCATATAAAATTCAATTACATTTTCCATTGGAAAATCATTTTTATCCTCAACCCTAATTGTTGTAGTGCTTGATTCTCCGGGAATTAAATAGCCTGAAAGGTAAAAATCTCCATATTTAATTCCTGATATTTGCACATTATGCACTTTGTTTTCAACAGTTATTTGCGCCTCATAATCTTTGCAAGAGATAAATCCAAAAATGGAGATTATAAAAATTGATATAAGTATTTTTTTCATGATAATAGAATTTAATTGTTAACCGGAATATTGAAAGTGCCTATATATGTACTAATTGCACCATCCTCAACTTCAAAAGGTATTGTAATATGAGGATAAACACTTATTGTATCAGAATTTGCATCGGTAAACTTAAGAGATTCTATTCTACAGAGATAGGTTCCCGGTTCAATAACGCTAAAATCCAGAAGCAAATTGGCATACTCGCCGGCAAGAGTAAGTGTGTCGTTTTCGGGAATAAATTTTGCAACCAACGGATAATTAATTGACTGATTACTAAGTATTAAATTTCCGCTTATATAATAATTTACTGTAGAAGTATCAATAGTTGAAGTACTAAACTTACCCCAAAGATTGTCGTTTACTGTAAAAACGATTTCATTTATCTGTGGACTAACCACATATTTTTCTCCCGTACCATCATCACTTGTTAAATTAATAATGCAAAGAATTTCCCTAAAATCTGCTTTGTTATTTGCAGAATAAATAGTTGATTCGTTGTAATAGGTTGGATTAGAATACAAACCTTCGTTTTCGCTGCAATTGTGGAGCAAAAAGCTAGAAAGTGCTAAGAATACAATTATTAGTTTTTTCATGTTTTTTATAATTTTAAATCGGTTTATTATGGTTCGAAATCTTCATAAAGAAGGTATTTTTTTCGTATTTGCTTAAATTTTTCTAAATCGGGTTGCCATGATTTTCTTATTTCTTCGTAATTTTTCCCTTCAATAATTTGCTTTTTTAAAGATTTATTGCCGGCAAGTAAATCGAACATATTATTTTTAAGAAAAAATTTAGATTTGTCCGGAAAAATTGAATATGCATAAATAAAATAATTCAGGTTTAGTTTAGGTAAAGAATCGAATTGCTCTTCCTTAATTCTAAAATCGAAACCAAAACATTCTTCACCATTGAGTAATGGATTTTTTGCTCCTTCATTTGGTTTGGGAATAAAGCTAAAATTAATTCCCTCAACTTTTTTTAGTAAAGGATGCCCAACAACCTGAAACTGCATATTGGTTCCTCTTCCAACACTTAAGTTTGTGCCTTCGAAGAAGCAAATTGAGGGATAAAGTTCAACAGATCTATCGTTTGGTAGATTTGGAGAGGGCTTAACAGGAAGAGAATAATTGAATTTATGAGTATAATTTTCGCAAGTAATTACTTGCAAATCACAAAGCAATTCATTTTTCAGCCATTTTTCTCCGTTAATCATTTGGGCATATTCTCCAACAGTCATTCCGTGTACAACAGGTACAGGATGCATTCCAATAAAAGATTTCAGGGCCGGTTCCAAAACAGGACCATCAACATAATATCCGTTTGGATTAGGTCGGTCGAGTATAATAAGCTTAACGTTATTTTCAGCGCAAGCTTCCATAATATAGTGCATTGTAGAGATATAAGTGTAAAATCTAGCTCCAACGTCTTGTAAATCGAAAATTATTATTTCAATATTTTTTAATTCATCATTGCTTGGTTTTTTATTGTTTCCATAAAGCGAAACAATTGGCAGTCCTGTTTTTGTATCCATTGTGTTATTAATAACCTCACCGGCATCAGCATTACCTCTAAAACCATGTTCGGGACAGAAAATTTTTTTTATCTTCATTTCTAAAGCAAAGAGGCTATCTACTAGATGACAATTTTCAATCATTGAGGTTTGATTTGCAACAACAGCAACATTTTTATTCTTAAGAATTGGAAAATAAATATGAGTTCTTTGTGCACCTACAATAATTTTTTTGTTCTGAATTTGCTCAGGAATCGAATCTTTTATAATTACTTGATTTTCTATTTTTTTAGCATCAGAGGAATTGCAAGAGATAAAACCAAATAGACAGGCAAAAATAATAAAAGTTGATTTTTTATTTAAGAATGCCATTTTATTTATGGAACTAACGAGAGTTTTAATTTCTGTCATAATTCAATAACATTTGTTTATTTTTAGGTTAAAGGTAAAGAGAATCCTTGAAAAAATAGAACAAACAAATAGCAACAAAAACACCTACAACATATCCAAGATATACTTGCAAAGGGCTATGAGCATTAAGTTTGAGTCTTGAATAGGCTGTAAAACCGGCTATTAAAATAAGAATAACAATAACCAACTGTAAATTAGCATTTGAATATAACATTAGGCTATAAACAGATCCTGTAAGTCCTCCTATTCCAATCATGTGCATGCTAACTTTTGTTAAAAAATTAATTCCCAGACCAATAAGAACAGAAGTTCCGGCGGTAAACATAAAGGTTTTATAAACTAAAGGAGCCTGTAACCTAAACAATACATACCACGCAAAAAAGTAAAAAATGGCAAAAAGAAACAAAGGACTTAACCTTTCTTTTGATGTTTTTATTTCAATACTGGTAATAATTTTCTGGTGTAGCATCATAGGAATAAAAGCAGAGGGAAGCAAAATTGTTGAAATAGCTGTAATAATAATTAGATATAATTCACCATCCTCTGTTAAATGTAGGCGATCTCCAAAATAAGTATTGATAATATAAATGCCAATTGTTGGAGCAAGCATTGGGTGAAAAATCCAGGAAATTGCTTTAGCAAAATAATACTCTTTAGATTTTTTCATTTCCATCATCTTACAATTCCTTTCGCAAACGAGCAACAGGAATATTCAGTTGTTCTCGGTATTTAGCCACGGTTCTTCTTGCAATAACATAGCCTTTTTCCTTAAGAATTTCTGTTAGTTTATCGTCGGTTACAGGTTTCTTTTTATTCTCATTATCAATACATTCCTGCAAAATAGATTTTATTTCTCTGGTAGAAACCTCTTCACCGGAATCGGTTTGCATTGCTTCAGAGAAAAAATACTTAAGAGAAATAATACCAAATTGTGTTTGAATATATTTGGAGCTGGCAACCCTGGAAATAGTAGAAATATCCAGACCGGTTTTATCGGCAATATCTTTAAGAATCATAGGTCTTAGTTTTGTTTCGTCCCCGTCTTGAAAGTATTCTTCCTGAAATTCAATAATTGCGTTCATTGTTACCAACAAAGTATTTTGTCGTTGTTTTATAGCATCAATAAACCATTTCGCAGAATCGAGTTTTTGTTTTACAAACGAAATAGCATCTTTTTGCTGACGGGAAGGTTTTTGTTTCTGACTTGTATAACCTTCAATCATATCGGCGTAAGTTGGAGAAACCCTAAGGTCGGGAACATTTCTGGCGTTAAGGGAAAGTTGAAGAATCCCATCATTATTTTCAAGAATAAAATCCGGAATTATTTGCTGAAAAGATTTGTTACCCGAATCGGCAAAAGAGCTCCCCGGTTTTGGATTTAGTTTAAGAATTTCATCAACGGCAGCCTTCATTTCTTCGTCTGAAAGCCCTAGTTTCTTGATTATTTTGTCGTAATGTTTTTTAGTAAACTCATCGAAATTTTTTCTAAGAATTAATTCTGCATTTTTTACGGAAACATTTTCTTGATTTCTTTTTTCAATTTGAAGAATTAGGCATTCTTGTAAATTTCTTGCACCAACTCCGGCCGGATCAAAATCTTGAATTATTCTTAAAATTGACAAAAGTTTTTCTTCGGTAACAGCCATATTCATAGAAAAGGCTAAGTCGTCTACAATAGCTTCTAAATCTCTTCGCAAATATCCATCCTCATCAATATTTCCAATAATGTATTTAGCAAGAGCTTTTTCTTCTTCGGTTAGCATTCTCAGACCTAATTGTGTTTCAAGTTGTTCGTGAAATGAAGTGCCCCCGGAATAAGGAATATCTTTTCTTTCGTCGCCTGCGGAATGATTTTTAGTAACCAACTTATAAGAAGGAATATCTTCATCATTCAGATAATCTTCCAAAGAAAATTCGTCACCGGATTCATCGTTTTCATTATCAGAAGTATTTTCCTCAGCTTGCTCCGAATACTCTTCTTCAGAACCTTCTTCCAAAGCCGGATTTTCTTCCATTTCCTTTTTAATTCTTTGTTCGAGTTGCATGGTTGGAATTTCCAGCAACTTAATCATTTGAATTTGTTGCGGAGAAAGTTTCTGCAACATTTTTTGTTGTAAACTTTGTTTCAACATGCTTTAAGCGATTTAATTTTAAAAAAAACTTACGCAAGTTAGGTAAAAATAGTGAAAAACGATTTATACCAAATAAAAGATTAAACGGGAAAAATATTTAGTAAGTTTCGTTTATAAAATAAAACATTAATTCACAAACTTATATCCAACGCCTTTAATGGTAACAATGTGCTTTTCGCCTATTTTTTCGCGAAGTTTCCTTATATGTACATCAATTGTTCTATCTCCAACCACAACATCATCGCCCCAAACAAAGTCATAAATTTCTTCCCTTGTAAAAACTCTCCCGGGTTTAGATTCAAGCATAGCTAGCAGTTCGAATTCCTTTTTTGGAAGGTTAAGTTCTTTATTATTAATAATTACCAGATATTTTTCTCTATCAATTACAATTTCTTTTCTTTCTTCTTCCTTTTCTTTCTTCTTTGGCTTTTCCAGTTTTCTTCTTTTTAGCAAGGCATTAATTCTACTAATCAACACTTTAGGCTTTATTGGTTTAGCAATATAATCATCGCCCCCAGCTTCAAATCCTGCAATTTGCGAATAATCTTCGCCTCTTGCAGTAAGAAAAGCAATTAAAATATTCTGAAATTCAGGTATTTTTCTTATTTCTTCACAAGCTTCAATACCATCCATTTCAGGCATCATTACATCCATTATTATAAGGTCTGGTTTTTCTTGAATCACAAGTTTTATTGCTTCTTTCCCATTTTGTGCCGATAATACTTCAAAACCTTCCTTTTTAAGATTGTAGCAAAGAAACTCTCTTATATCGGGCTCGTCGTCTACCAATAAAATTTTAGCCTTCTCCATTTTATTTTTTTTTGAAAAATACAATAAAAATATGATTTATCAAACATTTATTTTTTTCCAGATAAAAACAAAAATGATTACTCTTCTAACTAAGGCTAATTAGTAGATTGACAAATAACAAATTATTGCCTAAATGAAACAAAAAAACCCGCTATGGTAGCGGGTTTCGAAATATATATTGATAACAGGAAAACTATTCTTTTTCCTTATTTGAACCAAGAAATAGTATTTCACTTACGTTTACTTCCGTAACATATTTTTTAACACCTTCTTTGTCTTCATAAGAACGAGTTACAAGTTTACCTTCAACAGCAACTTCCTTGCCTTTTTTTAAGAATTTTTCGGCCAATTCTGCTGTTTTTCCCCAAGCAACTAAATTATGCCAATGGGTTTCTTTAATTGTTTTACCATCATTGTCTTTGTAAGATTCATTTACAGCAAGATTAATTCTTGCCATTTTTCTGTCTTTCTCAAATGATTTAATTTCTGGATCTGAGCCCAAATTTCCAATAAGTTGCACACGATTTCTAAGAGAATTCATTTCATATATTTTTTTAGTTAATAATAACAAAGATTGATTATGTATATTATAACATGCGGTAAACAAACGATAATTATCGGTTAAAATAATAATATTTAATGTATTTAATGTTTTGAGGCAAAAAATATATTTAGTACCTTTGTGTACATAATGTATTTTGTATGAGAATTTGCATTCAATGTAACGAAAGATTTTCCGGCAGGTCTGACAAAAAGTTTTGTTCAGATTATTGTAGAAATCAGTATAATTATTCCAAATCTAGGTATGCAGAAAAGGATATTCTGGATTTACATTGCAGAATAAGAAAAAACCACAGAATAATTTGTAATATCTACAAAAGTGGATGTGGCAAAATTGACATTAATATTTTAAAAGGATTAGGTTATAATCTTGAAATTGTTACCGGCATTAACTTAGAAAATTCAATTTTTAGCATTTACGATATTTCTTTTAAATTTGAAGAAAATTATTTGGTGTTTTTACATGAAACTGTTGTGAAAAAATAAGCAAACCGGGGAGTTTTTGTAAAACTCCCCGGCTATGTTTAACTAAAATTAAAGCTATGAAAAAAATCACATCCCTTTAAATGCTTATTACGATAACAAATAAAAATGGTTACAATTAATAAAAAATATCATCATTCCCTTAATTTTTATTACAGGAATACTGACAAAAAGCAAGGATAGAATATTTTCAAAAACAGTTTGTTTTCAACAAAAAAATTATTTTATTTGCATAATCTTATTTTTTGTTAGTTATGATGATAAAAGAGTTTATCATAGATTTTATTCGCCTTTTTTTTCCTGTAACATGTTCTGTGTGTCATAAAAATCTCTCAAAAAACGAAGGTGTGCTATGTAGTTCATGCTATTTTAATATGCCAAGAACACGTTTTCATAACGATGAAAATAATGCAGTTTGTCAGCTATTTTGGGGTAGAGTAAAAATTGAAAAAGCAACAGCCTTGTTTTATTATTTTAAACACAGCAAATATCAAAGTTTAATTCACCAATTAAAATACAAAGGGAAAACAGATGTAGGACAAGAATTAGGCAAAATGCTAGGTGGAGAATTATTAAGAAGCGGTTTTTTAAAAGACATAGATGTTTTGGTTCCTGTTCCATTGCATCCCAAAAAAGAAAAGAAAAGAGGTTATAATCAAAGCTTCTACATTTGTAAAGGAATAAGTGAAGTTAGCGGTATACCAATAGATTCAAATACTCTTGTAAGAAATGTTTATACAGAAACTCAAACAAAAAGAAATAGAAACGACAGGTATTGCAATGTAAAAGACGCTTTTTCTAATAAACATTCGGAAAATTTTTCAAGCAAGCATATTCTTCTAATCGACGATGTTGTAACAACTGGGGCCACTCTTGAATCATGCTCAAACAAAATTCTGGAAATTGCTAATTCTAAGGTTAGTATTGCTTCTTTAGCCGTTGCATCCAATTAATAATAACGGGTTTGTGTCAACCTCAAACAACCTTTTGTCAAAAATTTTGTCTAACCTGTTGTTTAATAAGAACAAAAATCATATCTTGAAGCCCCATTTTAATCAGAATTTACAGAAATAATAATACTTAATTATTTATCAACTATGAAAAAATTTATCTGTCTATTTATTGTTTTCTTGTCGTTAACCATTGTTAATGCTCAGGAGTTTTCTCTTATTTATACAGGCCCTACGGGTTATGGCAATGGTTCCGGCGAGTGGTTTGACTATAACAGCGACGGAAATTTAGACCTTTTTGTCAATGGTAGTACCAATGGGGGATCTTACAGCACCTCCCTTTATACAGGTAACGGAAGTGGCGGTTTTACTCAAAATACCGCAGGGCTTACCATGTTGACTTATGGTACACATCCCGGTTCGGCAGGAGATTATAACAACGATGGCAAAATTGATTTGTTTCTTACCGGATATTATGGAACTTCCAGTGCTTATCTTTACAGAAATAATGGAAGTACTTTTACAAACATAACCGGACATGGTGTTGAAGGTATTCAACAAGGTACCGTTGCTTGGGGAGACTACGACAACGATGGTTTTAAAGATTTGCTTGTTTCAGGATGGGGAAGCACAAAATATTCAAGAGTTTATAAAAACAACGGTAATGGCACTTTTACTCAAAAAGCCTCTTTTACCGGATATAATTTAAGTTCAGCCGTATGGGCAGATTACGATAACGACGGTAATTTGGATTTTTTCCTTTGCGGTTATACCGGATCAGTTGCACAGTCTCATATTTATAAAAACAATGGAGATGGCACTTTTTCACAACAGCAAACCCTTACTGGTATTTATAATTCCTCGGCTGCATGGGGAGACTATGATGCAGATGGCGATTTAGACCTTATTGTTTGTGGAATAAATGCTTCTTCTGTCAGATATACTATTTTGTACAAAAACGATATGGGTACTTTTATTAATGAATCAAACGCTTCGTTTACTCCTGTTTCCGGTGGAGTTGTTGATTGGGGAGATTTTAACAACGATGGATTACCCGATGTTCTTTTAGCAGGTAATAACGGAACAACCAGAATAGCAAAAATATATGTAAATATGGGTGGAGGGGTTTTCTCTGAAGCTGCTGAAACAATTGAAGGGGTTGACAATGCATCAGGAGGTTGGGGAGATTTCGACGGTGATGGTGATTTAGATTTCTTTCTTTCAGGCGCTTACGGAACTGATGTTTTTTCATTAAAAGCTTATATTAATAATTCTTCTCAAACAAATGGTGCACCAACTATTCCGAATAATCTTAGTTCAACCAATTCCTGTGTTGATGCAATGCTAACTTGGAACCCATCAACTGATGATCATACTCCAGCACAATCTCTTTCTTACAATATTCGTGTGGGAACAACATCAGGAGGGGTAAATATTGTTTCACCTGAATCTAATGGTAATTACAGAAAGGTTTATAGAATTGGGAATGCAGGGCTAAAAACAAGCTTTCATCTTAAAAACCTTGCTCCGGGAACATATTATTGGAGTGTTCAGGCAATTGATGGTTCAAATGTTGCCTCTGCTTTTGGTCCAGAACAATCATTTGTTGTTGAAGAACCCGCCGCAATAACATCAGAACCTGTTCCTTTTAATGCTTGCGATGGAAGTGTTGGTAACTTAAATGTGGCAGCCTCCGGCACTAATTTAAATTATGAATGGTTTAAAAATAGTATGCCAACAGGTGTAACAACATCTGTATTAAATTTCCCAATGCTTACAACTTCTGATGCCGGAACTTACTACTGCGAAATTAGTAATGTATGCGGAATGGTAACAAGCATTCCTGCTACAGTAACAGTGTTTACTAACCCAACAGCCACAATATCAACAACTGATGTAAGCTGTTTTGCAGGAAATAATGGGACAGCAACAGCAAACCCATCAGGAGGTACAAGCCCATATTTATATTCATGGAATCCTTCCGGACAAACAAGTCAAACTGCAATTAATTTATCAGAAGGAACTTATAGCCTCACAATTACCGATGTTAATGGCTGTTCATCAAACGCTTCTGCTAATATTATCCAACCTGCTTCACCTCTTACTGTAAGTATTTCGGGAACGAATAATCCGTGTAATGGTTTATCCTCCGGAGATGCAACAGCAACAGTTAGTGGTGGAACTCCGAATTATTCATTTTCCTGGTCTAATGGTTTTACAACTAATACAATTACAAGTCTTGTTGCCGATACCTATACAGTAACAGTAGTAGATGCTAATGGTTGTTCCGATATTCAATCTGTAATTATAACCGAACCTCCTGTTCTTACTCTTTCAGTGTCAACAACCCCTGAAACTTGCTTCGGAACCTGCGATGGTTCTGCAACAGGAACTGCATCGGGAGGAACGCCTCCTTACAATTATAACTGGCTAACAGGTTCAACAACTATTACTGATGTAAACCTTTGTGTAGGTTCTGCATTTGTTACGGTTACCGATGCTAATTCTTGTACTGTTTCTGCCTCAGGTTCCATTTCAGGAAATCCTGCAATTACAGGAACAGCAACAACAACAGATGTTTCATGTTACGGATTATTTGATGGTGAAGCTACTGTATTTCCAACAGGTGGAACAGGAACATATACCTACTTATGGGACGACGGTCTTGCTCAAACAACGGCTACTGCTACCGGTTTGGGAGCCGGATTATACAATTGTATTATTACCGATGGAAACAGTTGCTTTTACATGGTTCCGGTTACAATTAACCAACCCGATGAGTTCGTGTTAAGTTTAATGACTTACAATAATCCAACTTGCTACGGTTATTGCGACGGTAACATTGAGGTAAACACTATTAATGGATATGGAACAATTAACTACTCTTGGAATAGCGGTCAAACTACTGCTAATATTTCCGGTCTTTGCGAAAATAATTATCTGTTAACTGCAACAGATGAAATCGGATGCCAAGCAACACTTGCAGTAAATTTAACAGCTCCTGCTCAATTAACTCTAAGCGAATTTGCAACTAACTGCTCATGTTATAGCTATTCAGACGGCTCAATTGATCTTAATGTTATTGGCGGAACCCCTCCATATACTTATGAATGGACAGGAGCATATTCCTCTGAAGATTTAGCAGGTATAGCATCCGGGGGTTATATTGTTACAGTTACCGATGCTAATTTCTGTACTGCAACTATTTCTTCTTTTGTAGACCAACCTGCAGAAATATTAGTTGATGCAGGAGTTGATTTTACGGTATGTGAGACTAGTACCGATTTTTCTCTTAATGGAATGGTTTCAGGAGCAACCGGAGGAATATGGACAGGAGGAACAGGAACATTCATACCTGATGCAACAAGCTTAAATGCCTCATACAGTCCTTCTATTGCCGATATTTCGGGCGGTATTTTAACTCTTACATTAACTTCAACAGGAAATGGAGGATGCTCTTCTGTTATGGATGAAATAATTGTAACATTCGAAACAAGCCCTGTTGTTAATGCAGGAACCGACAATGGAACATGTATTGGTGAATCTATAACTCTTTCAGGTACAATGTCGGGCTCAAGTGCTTCAACATGGACAAGTACAGGAACAGGAGCTTTTGTTAACCCAAACGATTTGGTAACAATATATACGCCAAGTCCTGATGACGCTATTGCAGGAACAGTTAGTTTTACATTAACAAGTGGCAATTTAGGTGTTTGTCCGCAAGTTAGCGACGATGTTGTTTACACCATCTATCCCGATATTACCAGCAGTATTTCTACTACGGACGTTAGTTGTTTTGGAGGTTCAGATGGCGCAATTGATTTGACGGTATTAACAGGAACAGGACCTTTTACATATCAGTGGAATACGGCAGAATCTTCGGAAGATTTATCAGGTTTGCTTGCAGGCACATATTCTGTTACAATAACCGGTGCAGGAGGTTGCTCGGCAATAAATTCAGCAACAATTTCAGAACCTTCAATTCTTACAGCCTCAATTACTTCATCCACAGATGAAACATATTTTGGAGCTTGTAATGGAACCGCTACAGTTAGCCCATCAGGTGGAACAGGAACTTACGACTTTTTATGGAGCAATAGCGAAACTACTGCTATTGCAACAAATTTATGCGCAGGCGTTTACAATGTTACTGTTACCGATTCAAATGGTTGCCAGGTAGTAGATTTTGCAACAATTGGAGCAGGACCTGTTACCGGCATTTCAGGTACTGTAACATTTTCCGAAGGTGTTTTTGCCGAAGACGAGGTAAATATTGAGCTATTTTTTGACAACGGAACTTTTATGGAATATGTTGCTAATACAAACTGCTTATCAGGTGGAAGTTTCAGCTTCGAGCCACTTATGGTTGAAGGAGATTACTACTTAAGGGCTGCCGTAAACGCATCAGCTTCTTATCCTAATATAGTTGTTTCTTATTACGATAGCACATTTACATGGACTGACGCAACTCCAATTGCAGTAAGCTTTGGAAATGTGGAAACAGTTGATTTCAAAATGTTTGAATTAACCCCAACTACATCTAGTGGCGCAGGAAATATTAGCGGTACTATATATTATGTATCATTAACAAAAGATATTGGCGAACCTGTTCCGGGAGCTGAAATTTACCTTGAACAAGAACCTGAAGGAGAACCTATTGCCAGTACCGAAACCGATAATGACGGCAATTATGACTTTATTGATGTTCCTGGCGGCAACTATTCTTTAACTGTTGATATTCCTGGATTCCCACAAGTTAACACATACGATATTACTGTAAGTGAAGATGATACAACTTTCACTGATTTGAATTTCCTTGTAGATACAACTGCCGGAGATCAAAATATTGATACAAGCACATTTACAGTTGGAATTAGTTCTTTTGAAAATGAAAAATTCAATATTTCTGTTTACCCGAGTCCATTTAAGGAGAATATTGATGTTAAAGTTGAATTAAAATCATCTGCAATAGTAAAATTAACTTTGCTGAATATTGAAGGCAAAAAAGTTGCAGAAATTGAAAAGGGTAATCTAAATGAAGGTGTTCATATTATTAATCTGAACAATTATATTAAAACTATTAATCCGGGCACCTATTACATAAGTGTTCAAATTAATGAAAATGTTTATTTCAGGAAATTGATAAAAATGTAATAAGTCTACAAATACAACAAAAGAGCCTCCGATATCGGAGGCTCTTTTGTTTTGATATATTGTTAGTTTTTCGATTTATTTTTTCAAACAATCTTTTATAAGTTCAAAAGTATTTTCAATATCGTTATCTAAACCTACAGAAAATCTTATTAAACCCGGAGAAAGTCCCATTTCTTTTTGTGTTTCTTCAGGAACTTCAGATGATGTTGATTTTCCTGAATTGCTGAAAAGGGTTTTAAAATAACCTAAACTTACTGCCAAATAGCCAACTCCTGCTTCTTGCATGGCTTCCATAAGTTTGTTTGCCTTTTCCGAAGTTTCTAGGTCAATTGCTATCATTCCACCAAAACCAAATTGCGGATTCATTATTTTTTTAAACAGCTCATAATCTTTATGTTCTGCAAGCCCGGGATAATTAACTTTAAGGCCAATTTCCTTAAATTTTTCAGCTAAATAAATTGCGTTTTTGCTATGTTGCTTCATTCTTAAATGCAGGGTATGAATATTTTTTAAAATTGAAGACGACCTCATTGGGTCTAAAACCGGACCAAGTAGCATTGCCGTTCCATCGTTAACATTAGACAGCGAATTAATAAAATCTTCGTCTGCACAAATAGCCCCTGCAACACAATCGTTTTTACCGTTTACAAATTTTGTCAAACTATAAACAACAACATCAGCTCCTAATCGATAAGGACTCACAATCATAGGAGTAAAAGTATTGTCGACTACAAGTTTAATATTGTTCCTTTTTGCAATTTCTGAAAGAGCGGGAATATCTGAGATTTGCAAAAGAGGATTAGTCATTGTTTCTGTGTAAATAAGCTTTGTATTGGGTTTTATAGCAGCTTTAACAGAATCTAAATCGGAAATGTTTACAAAAGATACCGAGATATTAAATTTTGGAAGATAGTTTTTTAAGAAAGCATAAGTTCCACCATAAGTAGTAACAGAGGTAACAATATGGTCGCCGGAATTGCACATTTGCAACAAAGCGCATGTTATTGCTGCCATACCGGAACCTGTAACCCAAGCAGATTGAGTTCCTTCCATTGCAGCCATTGCATCGGCAAGGTATTTATTAGTGGGATTCCAGTGACGTGAATACAGAAAGCAGCCGGGTGCATGACCTTCAAAAGTGTCAATCATAGTTTTTGCTTCCAAAAAAGTGTAAGTGGAACTATCGGTTATTGAAGGATTTACGCCTCCAAATTCGCCAAATTGAGACAGCTCCTGAATGTTTCGTGCGGGATCGTATTTCATGATAATAAGAATTAATGTTCATTCAAAATTATAAAGACTGAAACTATAAATAGGTGTTTTCATCAATATTTAACAGCAATAATTGTCAAATATTTAAATATTAAAAGTAAATATTAATATATTTGCAAATATTAACATTTTGAATTAACAAAAATGAACAAAAACTTTCAAATTGACAGTCTGGATAAAAAAATTCTTTCGATACTATCTAAAGACGCACGAATTCCCTTTCTGGAAGTAGCCCGATTATGCAATGTAACTGGTTCTGCAATTCATCAGAGAGTTCAAAAACTTAGAGAAGAAGGTGTAATTTCAGGTTCAAAATTTATTATTGAGCCGAAAGGATTGGGATATACTACATGCGCTTATCTTGGTGTTCAGGTAAATCTTACTTCAGTTAGGTCTCACGATTATGTCTTCGAACAAATTGTTAAAATTCCTGAGGTTGTTGAGTGTCACCATATTTCCGGAAAATATTCTTTATTGCTTAAGGTTTATACCAAAAGTAATGAGCATTTAAAAAATATTATTGTTGAGAAAATACAGTCAATTATTGAAGTTGTTAGCACAGAGACATTTATTTCCCTTCAAGAGGGATTTACAAGAGATTTGCCTAATGAGTAATTTTTAGACAGGTAAAAATACCCTTTTATTATTAGAGACAAACCACCCTAAGAATTCAGGCTAAAAAACTCTTGAGAACTATTCCTTTTGCTTATAATTTTACACTATTACCAAATTTTAAGAAAATGAAATATTTTGTCCTTATCTCGATATTGTCTTCAAGCCTTTTATTTTATAATAACATTGTAGCTCAATCCATTCTGTTTAAGTCTGATAACAGCATTGTTTCTGTTCAGGATAACCAATTGAATCCATGTATTAAAAAGATTGAAGCTTTTGAAGCAGAAGGAAAGGTTTACCTGAAATGGATTGTAAACGGAGAAAAAGAAAACTGCTTCTTTTATATACAACGTTCAAACGACGGAATAAACTATGAAACAATTGCCCTAAAACAAGCTGTTGGTAATAGTGCAAAATTAGATTTGCTTTACTGTTATACCGATGAAAAAACTCCTGAAAAAACAACATATTACAGAATTGCACGTTGCTTCAACTGTGGATTGAAATTATATTCAGAACTTGCAATGATTAGTCCTTCTGTAAAAGAAAACGAAATTAGTCCGGTTTTTGCTGCCGAATAAAAATTTTCGATAAAAAAATTATTTCTACAAACTTTCAAGCAATTCTTCTGCTTCAGTTTTTAGTTGTCCTTTATTTTCTATTATTTCCATAAGTAATTTTTCGGCTTTTTGGTTCTCTCCTGCATCTATGTAAATATTTGCCAAATGCCATTTTGCTTTAATACAATACGGATTTTCTTTATTTTCTGCAATCTTCATAAAAATTTCTTCAGCTTTGCTTGTTTCTCCATTAGAAAGGTAAGATAATGCCAAATTAAATGGTTCAACCTCTTGGGAAATATTCCCTAAATTATTTTTTTCCTCTTGTAGCGCCTTTTGGTCTAATGGTTCGTAATCACCTTTTCCGGATTCTAATTCTACCTCATTTTTATCTGCTTGTTCTCCACCAGAAAGCCTAACATTTCTGGTATTAGAACCGGGCTTTTTAGCACTTTCTTTTCTTTTACTTCCTCTATCCTCCCTTTTTGCAAACAAACCTGCGGTAAAGCCGTCATCAGATTCTTCTATGGCAGTTTTAGGTACATCTTTTTGTTGTTCGTCGGCCACAACAATAGTATAAACAGGCGTTTCCATATCTTCCGATTTTACATTTGCTGAAACATTTCCACCCCTAGCACCAGAAATCTCCCTTTCTTCTTGTTCTTTAAGTTCAGTTTCGTTTTCAATTAATACTTTTGTATCACTTATAGCATCAACAGCATCATAATCAACTAAGGTTCTGCTTGTTTCAGCAATGTTTTTCTTTTCACTTTCCCCCGTCTTCTTAATTATGTCTGCTCCTCCCAAGGGTGCCTTTTCAGAAAAGGTTTGATTATTATTCTTCATTGAATCTTCATTTTTTTCCTCTTCTGTTTTTGTAAGTTCTTGCGCTATTTCTTGATTTTTGGCAGATTCTTCATTTTTTGAAACTAGTTTTTGTTCTTTATTTCTAATATTATTATCCAAAACAAAATATGAAGCAGCTAGTACAATTACCACGGCAGCAGCCAAATATCTCATTCTTCTGTCGATTCTTATTATTTTTGACTCTCTGTTTTGGGAATTTTTTCTAATTTTTGTATTAATTTTATTAATCTGTGTCTCTGCCATTGCTCTAGAGCCCACCAATTCAATGCCTTCAAGCATATCGGAGCACATTTCGCAATCGGCCAAATGCAATTCGAATTTACGAATTTCTTCAGCAGAGAGTTTTCCTTCAAGGTATGAATAAAAAGCCTCTGTAGGTGGACATTCGCCTTTGCTGAAGATAATATGTTGTTTCTTGTTCATATTTGTTTTTCCATTAAAATCTTCAAATTTCTTTTACCATTCTGAATAAAACTCTTAACTTTTTTTAAGTCGAAGCCTGTTAATTCCGCAACCTCGTTATACGACTTATCTTCTAAATAAAACAGCTTTATACATTGTTTTTGTTCTTCATTTAATTGATTAATGGCTACTTCAAGTTTTTCAAGTTTTATTTCTTTGTCTTGTTCATTATCATGATACATTTCCTCACCATTTTCCATAAACAGATGAAGTTCGTTTTTATACTGTTCTTGAAATTTCTGCTTGTACTTCTCAGATCGTAGGGTAAGCAGACAATGATTTCTGGACACAACATGAAGCCATGGTTTAAATTTTTCTACCTTGTGTTCTTTAAGGTCGGTAAAAAGTTTCTCGAAAATAAGCATTACCGCCTCGCTTGCATCGTCGGAATTGTGTAGGTACTTCATGCAAACGTAGAAAACAAAATCAGTATGTCGTTCGAACAAAATGCCAACAATAGATTTATCGCTAGTTTTGCGATATTTTTCTATTAACTCACTATCTGTTAATTTATGTGCGTTTTTAAATCCAAACATTTTAAAAAAAGAGGCATTTTGTATGCGAAGATAATGGTTTTAAATACAATACTTCTCTTCTCCCTTTGCAAATTTCACTATTAATTTTATATTTGCATAACAAGTATTGTTTATATTAGATTAGGATTGCTTTCATAATTTAATATAACGCTGTTTTTTGCCCATTTTGGTTTTTAAATATGAAAAAGATTCAAATAATTGTTTTTTCACTTTTTTACCTTTATAATTATTCTCAAAATAGGGAATTAGACTCGTTGCAAAACTTATACAATAACACCGAAATTGATTCAGTTAAAATAGAGCTGTTAAATGAGGAAATAGGATATTTTTATGAACGCAATAATCCGGACTCTGCAATTTATTATTACGAAAAATCAATAGAAATGGCGAACAGTCATTTGAAAAATATTGACAAAAAACCTAGCAATGAACAATTAACCTATTTAAAACTTAAAGCAAATGCATTACGATATATAGGAATAGTATATTATGAAAAGGGAACTTACGATAAAGCAATAAAAAATGTACTGGAATCTTTAGGAATTTATGAAGGTATTATTGGGAATACAAAAAATAAACAAATTATTATTGATGCAAAAAACGGTCAAACTTACTGTTTTATTCCCTTAGGAAATATTCATTACGATCAAAGTAGTTTCGATAAAGCACTCGAATACTATACAAAAGCACTAAGAATACATGATGAATTAGGAAATGTTCAGCCTAAATCCGGTTGTAATGTTAATATTGGAAATGTGTATTTTGAGAAAAAACAACTTGATAAAGCGTTGGAATTCTATTTTAAAGCGTTGGAAATAGCTGAATCTTTAGGTGATAAAAAATCTATGTCGAAATGCTATAATAATATTGCCAATGTATTTTCCTTACAGAACAAATTTGAGAATGTAATAGAGTATTATTCTAAATCTTTGAAAATTAAAGAAGAAACATCCGACAAGCATGGTGTTGCTATGGTAAATACAAACCTTGCCGAATTATATGTAAGAATGGCAGATTCACTTTACGAAAAAAACAATCCGGCAAAGAGACTTGAAGCTCTAAATCTTGCAATAGAACATGGCAAAAGAGGTTTAGAAATAGCTAAAGAAATAGATGCTCTCCCATTAATAAATCCTTCGGCAAGTGCTATAATGAGAGCTTACAAAAGATTAGGAAACTTTTCGGAGGCATTTAAATATGCTGAAATATATATGGAAAGCAAGGATAGCATGTTTCAGGATGAAAAAATAAAATCGATTTCCGATGCTGAAAAACGTTTCGAAACAGAAAAAAAGCAATTAATGATTGACAAGCTAAATCAGGAAAAAGAAATAAATGAATATGAATTGTTAGTACAAAAAGAACAAGCCGACCGTCAGAATCTATTTATATGGTTTATTATTTCCGGTTTGTTGCTTATGGTTGTTTTTGCTGTATTTATTGTAAACAGACTAAGAATTACACGTAAACAGAAGAAAATAATTGGATTACAAAAAAAGGTGGTCGATGAAAAGAATATTCGTTTAAACCAACATATAGAAGAAATAAGTGCACAACGCGATGAAATTGAAGCCCAAAGAGATTTGCTTGAAGTTCAAAATCAACACATTGAATATCAAAAGCAAAGAATAACAGACAGTATTAATTATGCCAAAAGAATTCAAGAAGCAGTTTTGCCAACCGGTGAATATGCCAACAGAATTTTAGGTGAACATTTTATTTTATTTAAACCAAAAGATATTGTTTCTGGAGATTTTTATTGGGCAACCAGAATAAATAATTTTCTTATTGTTACAGTAGTAGATTGCACAGGACATGGAGTTCCGGGAGCTTTCATGAGTATGCTGGGCGTATCTTTTCTCAACGAAATTGTTAGAAAAAAAGAAGTTACTAAAGCATCTGATGTTCTCGATAGTTTAAGAAGTTCAATAATTGAAGCTCTGCAGCAAAAGAAAATGCTGATGCATAACAGTAGAGTTTCTTTAAGTGTAAAAGATGGTATGGATTTGGTATTATGTGTTTTAGATATTAATACAAAAATTCTGGAATTTGCCGGCGCCAATAATCCCCTATATATTGTAAAAACCAATAAAGAATTAATTGAATTATTGCCAGATAAACAACCGGTTGCCATTTACGAAAAAATGAAACCTTATACTAACAATACCATTCAACTGGAAAAAGGAGATGCTGTTTATTTATGTACAGATGGTTTTTCTGACCAGTTCGGGGGAGAGAAATGCAAGAAATTTATGGCTAAAAACCTAAAAGTATTATTTGTAGAAATTGCTGAAAAGTCTATGCAAGAACAAAATGTCATTCTTAATGATACCTTTAATAAATGGAAAGGAGATACCGACCAAATTGATGATGTTACAATTTTGGGATTAAGAATAGAATAATAATCATTAAAAGAATAGCTAATAATTAGAAATTCTTATGTTTGTATTATGAACAATTTTTTCCTTGTCCTAATATTATGTGTTTTTCTTTTGAAAACCGGAATCTCTCAAACAAAGAAAATTGATAGCTTGACCAATCAAATAGAAATTCTACCTTCCGGTGCCGAAAAAGTGGATACCTACATCAGACTTTTTCATGTTTATAGAGACATTAATACCGATTCCGCTATTTTTTGCATTGAAAAAGCTGAAAATGAAGCAAAAAAAATTAACAATCCAAAAAAAATAGGGGATGTTAAACTAAACTACGGTATTTTATGTCGCTATACCAATGAATTCGATAAATCGGAAAATTACTATCTTGAAGCAATTGACATCTATAGAAAACATGCTGATTCTTTGGGTGTTTCATCAGGATATAATAATTTGGGTTCACTTATGGCCGATTTGGGAAAGTTTTCTGAAGCTCTAAACTATTATCTTTCTGCTTTGCGAATTGATGAAAGTTTGCAAGACTTAGGTAATCTGGCTAATTCTTATAATAATGTTGGACTTATTCATTACAATTTGGAAAACTATGACAAAGCAATGGATTATTATCTAAAATCCTTAGATGTAAGAAAACAATTGGGCGACACCTTAGAATTTGCTCTTATTTACAACAACATAGGAATTTTATACTATTTCGAAGAAAAATACGAAAAGACATTGCAATATTTCAATATGGCTTTGGAAATTTGGGAACGTTACGGAAGAAAACGAAGAATGGCAATGCCTTTATATAATCTTGCAGAACTTTATATGGAGCTTTTTCAGTATAAAGAAGCTCTAAGCAATATTCAAAAAGCTACTACTATTAACGAGGAATTATGCGACAGCTTTGAGCTAATTTCTAATTATAATTTAATGGCTGAAATATATCAGAAACGTAAAGACTACAAGAATGCAGAAATAAACTATCTTAAGGCTCTTGAACTTACTAAAGTAACAAAATCATTTGCTGAAATACATGCTGTTTACGGCAAAATATCCGATTTTTATGAGGAGACAGGAAACCCCGGAAAAGCTTTGAAATTTTTTAAGGAATATCATGCTCTTAACGATTCCATTTTTAACCTTAAATCTACTGAGGCTATGGCAAAAATGCAAGCCGAATACGATAGAGATAAAAAACTGCTTTTAAAAGATGCTCAAATTAAGCAACAAGCTGTAGAGAAACAAAAAATGCAGGCCGAAAAGGCTAAACAACAAACAATTAACATATTTCTAATTGTAGGTCTGGGATTGGCTTCTGTGTTGGGAATTGTAATTTTTATGAACTATAAGCGAAAAAAACGCGACAATTTGGTTCTAACCCTAAAGAACGAAGAAATAAGACAACAAAAAGAAGAAATTGAAGCCCAAAGAGATGAAATTGAGTGTCAAAGAGATGAGATTGAAATTCAGAGAGATAGTGTAATGGCTCAAAGAGATTTAATATCTAAGCAAAAAAAATCTTTAGACGACAGTATTGTATATGCCGAAAGAATTCAAAGGGCTTTATTACCATCCCGGGAAATGCTTAAAAAGGAATTCGAAGACTATTTTATTAGCTTTTTGCCCAGAGATGTGGTTTCAGGAGACTTTTATTGGAGTACAAGAATGGGAAAAAGCCTAATTATTGCTGCCGCAGATTGTACAGGACATGGAGTTCCGGGAGCATTAATGAGTATGTTAGGTATTTCTTTTCTTAACGAAATTGTTAACGGTTATGGAATACAAAAAACTAACGAAATAGCTAACAGATTAAGAGAAATGGTAATTCAGGCATTAAAACAAAAAGAGCTTGATTCTACACAAAAAGACGGAATGGATTTAGCAATTGTTAACATTAATATGGAAACCCTTAGCTTAAGTTTTACCGGAGCAAACAATCCACTTTATATTATCAGCAATAATTCAAGAACCGACTTGGAAAAATATAAATCGGCAGAACTTCAAGATGTTGCACTTTACGAAATTAAAGGAGATAAAATGCCTGCAGCAATTCATGTTGTTATGCAACCTTTTAATTCAACAAATATTAAAATTTTTAACGGCGATAGTGTTTATCTATTTTCCGATGGATTTGCCGATCAGTTTGGAGGAGAAACTATTAATGGAAAGAAATTCAAATATAAAGCCTTCAAAGATTTACTTCTAAAAATTAATAATAAACCTATGTGCGAACAAAAAGAAATTATTGAAAAAACTTTTTTTAATTGGAAAGGAGCTTTCATGCAAATGGACGACTTACTGGTAATGGGAATTAGAGTCTTTTCCAAAAAATAAAACCTTATTAGTTTTAACCCGTAAACGGAAAAGTTTGAAACGAATTAATGGTATTATTGCCTAAGAAAACTAAAATATGAGAAAAATCCTACTGTTTGTTCTAATATTTAACCTTTTGTCTTATAATTTCTTAGCAAATGAAATAGATAGTTTAATGAATTTAATTAAACTTGAAAAAAACGATTCTATTAAAGCTTCATTGTATTTGGAAGCTTATGTTTATACAAAATATAACAATTTTGATTCTTCCCTAAAATATATTAAAGAAGCTGAAAAAATAGCCAAAGCCCACAAAATGCAAGTTCTTCTTGCCATGTGTTATAACGATTTCGGTAATTACTACGAAAAATGCAGTGAATACGATAAATCTTTGGAATATTATAATAAATCTTTGGAAATTTATTCGAAACACCAACATAAAAAAGGAATTGCCGATGCCTACGTAAATATGGGAATTGTTCAGGAAAAAACAGGCAATTACGAAAAATCTTTGCAATTATATTTAAAAGGTCTTGAAATAGACGAACAAAGAGGAGATTCTGCTTCAATTGCAGGAAGTTACAATAACATAGGATTAGTATTTAGGAGAATTGGCGATTATAATAAGTCTAGGGAATATCTACTAAAATCTGTTGAAATAAAAAAGAAATTACCCGATAAAAACAGCCTTGCTATTACCCTTAACAACCTTGGGGTGGCAGAAATAATGATGGAAGATATTCCCGCAGGTCTGAAATATTTTAAAGATGCACTAAAAATTTATGAAGAATTAAATAACATACGAGGTATTGCCGATGCTTCAGGAAATATTGGAAATGTTTACCGAAAAAATAAAGATTACGAAAATGCACATAAATATCTGCTTTTTGCACTTGAAAAAAGACAAGAAATGAAAGAGTATTTTGGGCAAGCAAAAAATCTTATAATGATTGCCGACAATTTGCGTGAATCAGGTAAAACTAAAGAAGCAATGGTTTATGCAAATAAAGGACTTGAACTGGCACAAAAAATAAAAACTCCTGAAATAGAAATGGAATCGTATAGAAGCATTTCAAATATTTATTCTGAAAAAGGAGATTATAAAAACGCCTTGTCTTTTTACATTAAAATGAGCGAATTTAAAGACAGCCTTTACAAAGCAGGCATTTCATCTACAATACAGGAACTAGAAGCAAAATATGAATTTTCTAAAAAGCAGGAAGAAATAGCAACTCTTGAAAAAGAAAAACTAGCCGATAAACTAAAAATTGCTGAAGAAAAAGAAGCCAATCGTCAACAAAAACTAACTAACGAAAAACAAAAAATTGCACTTTTTGCTGCCTTAATAGGATTGCTAATAATTTCCATTTTTTCTATTGTAGTATTCAGGCTTTTTAGACAAAAACGACAGGCTAATATTTTACTTAACCAACAAAAAGAGGAAATCCTTTCCCAAAGAGATGAAATAGAGGCACAACGAGATTTGGCAGCACAACAAAGAGACCTTATCTCGGAACAAAAACAAGATATTACTGATAGTATTCAATATGCATATAAAATACAATCGGCTATTTTTCCAAATCCTGAAGAAATTAAACTGGTACTAAACGACTTTTTTATTTTTTATAAACCACGTGATATTGTTTCAGGAGATTTCTACTGGGTTTCTAAGCAAGGGAAAAAGGTAATTATTATAGCTGCCGATTGCACAGGACACGGGGTCCCGGGAGCTTTTATGAGTATGTTGGGTGTAGCCTTTCTTAATGAAATAGTAAATAAAGAAAACATTAGCTCTCCCGATACTATCTTAAACCGCTTGAGAGAAAACATTATTCTTGCCCTAAAACAAACCAACCAGTCGGGCGAACAAAAAGACGGAATGGATGTGGCCGCAATTACTATAGATACAGAAAACAATACCGTAAGTTTTTCGGGCGCAAACAACCCTCTTTACCTTATTAAAAATAATAAATTGCTTGAAATAAAAGGCGATAAAATGCCGGTTTCAATTCACACACAAATGAAACCATTTACTTTGCATAAATTTAATGTTGAAAAAAATGATAATGTATATATTTTCTCCGATGGATTTCCGGATCAGTTTGGAGGACCCAAAGGAAAAAAATTCAAATATCAACAGTTTAAACTTTTGCTTGAAAGTATTTCAGAAAAACCTATGGTAGAACAAGAAAAAATTTTAAATGAAACTTTTAATAATTGGATTAATTATTCAAATAACTATGAAGTAAGATACGAACAAATAGATGATGTGCTAGTAATGGGAATAAAACTTTAAAATAAAAATAACGGATATTTTTGTAACAAAAACTACTTAAATTAAGTAATTAATAGGCAATAAAATCATTTTTTTTCAAAAACATACGATAAAGATTTGCAACAAATAGTATTTGTATTATATTTATGGGTTTTAAATAAGAAAAATGTTAGAAGAAACGGAAAATAGAAAGTTGAATTTTGCTCTGGAACTGTTCAGAATAATGCAGAAAGACAATCTGGGTTATATTTACAGGGGTAGATTCAATCAGGAGATAACCGACAGTATCTTGTCGCTTACCGAAACTAATTTAGATAAGGAAGAAGAATCTCCTAAAATTAAAAAGAGAGTATATTCCATTATGGTAGAATGTTTACAAAACATTACAAGACATCAGGATGATACCAAAGAAGAATCCAATGATAGTTTTGGTGTTTTTGTTATTCAAAAAGAAGGTGAGAAATACTACATTACCAGCGGTAATCTTATTGATAAAGAAAACATTCCAAACATAACCGACCTTATTGAAAAGATAAACAGTCTCGATAAAGACGAGTTGAAAGATTATTATAAAGAGGTTTTGTCTACCGGTGAATTATCGAGCAAAGGAGGTGCCGGTTTAGGTCTCATTGATATGGCTAGAAAATCCGGAAATAAACTGGCATATAGGTTTAAAGATGTTTCAGAAAAATTTGCGTATTTCTACTTACATACTATTCCTTCATTAAGTGTTGAAGGTGAAGATTTCGCCGACGATGAATCGCTAACAAATATTGTTCATATTCACGAAATTTTAAATAACGAAAACATACTTCTAATTTTTAATGGGGTATTTAATCAGGGTTCACTCTTAAGTCTGCTTAACACTATTGAAGGTCAAATGGCCGGCCCTGCTAATACCAGAAGAAAAATGTTTTACATTGTGGTTGAAATGCTTCAAAACATTGTAAAACACGGATATAGTAATAAAAACAGTATTGGAAATCCCGGTCTGTTTTTAATAAGTGAAAAAGATGATAATTATTTTCTTACAACAGGAAATTATATTGAAAAACAAAATGTTGCAACTTTAAAGAAAAAATTAGAGAAGGTAAACAGTTTATCAGGAAAAGATTTGGAAAATTATTATAATGAGAGATTAGTTGACTTCGACAGCGACAATAATAAAAAATCGGGGTTGGGCGTTATTGACCTTAAAATGAAATCGGAAAATGAACTAAGGTTCGAACTTACAGAATTGGACGACAAAATGTCGTTTTTTGTACTTCAAGCCAAGGTGAAAATTACATAATTTATGAATTCATTTATTTTAGAACCTGCAGAAGATACTCCGGAAATAAATTTTAATCCGGAAACCAATGTTTTCTATATTTCTAAAAGATCTTTACCCGAAAATGCAATTGATTACTATGGGCCCGTATTAGAATGGATTCAAGGCTTCTTAGATGAGAAGCCTAAGCAACTTACCATTGAATTTAAACTTGAGTATTTTAATACTGCCTCGGCAAAACAGTTGGCTAAACTGCTTTTGGTTTTAGAAAAATATAAAGAAAGCACAAAAATATTGGTTAATTGGTTTTATAAACCTGAAGATAAAGACATGTTAGCTTCCGGAACCAGATTTTCAAAACTTATTCCTATTGATTTTAATTTTATCGAGTATTAAAATTTATACCCTTATTCCAAAAACAAGCACATCGTCCATTTGCTGAGAATTACCCACCCAACCATCAAACTCCCCACTTAATTCAGAAAGTTGCTCTTTTATGCTTTTATTACTTAAACCTACAAGAAGATTTTCGAAACGCGAAGCCATGTATTTGCTATTGTCTTCTCCGCCAAACTGGTCTTTATAACCATCTGTAAACAAATAAATCATGGTTCCTTTATCAAATTCAAGTTTATGTGTATTATAAACAACTTCTTCTTTTTGTGAGAAATAGCCTCCTATATTAAAAATATCTCCTTCAACTTGTTTTAGAATTCTGTTTTTAATTAAAAATATTGAATTATTAGCTCCTGCAAAAAATATTTCTCCGGAGTTTTTGTCAATTTTTAATAAAGAAATCACCATTCCATCGTTTTGAGCATCGTCGGCATTTTCTCCTTGTTTTAGAGCCTTTATTACTCCTTTGTTAAGATTGTATAGTATTTCAGATGGCTCAAATATTTCTTTTTCATTAACAATTTCACTAAGTAAAGTATGTCCAATCATACTCATAAAAGCCCCCGGGACCCCGTGTCCTGTGCAATCAACAATCGCTAAAAACACCATATTCTCTTTTTCCGAAAACCAATAAAAATCTCCTGAAACAACATCCTTCGGTCTAAAAAACACAAACGATTCGGGAAAAACTCTTTCAATATCTTTATTTGATGGCAAGATTGATTCCTGAATTTTTTTTGCATATTGTATGCTATCGGTAATAATCTTATGCGATTTGTGTAATAACTCTCTTTGTAATTCAATTTCACTGTTTCTTTTAAGCAATTCTCTATTTGCTCTTTTCTTTAGTTGATTTCTGCCAAAAAGCATTATTGCCAAAGTAAACAAGAAAAGTAATCCACCAATGGCTGTGTAAATTATTGTTTTATTTCTTTGTTGTTCATTTTTATGCCGTGAATCCGAAAGTTGTTGCTCCTTTTTTAATAGTTCATTTTTTTTCTTTATTTCATCTAACTTATATCTTATCTGCATTTCCGACAACAACTTAGATTTTTCTTTGTCCATTATTGAATCTTTATACTGCGAATGAATATTTAGATAATCGAATGCCAATTCCTTTTTTCCTAATTTTTCTAATGCATGAGCAAGCTCAAAACTGCTTTCTTTTATTCCTTCAAAATAACCAATAGAAAAAGAAATTTTCATTGCTTCCTCCAATAAAATAATTGCAACATTAATTTGATCTCTATGAATTTTAATTCCGGCAATTATTATCTTGCTGTTTACCAGCCCCTTTCTGTCGTTTATCTCATATTGAAATGTAGCACTCTTTTCAATATAATTTAAAGCATTTTTGTATTGTTCTAAATGAAAATACAGAGTACCAATATTAAACAACAATGTTGCTTGTTCAGGCTTAAAGCCCTTTTTTTCAGCAAGTTCATATGCTTTTTCAAAATAAATTATTGCCGAATCGGCCTTTTGTATTTGATTGTAAATACTTCCAATATTGGTAAGTGCATTTACAAGGCCTTTTGTATCACCTCTTTCTATACAAATTCTCTGAGCATTTACACAATATCCCATAGCTGTTTCCCATTCTCCCTGCTTATTTTGTATGCTGCTAATATTAAGATATAAAGAAGCTAATAATGATTTGTCATTAATTCTTTCTAATATTTCCATTGCATTAAAATAATGTTCAATAGCTAATTTTAAGCTTCCAATATCTTCATATATTACGCCTAAATTCGAAAGGTTAGTTGCAATACCAAGTTCATTTTTGTTTATTCTGCATATTTCAAGCGATTTTTCATAAAGTTCAATAGCTTTTTGATGTTGACCTGTTAACTTATAACAAAGCCCCAGATTGCTTACGGGCTTACTGTCTTCTCCCGGTTTACCATGTTTCTGAAGAACATCTATAGAATTTTTTAAATATTGAATAGAAGTGGAATAATCGCCTTTATCCAAATAAATTAAACCTAAAATGTTGTATTGAAGGCCTTCCAGACGTTTATTTTTTCCTTTTTTGGCAAGTTCGAAAGCCCTAAGCGATAAAATTTCAGCAGAATCAAGATTTCCTCTAAGCAAATGATAGGTTGCAAGATTGTCGTAGCTAAATAATAACCCGTTGTTATATTTATTTTTCTTAGCTAGAACTAATGCCTGATAAGAATACTGTGCATTTAATTGTGGATTAGAATATTTGTATTCGCTAGCTAAACTATTTAATAGGTCGGTTTTTTGGTTTTCATTTTGTGCATAAGAAAGAGCCAATTTCAAACTATCTGCAATATTATTCGAAAATCCGGAAGAGAAACAGATAATAAAAAATATTACAAGTCTATTTTTCATAAATTTCAATTTATTCTTTTATTGAAAAACCTATTACAAGAACATCATCTATTTGTCTTTGGTCTTTTTTCCAATCGGTAAATGCTAACTCTAAAGCTTCCTTTTGTTGCTGCATTTTAAGATTATTGTTAGCTGTTAGGAATTCCTCGAATCTGGCAGCCAAAAACTTATTATTATTTTCTCCGCCAAACTGGTCTTGAAATCCGTCGGTGTACATATAAACAGAGGTTTTCTCTACAATTTTAATATTATAATTTGTAAACTCAACATCTTCGCTAAATGAAAAGAATCCTCCTATAGAATAAATATCTCCTGCAATAATATTAGTCTTATTTCCTTGAACCAGAAGAACATTGTGGTTGGCCGCAGATATTTCCAGACTGTTATTTTTCTTATCGTAACAGCAAACCGAAACGTCCATTCCATCGTCTTGTGTGTTTAGCGATTGTTCTGTTTGTTTTAAAACAGAAATAACTTGCTTATTTAGTAAACTAAGAATTTCAGAAGGTTTATGAATTTGTTTTTCTTTTACAATTTCGTTAAGCAAAGTATTACCAATCATACTCATAAAAGCTCCAGGCACACCATGTCCGGTGCAATCGGCTACAGCAATAAATAATTTGTCTTCTGTTGTATGAAGCCAATAAAAATCGCCGGAAACAATATCTCTTGGTTTAAATAGAATAAATGATTCTGATAATATTTCTTTTAACTCGTCAATTCCCGGCAAAATAGAATCCTGAATTTTTTTGGCATAAATAATACTGTCGGTAATTAAATTATGCGATTTTTCGAGTTCCTGATTGGCAATTTCGAGTTGGTCTTTTTGAGCCATAATCTCTTCTTTCTGTTGCATAATTTCTTCTTCAGCAGCTTTTACTTTACTTATATCCGAATCTATTGCAACCACTTTAATAACTTTTCCAAGCTCGTCTAAAACAGGTGTTAATGTTGTTTGTGTCCATAATTTTCCGTCTTTTGTTCTGGTCATAGATTCATAAATAACGGAAGCTTTTTCATCAACACATTTATGAAAAATTTCGGCAATTCTTGGATTGGAACTAGATTTCAAAATGTTTCCACCTTTAATGTCAATGTATTGTTGAAGAGTAAAACCATATTTCTTGGTGAGACTTTCGTTTACCCACTCAAAATTACCTTTTTCGTCCATTATTATTACAGCATTGTCGGTTTCTCTGGCAACAATAGAAAGTTTTTCAAGTTCCTTATTTGCATTTTCAAGCAAATCGCGCTGCGACATTATTTCTTCTTTCTGAATAAGTATTTCTTCTTCAGCTTGTTTTAGTTTGTTAATATTGGATTCAATAAGTACAATTTTTCTAATATTTTTATCCCCGTCCATTACCGGAGTTAGAGTTGTTTGCATCCAAATATTTTTGTCTTTTGCAGGAAACTGAGCAGAATAAGAAACCGACCTTTTTTCATTAAGACATTTATGAAAAATTTCATGTATTCTTTTACTGGAGCTGGATTCTAATATGTTTTTACCGTATTTAGCAATAAACTCATCCAAAGTATAACCATAAAGCCGGGTAAAGGCTTCGTTTGCCCATTCAAAATTACCTACCCCATCCATTATTAAAATGCTGTTATCGGTTTCTCTGGCTACCAATGAAAGTTTTTCAAGCTCCGTATTTATGGTAATTAGTTGGTCGTTTGCCGATTGTATTTCTTCCTTCTGTTGCTGAATTTCTGCAGTTCGGTCGCTAATAATTTTTTCTAACTTACGATTATCTGCTTTAAGCTTAATTGAGTAGATTCTCAGGACAATAAAAATAAGTATTACCCCAACACCAACATAAATTAAATATGCCCACCAGGTTCTGTGCCAGGGAGGCAAAATTTCAAATGAATATACTGCAACCGGGCTTTCTAACCCGTATAAATTTTTAGATTTAACTTCAAATTTATATTCCCCTTCCGGAAGATTTGTATATTTAGCAGAAGTGTCTTTACTCCAATTTGTCCACTCATCGTCGTAACCAACCAGTCTCCATGAATAAAGGGTTCTTTCTTCGTAATGATAATATAAAGAGGCAAAACTAATTTCAATTGAGTTATTGCTAAAATTTATTTTAGGCAAGGAGTCTATTCCCTTAACATACATACCATTAAATATTACCGAGTTTTTTCCAATAACTACTTTTTTAATTATTGTTTTTATGTTTTCTATTTCATTAATAACTATTTCGGGGTTATAACAAAACAAACCTTCGTCGCCTCCAAACCAAAATAGTTTTTTAACTGTGTCGGCATAAACCATAAATATTGAACTTGAATTTGGAATATGTGTAAAAGGTTTCTCAATTAAAAAATATCCCTGATTACTTAATGAAACTACTCCAACTCGCGACTGTCCATTTGTTGCAAGAAACTTATTTCCAATATTTTCACTTGCTCTCTCGATTATAAATTTTTTTTCTGCCAAGTCCGAAAAAATTTTATTATTTTTTACAAAAAGATTTTCTTCTTTCACAACTGCTGCATCGGGATTATATATATAAGTTTCACTTGTATCCATAACCATAAGTTTAGTATCTATAAAAAATGGTTTGGTAAAATTTTTTGGAAGCCCATGCTCAATTGAAAAATAATCTATCCTGCAATTAGAACTAATTGAATCCCTGAAGTTTATTCTTGCCATTTTTTGTCCTTCGCTAATCCAACAATCGCCTTTAGAATCGATATAAAAATATTGCAACTCCTCATGAAAAACATCAATTGACCCTAAGCCTTTCCATTTTTTACCTTCAATTTTATAAATATACAGACCATTATCGTCGCCTATTAAAACATAATCCGTTTGTAAAGGGTGCTGACGTATTGCCCTGATACGATTATGTTTATTGAATTCTTTGGCTTTCAAACCTTCAATAGTGAAAATTCCTTCTCGTGATGCTGCATAAAGTTCTCCATTTATTTCATTAATTGCCAGACATCCGTCTTTTATTCCCTCAACAGGCTGAAAATGAAAATTGGCCGAATTCTTATCAGCAACAGTATTTTCAACAATTAACATATACAAACCATCCATTGTAGCTACATAAAGGTTGTTTTTGTACCTAATTGCCTGAATAACAAGCCCGGAAAGACCTGTGTTTTCGCCAAAATGAGTAACAGGAGCATCCAAATTCACTCTAGCCAGACCTTTATTAAGCATTATCCACAATACATTGTTTTCATCTACAAAAACATTATTAACTGTTTCTGTTTCAAGTCCGGTTTGCTTGTTTAATAATCTTTTAAGTTTTCCGCTTCTGTCCATTATTATTACTCCGGCATAATCCGTTGCAAGTAAATAATATCCGTTCTTTATTACAATTCCGGTATATAAACCATTTGTTTTTATATAATCATCAAAAGAGGTGTGCAAAGGTTTAATTGTATCATCAATAAGACTTAGGATAAAAAGTCCGTCTTTATTGGTTCCTACAAGAAGTGTATTTTCTGTATAAGGCAAAACAACGTAAACATCTTTATCGGCAAAAAAATCTCCTGAGGGCAACAAAGAAAGTTGGTTTCCCGAAAACATTGAAAGTCCACTTCCTTTAACATAGGCCAAAATAAAACTTTCTATCTGAAATATTTTAATAATTGGTTGTTCAGACTTTATTGTTGATAGGTTTTCGTTCTCAAGAACAAAAATTTTTGAAAGACCATTAAAAACAACTCGGGATTTATCTATTAATATTTGTCTGATTTCGAAACCTAAATCCTTTTCTGATAATGATTTAGAAATAATATGAGGTGATATTCTTCCAACACTATCGGGTTTTAAATAACCAAAAACGTTGCTGCCTCCAAAATATATTCTTCCGTTATGGTCTTTTGCAAGAGATCTGCAAACCCCACCAATTCTTATTGTTCTCCAACTTACACCGTCGTATTCTAAAATTCCATTACCATTTCCAACATAAACCATTCCTCTGTTATCTTTTACAAATGCCCAGTTTTGGGGATGTCCGTTGTAATCGGCCGGACTAAAATTTCTAATTTCCGGAGATCCTATTCCAATGGAATTTAAGTCTTGTCCCTGTACATAGGTGAAAGAAAAAAACAGAAAAATCAGAATTTTGTTCTTATATTTATGCATTGTTTTTAGGCTTTAAAATGTAAAAGTAAAATTTATTTTTCAAATTCAAAACTAAGTTCTTGAAAACCAAATTAAACATTGTTAAACAAATGCGATTTTTTATAAAAATGAAAACCAAATTCTTTTATACGGCAATTCTGCTTGTTTTGTTAATAAGCTCCTGCAAAGAAACAAATAAAGAATGTACTAATGAAAAAGCAAAAACCTCAGAATCTACAAAAGGAGATTACGAGCATTTGGTTTTAGCAACAGTTTGGTTTCAACAATCGGCTGAAATGCAGGCAATTTACATTCAATCGTACAATTGGGCAAAAATAATGCTTGAAAAAAACCTTGCTGAAAAATCCACCAAAAAACAGGCTGCTGTGGTAATGGATATTGATGAAACTATTTTAGATAACAGTCCCTTTGAAGTAAAATGTATTGAAACAGGCAAAGGGTATTCGAGTGAAACATGGTTAAATTGGACAGCTACTTCAAATGCAAAGGCACTTCCCGGCGCTTTAGATTTTGTGAAATTTGCCGACGAAAAGGGCGTGAAAGTGTTTTTTATTAGCAACCGTCTTACAAAAGAGCTAAAAACTACAATGGATAACATGCAAAATCTGGGATTTCCAAATATAGACAGTTCATTTTTTCTTTTGAAGGAAGAAACAAGTGGCAAAAAAGATCGCAGAACGACTGTTGAAACAGAACATGAAATTATTCTTTTTGTGGGCGACGTACTTACCGATTTTTCGGAAATTTACGAAAAAAGAGACGAAAAACTTGGTAAAGATTTGGTAGAAAAGGATAAAGAACTTTTTGGAACTAAATATATTATTTTGCCAAACCCTATGTATGGCGAATGGGAAAAGGCAGTTTACAACAATTCTTTTAAGTGGTCAGAAGAACAAAAAGACAGTTTAAGAAAAAGAGTTTTAATTAGTTATTAATTAATTTTATTTATATGAGACTATTATTAATTTCAAATTCAACCAATGCCGGTGAGGCTTATCTTGATTATCCGAAAAACAATATTAAGGACTTTTTGGGTTCAAAATCTGTTAAAGCGCTTTTTATTCCTTATGCAGGAGTAAGTTTTTCCTATGATGAATACGAGACTAAAGTAAAATCAAAATTTAATGAAATAGGTCACGATATTGTTTCAATACACAAATTCGACGACCCTATTAAAGCTGTTAAGGAAGCAGAAGCAATTGTTGTGGGTGGAGGAAATACCTGGCATCTTTTAAGAGAAGTTCACGATAAAAAAATTACAGAAGCTGTAAGAGAAAAAGTTATTGGCGGAACTCCTTACATAGGATGGAGTGCAGGCAGCAACCTTGCTTGTCCAACAATTAAAACTACAAACGATATGCCCATTATCGACCCTCTTGGCTTCGAGGCTTTTAATCTTATTCCTTTTCAAATAAATCCGCACTATTTAGATGCAAACCCCGATGGACATGCAGGAGAAACAAGAGAGCAAAGATTGGAAGAGTTTATGGTAGTAAATAAAGACATTTATATTGCCGGTTTACGTGAAGGAACAATGTTTTTAGTGGAAAATAAAAGCATTAAACTTATTGGACCAAGAGCTTGTAGAATTTTTAAATATGATAAAACTCCAGTGGAATTGACTGAAAAAGATGATTTTAACTTTTTGTTAGGGTAGTTTTTACACAATTAATAGCCGATAAAAACCAGTAATTATCAGTAAAATCTAATTTTCTTTATCCATTAATCTTATTTTAATAGACCCATTCATTAAATCAAAAGTCAATGATTTCGATTATTACTGCAATATATAATCAATTGGATATGAACAAGATTTTTTATAAATATCTTGTTGCCAATACATCTTTACCTTTCGAATTAATTATTGTTGATAATAATTCAAACGATGGAAGCCGGGAATTTTTCGAAAATCTTCCTAACACCATTGTTATTAAAAATAAAAGCAATTACAACTACCCATATTGCCAGAACATAGGTATTAAACATGCTAAATATGAGATACTTTGTTTTTTTAACAACGATATTATTATTTCGAAAAATTGGGATAAACATATTCTAAGAATTCTTAATGAAAACAAAGAAATTAAAGTTTTGTCGGTTGCCACTAACGATCATTTGGAAAGCAAAATTGCAGCGCGTAAAATAAATAGAAAGTGGAAAAAAATTAAATACCCTCTAATAAAACTATTTGGAACAAAAACATTTTCACTTAAGCTTATGCTTAGACTAATGTATGGAAATATTAACAATTTTGCAGACAAGAGATTTAAAAAATGGGCATATTCAACAATTGAAGGATACAGCGGTTCGGCAATAATTATTACAAAGGATTGTCTTGAAACTATAGGTTTATGGGACGAAAGGATTCAGGCTGCAGATTTCGACCTTTTTAACAGGGTAAAAAAACAATCTTTATCCAATAAAAAAATAATGGCAATTCAATTGGCGCTTGGAGTTTATTTTCATCATTACCAAAGACTTACAGTAAAAACTAAATATCCTGAATTTGTAAATAAGAATCAGATGATTAGTTTGGAACAAAAATGGAAGGATGAAACAAAGTTTCTACGCAAAGATATTATTGGATAAAATATTAGTATCTAAAAAATCTGTTTTATCGCAACTTCTCTGTCAATGACTTTATTTCTATTTCTGGGTTGGCATTTTTAAATAGAATTCGGTAAACGGCTTCCAAAATTGGCATTTCAATTTCAAGTTCTTTTTTAGTTTTATACAAGCATTTTGTGGCATGATATCCCTCGGCAACCATTTTCATTTCGTTAAGAGCTTGAGCAACAGGCAATCCGCTGCCAATTTTTTTGCCTAAACTTCTATTTCTGCTGTATTCCGAATATGCAGTAACAAGCAAATCGCCAAGATATGCCGATTCGTTAATATCTCTCCTTATTGGATAAACCGCTAAGGCAAATCGTTTTATTTCTCTAATTGCATTACTTACCAAAACCGCCTGAAAATTGTCGCCATAACCTAAACCCTGACTTATTCCTGCACCCAAAGCCATTATATTTTTTAGAGTTGCCGAGTATTCTGTTCCATACACATCATCGGAAAGTATTGTCCGAATATAATCTCTAGCAAAAAAGTTAGAAATAATAGCGGCAAAATCCTGATTTTCTGAAGCAATTGTAAGATAAGAAAGTTTTTCTTGAGCTACTTCTTCGGCATGAGAGGGGCCGGAAATTACGCAAAGTTGTGAAAGTGGAATTTGATAATGCTGATTAAGATAAGAACAAACTGTTTTATTTTTTTCTTCAATTACCCCTTTTACCGCAGAAACAATCATCTTGCACTTCAAAATGTTGTCAGACACCCCATTAAGTACAGAGGTAAGGAACTCTGAAGGAATAACCAACAAAATTATGGAGCTTGCCTCAACAGCTTTTTCAACATTATTAAAAAAACTAATGAATTTTAGGTTTAGCTTTACTCCCGAAAGAAATTCAGGGTTATTTCCTTCCGATTTCAAGTAATTTATGGTTTCCGGTTTTCTAACAAACCAATTTACATGAATTTCGTTTTCGGTGAGAAGCTTAATAAGTGCAGTAGCCCAGCTTCCGTCGCCTATTACAGTTATTTTTCTATCCAATGTTTTCTATCCAGTTTTTAACTTCGTCAATACTAGGGTTTTTTAGTTCCAGTTTGTGCTTTTTATTAAGACCACAAATTTGCTGATGAAGCTTGTTTGGATTTGCTTCTTTTAGCATTGAAACCTCATGATAACCGGCTTTTTGAATTAATGAAATCCATTCTGTAGGAATTCCGAGTTTTTCGAAATCTGCAGGATCCGATTTTTCAACTTTCTTTTCGGGACGCATTTGTGGAAAAAAGAGAACATCCTGAATAGAATTTGAGTTAGTCATTAGCATTGTAAGTCGGTCAATTCCAATACCAAGACCTGCTGTTGGAGGCATACCGTATTCTATTGCTCTAAGGAAATCTTCGTCAAGCATCATTGCTTCTTCGTCGCCGCGTTTTGCCAGAAGCAGTTGTTCTTCAAAGCGTTCTCTTTGGTCAATTGGATCGTTTAGCTCCGAATAAGCGTTACATATTTCTTTTCCGTTGCAAACAGCTTCAAATCTTTCTACAAGGCCTTCAACAGATCGATGTTTTTTAGCCAGAGGCGACATTTCAACCGGATAATCCATAATAAAAGTAGGTTGAATTAGTTTGCCTTCGCAATGTTCTCCGAAAATTTCATCAATTAATTTTCCCTTACCCATTGTTTCATCAACATCAACTTTAAGTTTTTTTGCAGTTTCTCTTAGTTCGTTCTCGTCCATTTTAGAAACATCAACGCCTGTAAACTCCTGAATAGCTTCAAACATGGTATATCTTTTCCATGGTCGTTTAAAATCAATTGTATTTTCGCCCATTTTTACCGCAGTGGTTCCATGAAGATCAAGAGCTACTCTTTCAACCATTTCTTCAACAAGTTCCATCATCCAGTAATAATCTTTGTAGGCAACATATAGTTCCATTTGAGTAAATTCCGGATTATGGAATCTAGACATTCCTTCGTTACGGAAGTCTTTCGCAAATTCGTAAACACCTTCGAAACCGCCAACAATAAGTCTTTTAAGATAAAGTTCGTTGGCAATGCGAAGATACAAAGTCATATCTAAAGTATTGTGATGGGTTTTAAACGGTCGGGCAGCAGCTCCACCATAAAGTGGCTGAAGAACAGGGGTTTCAACCTCCATATAACCTTTCTCGTTAAGGTATTTACGCATTGAATTTGTTAGCATTGTTCTTTTAATAAAAGCTTCTCTAACTTGCGGATTTACAATTAAATCGAGTGAACGCTGACGATATCTTTGGTCGGGATCGGTAAAAGCATCGTAAACAACACCATCTTTTTCCTTAACAATTGGCAGTGGACGAATTGATTTAGAGAGAATTGTGAAGCTATTTACCTCAACAGTAACTTCGCCCATTTGAGTTCTAAAAACCTTTCCACTAACTCCAATAATATCGCCAATATCAAGTAGTCTTTTAAAAACATCGTTATAGAGAGATTTGTCTTCATCGGGACAAATAACATCGCGGTTAAAATAAACCTGAATTCGTCCAAACTCGTCCTGTAATTCGGCAAATGAAGCTTTTCCCATAATTCTGCGACTCATTATACGTCCGGCTATGGTAACATTTTTCAAATTATTTTCTTCGTCCTTAAAGCTGTTCAAAATTTGTTTCGAATTCGAGTTAGTCTCGTATTTCTCCGCCGGATATGGATTTATTCCTCTGCTTCGTAATTCCTCAAGTGCTTGTCTTCGTAGCACTTCCTGCTCGCTTAATTCTAAGATGCTCATAATTTTTATTTCAGAATATTAAATTTTATTTCAGCCATAAGATCTGAAAAGATTTGCAAAGATAATATTTATTAGGAGTTAAAGAATAGGAGAAATGAATCCTTTAAAAAGGATAAGATTATTATTTTTTCAAAAGCAATTTTTCAATTACCGGCGGATAATGTTCATATTCAAGGCTATGTATTTTTTTTGCTAAACTTTCGGGATTATCTTCGGAAGAAATCAAACATTTAGCTTGAAAAATAATTTCACCATCATCATATACATTATTTACGTAATGAATAGTTATTCCCGATTCATTTTCGCCATTTGCAATTACAGCTTTATGAACATAATCGCCATACATACCCTTTCCCCCGTATTTTGGCAGGAGAGCCGGATGTATATTAATAATGCGTGAGTTAAAATTATTAATAAGATTTTCAGGAACCAGCCACATAAAACCGGCAAGAACAATTAAATCAATTTTTTTTTGTTTTAGTTCCTTTAATACATTATCGGTATTGTAAAACTCATGTTTATTAAAAATATAGGAACTAATACTGTGATTTTTGGCTCGTTCTAAAACAAAGGCATTTGCATTGTTAGTCAGTATTATAGAAACCTCAACACTTCTATTGTTATTAAAATACTTTATAATGTTTTCAACATTTGTACCTGAACCTGAAGCAAAAAGAGCAATTTTTTTCATTGATAAAAAAGAATTAAATGTCTTGAAAAATGCGCTAGCAAAGATATTATAATTCATTGAAATAAAACGTTAGTGTAAATTCAAATCAACCTTAGTCAAAAAACATTAGTTTTTTTTTGATTTATTTCACAAATATCTATTTCTTTGCACTCTCAAAAAAAATGAACTTTTGATTATTAACTAAAAATTTAAAATTATGTCTGACATTTCATCAAGAGTAAAAGCAATTATCGTTGACAAATTAGGCGTTGATGAAAACGAGGTAACTCCTGAAGCAAGTTTCACCAATGACTTGGGTGCCGATTCACTTGATACAGTTGAGTTAATTATGGAATTCGAAAAAGAATTCAACATTGCAATTCCTGACGATCAAGCCGAAAACATTGGAACAGTTGGCGATGCTATTTCATACATTGAAAGCAATACCAAGTAAGAAATAATGTAAAATTTTGTTTTAAATTTAGAATTATGGAATTAAAAAGGGTTGTTGTCACGGGATTGGGTGCCATTAATGCACTCGGAAATAATGTTCCTGCTTTTTGGGAAGGTCTCAAAAACGGCGTTAGTGGTTGTGATATGATTACTCGCTTCGATGCTTCTAAGTTTAAAACAAAATTTGCATGTGAGGTGAAAAACTTCGATCCAAAGGAAGTAATGGATCGAAAAGAGCTTAGAAAACTGGATTTGTACGCAGTTTTTGCAATGGTTGCAACAGATGAGGCCATGAAAGATTGCGGTATTGATTTAGAAAAGCTCGATAAGGATCATGCCGGAGTAATTTTTACCTCAGGAATTGGTGGTTTGGAAACCTTTTTGGAAGAAATAAGAGCTTTTGCTTTGGGCGATGGAACACCTCGTTTCAGTCCTTTCTTTATTCCAAAAATGATTGCCGACATTGCTGCAGGTCATATTTCCATGAAATACGGTTTGCGCGGACCAAACTTTGCAACTGTTTCCGCTTGTGCTTCCTCAACCAACGCAATTATTGATGCATATACCTATATTAGACTAGGTAAGGCATGTTTCTTTGTTGCAGGAGGTTCTGAAGCTGCTATTAACGAAACAGGTATTGGTGGATTTAATGCTATGCAGGCTATTTCCACAAACAATGATGAATACAAAACAGCTTCCCGTCCTTTCTGCAAAACCCGCGATGGTTTTGTAATGGGAGAAGGTGCCGGTGCGTTAATTCTTGAAGAATACGAACACGCTAAAGCCAGGGGAGCAAAAATTTACTGCGAGGTTGTTGGTGCCGGACTTTCTGCCGATGCTCATCACCTTACAGCTCCACATCCGGATGGTTTAGGTGCTACCAATGTAATGAAATACACCTTACAAGATAACAATATTGCACCCGAAGAAGTTGATTACGTTAATGTTCACGGTACAGCTACTCCACTTGGAGATATAGCCGAACCAAAAGCTGTTCAAAATGTTTTTGGAGAACATGCTTATAAACTAAATATTAGCTCAACAAAATCAATGCACGGTCACTTACTAGGTGCCGCAGGAGCTACCGAAGCCATTGCTTCAATTCTTGCAATGCAATACAATCTTGTTCCTCCAACTATTAATCATAGGGAAGCCGACCCCGAAATAGACCCAAAATTAAATCTTACTCTGCATAAAGCTCAGGAAAGAGAAATAAATTGTGCTCTAAGCAATACTTTTGGTTTTGGTGGTCATAATGCTTCGGTTCTTTTTAAAAAACTTAAGTAAGAAATGATGAAACATATAAAACTTCTTTTTTCTAAGGAAAAGGGGTTTTATAATGATATTAAACAAGTTACGGGTTCAATGCCCGGCAATATTAATTTGTATAAAAAAGCTCTTCGCCATCGTTCTGCAAGTATTGTTGATGATAATGGAAGAAAAATCAATAATGAAAGACTGGAGTTTCTGGGAGACGCTATTCTAGATTCCTTAATAGCTGAATATCTTTTTTCAAACTATCCCAACGAAAACGAAGGAAATCTTACAAAATTACGCGCTAAAATTGTAAACCGAGAGTTTATAAACGATTTGGCTTTTAAGCTGGGTTTAGATAAACTTGTTGTTACAAATATTTCTGAAAGCAGCGTGACTTTGCTCTACGGAGATGCTTTTGAAGCATTTATTGGCGCTGTTTTTCTAGACAAAGGATACAAAGGGGCAAGAAAATTTGTTTTCGAAAAAGTTATTAAACCCTTTGTAAATATTGAGCAAATTCGTAAAGTTGAATCTAACTACAAAAGCCTTCTTATAGAATGGGTGCAAAAAAGAAAGCTAAATCTCGAATTTCAAACTACTGAAAATACCGGTCAGCAATCGTCACATTTTAAATCTATAGTAACCATAGACCGAGTTCTTTATGGCAAAGGTTACGGAGAGTCGAAAAAAATGGCCGAGCAAGACGCTTCGAAACTAGCTTTGGAAAAAATTAATAAAGAAGGAGAAAACCTTTAGTCTTTATTACCTATTACAACAAATTGAAACCAAATTCAGCGAGGATTAACTATCTTTACCCAAATTACAATAGAAATCTAATGCCCGGAGTTTTTACATTTAACAAAAACGAACGACTTTGCAGCGAAAAAGCTATTAAAGAGGTTTTTGAAAAGGGAAATGTTATGTTTGAATACCCTTTCAAAATTTTCTGGATTTTTACTAATGAAGAAAGAAGCTATCCGGTTCGCACTGCAATTTCAATTCCCAAAAAAAAAATAAAAAAGGCTGTAAAACGAAATCTCTTAAAAAGAAGAGTAAAAGAAGCTATTAGATTAAACAAACTTGATTTGTACTGCGAACTGGAAGAAAAAGAAAAAAAAATCAACCTTTTTATAATGTATATCGAAAACGAGGTGAAGGATTTCGAAATGATAAACGCAAAAATAATTGTAACTTTGCAACGTTTACTAAAAGAAATAAACCGTGAATAAGGTAGTTAAAACTATATTTTTTCCCTTGAGCTATCTGTTCATTTTTTTTATTAAACTATATCAATGGTTTATTTCGCCTTGGTTTCCGGCCTCCTGTAGGTATTACCCAACTTGCTCGGTTTATACTTTGCAGGCTCTTAAAAAACATGGTCCTTTTGTTGGAGGATTTCTTGGTATAAAAAGAATTATTTCCTGCAATCCATGGGGCGGCCACGGCGAAGACCCTGTTCCTGAACATGTTAATTTTTGCAAACACAAAAGTCATAAAAATAAGAATGATGAAAATAAAATCGATTAGTATCTCTGCTTTAATCTTTCTACTTAGTTTATCAAGTTTTGTTTTTGTAAGCTATACGCAAAACCGTGATTTTCAGCTTTCAAAAAATCTGGAAATCTACTACTCTCTTTTCGAGGAATTAAATACGTATTACGTAGATGAAACCGACCCAAGCAAGCTTATTAAGACCAGCATCGATGAAATGTTGAAATCGCTCGACCCTTACACTGTTTACATTCCCGAATCGCAAATGGAAGATTTTAGGTTTATGACAACAGGACAATATGGTGGAATTGGGGCTTTAATAAGAAAATCGGGCGATTATATTGTTATTACCGACCCTTACGAAAATTTTCCTGCCCATAAAGCTAAACTTAAAGCCGGCGATGTTATTATCGAAATTGACGGAAAATCTATTAAGGGAAAAAATTCATCCGATGTAAGCTCTTTGCTTAAAGGTCAACCAAATACAGAATTGGAACTAACTATTAAGCGCCCGGGTGTTGACAAAGAATTTACTCGCAAACTTACCAGAGAGGAAATAAAATTGGAATCGGTTCCATATTATGGAATGATAAATGACAAGACCGGCTATATAAACCTTAGCAGCTTTACAATGAATTGCGGAAACGATGTAAAAAAAGCATTGGTTGAACTTAAGGAAAAACACGGAATGAAAAACCTAATCCTCGATTTAAGGGGCAATCCGGGTGGTTTATTAATTGAGGCCGTAAATATTTCGGGGCTATTTGTAAAAAAAGGCGAATTAATAGTATCAACCAAAGGAAAGGTTTCTGAATGGGATAAATCTTACTACAATATGCTAAACCCGGTTGACGAAGAAATTCCGTTAGTTGTACTGGTAAATAGCGGCTCGGCTTCGGCTTCCGAAATTGTTTCCGGAGCAATTCAAGATTTAGACCGTGGTGTAATTGTGGGACAAAGAACTTTTGGGAAAGGTCTGGTGCAAACAACACGTTCTTTGGCATACAACAGTAAATTAAAAGTTACAACTGCAAAATACTACATTCCTTCGGGCAGATGCATTCAGGCACTTGATTACACTCATAGAAACGACGACGGTTCGGTTGGAAAAATTCCCGACAGCCTTATTTCCGAATTTAAAACAAAAGCCGGAAGACTGGTTTACGATGGCGGTGGTGTTACTCCTGATGTTACAATTCCACAGACTACACTTAGCAGTATAGCTGCAAGCCTATATTTTAAAAACCATATTTTCGATTTTGCCACACAATATGCCATTAGTAAAGACAGCATAGATAGTCCGGAAAAGTTTACTGTTAGCGATGAAGACTATAAAACTTTTATTGATTTTCTTCAAGGAAAAGACTTCGATTATCAAACAAAATCAGAATCCGATTTAGACAAACTTATTGAAACAGCTAAAAAGGAAAAGTATTATAATCTTTCGGAAAGCGAATTTGGAGCTTTAAAAGAAAAATTGGCTCACGACCCACAGAAAGACCTTAACACATTTAAGAATGAAATAACTGAGCTATTAAATGAAGAAATTATTTCAAGGTACTATTATCAGAAAGGAAGACTAAAAATGCAGTTAAGAAACGACCCCGAAGTAGTAGAAGCTGTAAAAATTATTGAAGACAAAGAGAAATATAAAAAAATTCTTGAAGTGCAATAAAAAAAATCCCGGCAATTAACCGGGATTTTTTTTCAGCTTAATTATTTGCAATCGTGCATTTTGTGTTTTCCCATCTCACCTTTATGACCCATTCCTTGCTTTTGATGCATTTGGCCTTCCATTCTGCCCTGATGTGCATCGAATTTAACCCTTTGTTCATCGTTTAAAATTTTCCTGATTTCTTGCTTATGAGCAGCATTTTTTTTGTGCAATTCAGCTTTTAAAGCTGAAATCTCATCAATAGTCTTGTTTATTTTTGTCATATCTGCTTTGTCGGCAGATTCAAGAGTGTTAAGTTGAGCCTCTTTTTCTTTAATCTGATTTTTAATTTGAAGATTCTCTTTCAAATGGGTGGTTTTTAAGGCATCAACTTGCTTTTGCTGATCGTCAGTTAAATCTAAACCTGCAAGTTTACCATGACCTTTGCAATCTGCGTCTTTTTGTGCTTCCTGAGCAAAACTTGTTTGAGTAAAAACCATTAACATTACCATGGTTAAATAAACTAAATTCTTTTTCATGACTTTAAATTTTTTAATTAATAATTGTTTATGAGGTTTAGACAGGTTTATTATACAAAGGTTTAATTTGAATTAAGTTTCTTTATTTTTTGAGGTTTTCTAGTATTTTAAAAAAATACCATTGTCAACAATTTTACTACTTTTGCGTTCATTATTGTTTGTATGCAAAACCGGAAGGAAAATATTCACAGAAAAATTTACATTGGCGGACTTGTTCTTCTGGTTCTTTCTTTGCCTTTATCAGTCTTTTTTATTAGTATTTCACAGTTTATTTTAGTAGGTAACTGGATTGTAGAGGGAAAGTTCAAACAAAAATTCGAAATTCTTAAATCTAGAAAAGGTCTTATTGTTTTTTTATTGCTTTTTGCTATACACCTTATCTGGCTTTTTAATACCTCCGATTTTAATTATGCAGTAAAAGATTTAAGAATTAAACTTCCTTTGCTACTACTTCCTCTAATTATTGGAACTAGCCATCCTGTTACCGTTAAAGAATTTAAAATAGTGCTGTTAGGTCTTGTTGGCTCCATACTTGTTGCCTCTTTTATTTCAACAGGAATTTACCTGGGATTTTCTTCTGCAAGTATTGAAGACAATCGTCAACTTTCCCCTTTTATTTCACATATAAGATTTTCATTAGTAATAAATTTCTGCATTTTTGTTTTATTGGGATTTGTTTTTGGAAAGAAAATTCCGGTTTCTAAAAACGAAAAGTTTGTTTTCATAGCAATTTCTCTTTGGTTATTTCTTTTTCTTTTTATTCTGAAATCTTTTACCGGAATTGCCATTTTCTTTATTCTATTGTTTATTATTTCGGCAGTAAAAATCTACAAAATAAGATCTTTTTACTTCAAAATTCCGCTGCTATTGGCTTTGGCTGCAATAGTACTTGTGCCCTCAATTTACCTTAAAAACAAAGTTGATGATTTTTACGATTTCGAAAAATTCGATAGGTTAAAACTTGAAAGCCAGACAAAAAGCGGTAATTATTATTATCACTCCGACAATCCAAAAAGGGTAGAAAATGGGAATTATGTTGATGTTTACATATCTTGGAAAGAAATAAAACCAGCATGGGAAGCTTTAAGCAAAATTCCTTTTGATTCGTTGGATAAGAAATCACAGCCTCTAAAAACTACCCTTGTAAGATACATGACAAGCAAAGGTCTGAGAAAAGATAAAGAAGGTTTTGAAAAGCTTACCGATGAAGATATTAAAAAGGTAGAGTCCGGAATTACCAACTACAAATTTCAAAAAAATCCAAGTCTCGACAATAAAATTTACGAACTAATTTGGCAATTTGATGTTTATCTAAAGGAAGGGAATCCTTCGGGGCATTCAGTAATTCAACGACTTGAATTTTTAAAAGCTTCTTTTGGTTTAATAAAAGACAATTTTTGGCTAGGAATAGGAACAGGAGATTTGCCGGTGGAATACAAGGCTCAATACAAGAAAATGGATAGTCAATTAAAAGAAAAATTTCGTTTACGAGCTCATAATCAATGGGTATCGTTTTTTGTTGCCTTCGGAATTTTTGGTTTTTTAATAGCTGTCTTTGCTATTTTCTATCCTATTTTCAAGGAAAAAAAGCATAGAGATTACTATTTTTTGGTTTTTGGACTAATAGCTTTTCTTTCAATGTTTAATGAAGATACTATTGAATCGCAGGTTGGTGTAACATTTTTTGCATTCTTGTATTCATTTCTTATTTTTGGGAACGATTTTTTGAAAAAGAAACTGCATGGATAATTACAAAAAAGAATTTATGGATGAGGCAATTCGTTTGTCTCTTGAAAATGTTAAAAACGGTGGAGGGCCTTTTGGAGCTGTTATTGTAAAAGATGGTAAAATTATTTCCAAAGGATTTAATCAGGTAACACAAAACAATGATCCTACTTGTCATGCCGAGGTTAATGCAATTAGAGAAGCTTCCAAAAAATTAGATAATTTCGAACTTACAGGCTGCGAAATTTACAGCTCCTGCGAACCTTGTCCAATGTGCCTTGGAGCTATTTACTGGGCCAGAATAGATAAAATTTATTTTGCTAACACAAAATCCGATGCAAAAAATATTGGTTTCGACGATTCATTTATTTACGATGAAATGGAAACTCCAATTGAGAAAAGGAAGATCCCTACTTTCCGAATAAATCACCCTGATGCAATAAAGGCTTTTGAAACTTGGGACGAAAAAGAGGATAAGTTGGAGTATTAGTTTCTTAGCGGCTCTTTGCGAACTCTTAGCGTCCTTTGCGTTAAAACTCCTATTTTCTAATATTCCTCAACAATTCTATTATCGAAATAAAAGTATTAGCCTCAATCTCACTAATTTTATCGGTAGAAAACCATTTAACCTCTGTAATGTCTTCCTCAAGTTGAGGTTTTGGTGTTTGATTTCCTTCGTAAAGCATTTTAAACCAATATGTTTGCTTTAAAAATCTTGTGTGTCCCTTATGAAATGTATGAAATGTTGACGGCAGCTTATTAATAATTTTTAAATCGTTTATTCCACATTCTTCCTCAACTTCTCTTATGGCAGCTTGTTCAATTCTTTCTCCCTTTTCAACTTTCCCTTTCGGTAAATCCCATTTTCCTAGTCTGAAAATCGATAAAATATCACCATTCGAATTTTCTACCAGTCCACCGGCTGCTTCAATGTAAATAAATTGTTCGAAAAAAATTTGTTCCAGTTTTGCAAAATCTTCACTGTAAAAATTTATTGCTTTAATGGAGCTATTTCTCTCAAATTCATTCAATTTCTCAATTAATTCAGTTTTGCAGGAAAATGGAAAGGTCAATACTTCCCCTTCCAGAGGTTTTTCTGTTAAAAAAATAGTTCTATCGTAGAAAAAAACTTTATACATTTGCTTCATGAAAACAAGAGAAAAATTAATCGCAAAACATTTGTTGCAAATTAACGCAATAAAACTACAACCTGCAAATCCTTTTACATGGGCGTCGGGTTGGAAATCTCCAATTTACTGTGATAACCGAAAAATTCTGTCGTTTCCGGAAACAAGAAATTTTGTTCGCGACAGTTTTGTTGAAATTATAAGGGAAAAATATCCTCAAGCTCAACTTATTGCCGGTGTTGCAACAGGCGCAATAGCAATTGGTGCTTTGGTTGCTCAGGAGCTGAATTTGCCTTTCGTTTATGTTCGTTCTGCCGCTAAAGGTCACGGACTCGAAAATCTGGTTGAGGGTGTTGTTAACAAAAACGACAAAACGGTTGTTGTAGAAGATTTAATTTCTACAGGAGGCAGTAGTCTTAAAGCCGTTGAAGCTCTAAGAAACACAGAGGCTGATGTGCTTGGAATGACTGCAATTTTTACTTACGGCTTTCAAAATGCAATAGATAATTTTAAAGAACAAAACGTTGAACTTTTTACCCTTGGAAATTATAATGCACTTATTGAACAAGCTCTGGAAACCGGCAATATTGGCGAAAACGAAGTAGAATTGCTGAAAAAATGGAGACTGAACCCCGCAGAATGGGGAAAATAATTCAAACAAAACAATTTATGAAGTACATAATAATTCTGGGCGACGGAATGGCCGACTATCCTCTGGAAAGTCTTGGAAATAAGACGCCTCTTCAAGCGGCAAACAAGCCAAATATAGATAAATTGGCAGCAATGGGAAAAACGGGTAAATTTATTACCGTTCCTGCCGACATGCCTCCCGGAAGTGAAATTGCCAATATGGCGGTTTTGGGTTACGATGTTAAAAAGGTTTACCAAGGCAGAGGAGTTTTAGAAGCTGCTAGTATGGGAGTTGAAATTGAACCCGGCGATCTTGCTATGCGTTGCAATATTATTTGTATTGAAAACGATAAAATAAAAAACCATTCGGCAGGTCATATCTCCAACGAAGAAGCTCACGAGATAATTATGGATTTGAAAAAGGAATTCGATACAGATACCATAAAGTTTTATCCCGGAGTTAGTTACAGACATTTACTGGTAATAAAAAACGGTAAAAACGATTTCGATTGCACACCTCCGCATGATGTACCCGGAACTCCATTTAAGAATGTAATGGTAAAACCTAAAGGAGCTAAGTCGGAAATCGCTGAATTGCTTAACAATCTGATTATTAAATCGCAAGAATTTTTAAAAAATCATCCGGTAAACATAAAAAGAATAGAAAAGGGCAAAGATCCTGCTAATTCTATTTGGCCCTGGTCGCCCGGAAATAAACCTGAAATGCAAACTTTGCAGGAGCTTTATGGAATAAAAGGGGCTGTAATTTCTGCAGTTGATTTGCTTTACGGAATTGGCAAATATGCCGGAATGACCGGTATAAAAGTCCCCGGATCAACAGGTTTGTACGATACCAATTACGAAGGAAAAGCAAAAGCAGCTTTGGAAGCTCTTAAAGATCACGATCTGGTTTATTTGCATATTGAAGCCAGCGATGAGGCAGGACATGAGGGCAACGAGGTTCTTAAGACAAAAACTATTGAATATCTGGATAATAGAGTTGTAAAATATCTTTTGGAAGAAACTAAAAAAATGACTGAGCCTGTGGCTTTGGCAATACTTCCCGATCATCCAACCCCTTGTGCCTTAAAAACCCATACACACGACCCTGTTCCTTTTGTTATTTACAGACCGGGAGAAAAACCTGATTCTGTAATGGTTTACGATGAAGAATCTACTAAAAATGGAGAATTCGGAATAATTAAAGGCGACGAGTTTATAAAAGCACTTTTAGGAAAATAGTATCTATTTTTGGTCTTCTGCAAACCATTCTGCATAAGAAGTGGCTGTTTCGTATAGTTTTACTGAGTGTAAAATAACTCCGGCGGGCAAACGATTTCCTATTTTAATTGCAAAATCAGCTACCAAGTTTTCGCATGTTGGCTGGTATTCAGAAAAAATTACACGTCCAAACATCTGGGGTATTTCAGAAAGAAGTTTCTGGTCAACGTTTTTGTAAATAACTATTGCATGGTCGTATTTATCAACTACTTCTTCATTTAAAATTTTCTTCAAATCTCCAAAATCCATTAACATACCCAACTTTACATTTTCGGTATCGCTTATAGGCAAACCTTTTAGCGTAACAAAAAGGCGGTAAGAATGCCCATGAATATTTTTGCAAAGCCCATTGTAATTCCATAATGCATGAGCCATTTCAAATTTTACTTCCTTAGTTAATCGTACAATTGCCATGATTTTCTGTTGTTTTTTATTAATATGACCCGAAAAAGTATAGATTTAAATTATTTTACAAAGTTACCAAAGCAAACAGACTAGTCAAAGCAAACTTAAAAAAAAGATAGTTTGATAGTTCGATGGTCTGATAGTCTGACCGAACTATCGAATTATCAGACTATCATACAATCAATAATATGTCAATTGACTGAAAAAGATTCTAAGTTTTTTAGAAAGTTTAGTGCAAGATAGGTTTTTGTTTAAAATTAATTTGTGCATATTGCAATCGTAAATTCTAATTATTTTGCCAATGAAACTCTATTTGCTTGCCATAGTACTTTCGTTTCTGACCTTTAATTCAATAGCTCAAGACAGTATTGTAAAGTCGGAAAACCATTTTATTAAAACCATAAAAGTTTTTGGAAATTTATATGCCGGTTATTATCATGGATTAAATGGTAAATCAACACCAAATTCGGCTTTTAACATGCCTACAGCATTATTGGGAGTTTCTTCAGAGATAGCAAAAAATGTAAAAACAACCTTAATTTACGATGTTACCAGAACAACAAATTTTTCCTATACCGATACATCAGGAATAAGCGGATATTTTGAAGGAAGCAAATACACAGCTTACCTAAAAATGGCTCAAATAGATTGGAAAATAAAACCTTTCCTTATGCTTTCTGTCGGCCAATTGCTTAATGAACAATATCTTACAGTTCAAGACAAATGGTGGGGGCACCGATATGTTGATGTTACCTTTCAGGAGAAAAACCGTTTTGGAATGCCCGCCGATTTTGGAGCCAGATTTACGTATTTCTACAAAGAAAAAATCTCATTTAGTTTAACTGCGGTAAATGGAGAAGGGCCTTTTCGTTATCAGGACGACGATGGAAAACACCTTATTTCAGGAAACTTGCAATACAATCCAAACAAAAAACTAATGCTAAAATTTTATGCCGACATTCAGAATTCAGCTATTCCGGAAAGCATAAGTCGAATGGCGTTTTCAGCTTTTGGAGGCTATAAGATTGAAAAACTAATGGTTGGAGCAGAATTTAATATGCTTAATAATTCGAATTACTCTAGCGATTCAAATTACGATTATTCGGGACTTTCTTTTTATTCAGCTTACAATTTTAAGGAAAAAGTACAGGTTTTTGGACGATACGATGCAATGCTTGCGCATAATAATCCTCTGCTGAAAGATTATTTAATTGCCGGAATTCAATACAGTCCTGCAAAAAGCTATAATATTTCAATAAATTACCGAAATAATTCAGGAACCGAGGAACAGGTTATTTTTATAAATTTTGGAGCAACATTTTAATGTAAATTTGCCAAAAAATTCTTATGAAAAAAAATTTGATTTTAGTTTTCTTATTTTTTAGCAGTATCTCTATATTCGCACAAAATCAATCAATTAATTTGCTTAAGCTTAAGGTGGAATCTCCTAAGACAAATGTTTCACAAGGAAGTGGTATTGAATTATTTTGTACGGTAAAATATTCTATTCCAATAAAGAATTTCTCAGAGCGATTTTATAATATTTATCCGAGATTAAGCGATAAATCAGGAAATATTATTCTCGATTCTAAGGATGTTAAAGGTTATTCGCAAGCAGACCCATATTATAAAGGAAAGGACGATTTTTCAATTTTTATTCCATATACCTTATTGCCATTTGAAAAGGGACAACATTCTTGTATTCTGGAACTTTATTCTAGTCATAACGATAGTATTATGCCTGTTTTTTACAAAGGTGACATATTTTTTGATGTTCCTGAAATGTATAATTATGAAGATCAAAAAATTACAATAGAGAATTTTAATGTTATAACAAAAGAAAAGTCAGGAGTAGAAGGTCTAGAAATTCTTTTTGACGCTAATTTTTCTTTTCCCTCATCAAAAATAAAAGGAGCTTCAGAAAAGCCGAATTTAAAAAACTATTACTTCTATATAACTGTTAATGAAGCATCCAGACCATTTGTATTTTCACCTAATAAAAGTCCTGAAAATTCAGATTATTATTCCTGGAATCCATTTTTTGCAACAGAGGCCGTTGATCCGGTAAAAAAATTACAATGCAAATTATTTGTTCCACTTACCCAATTGCAAATTCTTGAAGGCAATTTTACACTTGATATTCAGCTAAATGCAATAAATTTTGATGGTACAATAAAATGGGAACATCTGGCCAAAACCAAAATCCAAATAACCATTCCCAAATTTGGAATTACAAAAATAGCCGTAAAAAATATTACAGTTGCCGAGGGTGAATACGACATTGCCGGAAAAAACATACCTATTGTTAATATTTTTACCGGTGGTAAGAAAAACCGAGGGCTAGGTTATCCGGATGTTATGTGGAAAGTAAATCAAGGATTTTTTACAGCATATGCTACAAAATTTTTACGAAATTCGCATTTTGGACCAAACGATACATGCTATTTAAAAACAATTGGTAATGAAAAACTTGACATTGTAGTGCTAGATTATGATGCAGTTGGACGAGACGATGAATTGGCAAGATTTAGTATTAATCCCAAAATCGAAGATTATAAAATTGAACATACAGGACTTAGAAAAAGCAATGTATTAAATATTGATCTCTCGGTTTCAAAAACTTCTTTACCAAACATTGGAAAAATTTCAATTATTGGGGAAACCAAAAAAATTGATGGAACAACCGGATTGTTTGTTGAAATTCAAGGTATTAAAGAAACATTGGATTCGATTTTTTCACTATGGGCAGTTATTTTAAACCATGATGAAGAAACATTTAGGGAAAAAATAAATTCAAATTCTGAAGGAAAAGTGTTTTTTATTCCCTGGTTTTTAAACGAAAAAACATCGAAAGCAGGCTTGGAAATTATACATACAGAATCGGGAAAAACTCTTGATTTTATTTGCACACCATATATTGAAAAACCTAAACGAATTTACGATTTAGCAATAGAAGTTGAAAACAAGGAATCGTTGGTTAATGGATTTAAGGGTGTTGAAATTACTTTGAAAACTAATGCACCCAACGATTACATAAAATATAGTAATAAACTAAATTTTAATTTCCATATTACCGAAGAATCCGGGAGAACCTGCAATTATCTGAGTTTAGAAAAATCTGTGTTTTCCACAAGGATTTTCATCCCATTTTATAAACTTAATGTTGGAGAAGAAAAATTAAAAACTTGTTATAGTATTTCCGGAGCAGATAGAATTAATCTTGCTGATACAAATATTATTGTGCCTGTTTTAATTCCTGAATTACTTGTAATTAAACCTGATTCAATATTTTGCAAAAACAAAAAATTCTACAAAAAATTTCAAACAATTTATTGGGAAATATCTCATGGAAAAGACGATTCAATTCAGCTAAGCGAGAACAAGTCACACAAATCAATGGGCTGGAAAATTCCTGATGAGTATTTTATTAAAGCTCATCCTGAAGATAATATTTATCTCAAAATTAAAGGATTAAGCTATTTTGGGAAAGAAATTCTTTTAGAAACACATATTTTTTCTGCAGAAGAATTTTCAAAAAACAAAAAAGGGAAAAAGAAACTTCCTAGTTCAAGTTACCTTAAATCGTGTTATTTATATTATAGAAACTAATCCCACACCAAAGCTGCAGGTCCCTGAACAACAGCCATATCGCTATTTAGTCCCGACAATTTCAAGTTTATTTTATTCTTAAAAACAAAAAGCATATTTTCTTCCATATATTTTTTTGTCGGCAGCAGCAATAAATCTCCCGAGCGCGCCAGACCGCCGTAAAGGAAAATAGTTTCGGGGCTTGTAATAGCAACAGTATTAGCCAGAGCCAGACCTAAATATTTAGCAGTAATATCGAAAGCTTCCAAAGCAAGCTCATCGTTTTGAAGGGCAGCATTGCTAATATGTTCGCCCGAAATAGTATCTAAAGGCAGTTGAGAAAGCACAGAAATTTTTCCCGAAGCGAGTAATTCTTTTACTGTTTTTAGAATTCCTGTTGCCGAAACATAAGTTTCCAAACAGCCCTTTCTGCCGCATCCACATTGCCTTCCGTTTGGTTCAATAATAGTATGTCCGAGTTCCCCGGCAAAGCCATCGTGACCGTAAAGAAGGTTTCCGTTGCATACAAATCCGGAGCCCAGACCGGTTCCAAGAGTTACAACCACAAAATCTTTAAGACCTTTGGCATTACCAAAAATCATTTCTCCGTAGGCAGCGGCATTGGCATCGTTGGTAACAATGGTTTTTGCATTAAATTTCTTTTGAAAAATATCTCTAAGTTTTACACTTCCTTTCCAAGTTAAATTAGGAGCATTTTCTATGCAACCTGTGTAGAAATTTCCGTTTGGAGCACCAATTCCCACTCCCTGAAGGTTATTTTCTTTTAGAATGGGCAAAACGAGGTTATAAATCTCATTTGCAGTAGTTTCTGCATCGGGCATGTCTTTCATTTTTATTTTATTTTGAAAGAGAACATTTCCCGATTGTTCTACTAGGCCAAAAACAATATTAGTTCCGCCAATATCAATACCAAGACTAAGGTTTTTCATTTGTTTTTTTTTGGTAAAAATATTATTTTTTGGAATATTTTCAACATAAAAAAAGACCGCTATTTCTAACGGTCTCTTTTGTCTTACTTTTTAATTATTTTATTAAGAACAGTTTCTTTATCAAGCTTTTTTGTACAGAAAAACCAGTCTTTGCACTCCAAACCTTCCTCTTTTCCTTCCATTCTATCTTGTGCTTTTCCGCAAGAACCTGCAGGAGAAATAATTACATCATCACCAGGACGCCAGTCTGCCGGGGTAGCAACTCCAAACTCATCTGATGTTTGTAAAGCTAATAAAACCCTGTAAAGCTCATCAAAATTTCTTCCTAAACTTAAAGGATAATATATTATTGTTCTTATAATTCCCTTGGGGTCAATAAAAAATACAGCTCTTACAGCTTTTGTGTTAGACTCTCCGGGCATCATCATTCCGTATTTTTGAGCTACTTCCATGGTAATGTCTTCAATAAGAGGAAATTTAACCTCTACATCTTTCATTCCTTTGTATTCAATTTTTTCCTTTATTGTTCTTAACCATGCAATGTGACTATATAAGCCGTCAACAGAAAGCCCAACAAGACGACAATTTGCGTCGTTAAATTGCTTTTCCATTGTAGCAAAAGTCATAAATTCCGAAGTACAAACCGGTGTAAAATCTGCTGGATGAGAAAAAAGAATTACCCATTTTCCTTTGTAATCTGAAGGAAACTTTATTTCGCCCTGAGTTGTAACTGCTGTAAATTCAGGAGCTTTTTCGCCAATACGCGGCATTACGTTTATTTGATTTTCTTCCATTTTAAATTATTTTAATTGTTAATATTTAGATTATTTAATTTTTAAGCTTGTGGTGGGCCTCCGGCTCCAATATTTTTACTTCTCTCAATTGATTGAAGAGCAAGGTAATTATCGCCAAATTTTTTCAAATTATCCATTTCAACATCAAATTGGTCGAAATGACGTTCTTCATCCTGAACCAATTGCTCGAAAAGTGATTTTGAAACTGAATCTGCATTTTTTGAGCATTCATTAGCCCATAGATTATAGCTGTGTGCACTCTCTTCTTCGAGCTTAACTGCCATTTTTAACATTGCTTTTACATCGTTTACCTTTTTTGTTTCCTCTGAAGCTTTCATTTCTACTTCACCTTTTAAAAAAAGTATTCTTTCAGCCAATAATTCAATATGCATCATTTCCTCTATTGCTGTTCTTCTAAATAATCCTGCTAATAAATCATAGCCTTGGTCGTCGCAATGAAAATGAAAATACATATACTGATGAACTGCGTAAAGCTCATCTGCAATTGCTTTGTTTAAAAGCTCAATGCTTTTTTTCTTAGATTCTGCTAGGGTTGTCATAATTACTAGTTTTTTTGATTAATAAATTTTCCTATAATTTGTAATTTTATATTATCTACTTCAAAACCGGGTATATTCTTAGTTTTAAAATACTCTTCAATTAATTTGTCCAGTTCATTATCAAAAAAATCCTCTATTCTTTCCGATTCAAGACAATAAAGATGATGATGATGGTTAATTACTAATTCATACCGCATATAATCGGCATCAGTTTTTACTTTGTTAAGAATATTATTTTGACAGAATAATTCAAGAATTTTGTACACAGTTGCTACTGAAATATGTGGATGATTCTTTTTTATGTATTCATTAATTTTTTCTGCAGTCGGATGGTTATTAAGTATTTTAACAGCCTCATAAACAGCTATTCTCTGAGGTGTAATTTTTAAACCTTTTTCAGAAAGTCTACTACTTATTTCCAAATGTATTTGCTTCATTTATTATTTGTTGATAATAATTATTACTTAATAACAACACAAAGATAATAATTGTTCAATATAAAAAGAAATAGAAATGGTTAAAAAAAATTAAGTAAATTTTACTCTTCAAGCACTAACATTAAGAAATAAAAGAAAAATACGAACTAATTAAAAAACGACACAACAAAAGAAAGGAAAATTAATCCAATTGCTAAAAAAATAACAGGATTATCGTAAGAAATAGACATTATTTTTAACATTAATCCCGTTGTAAGTGCTACATTTCCAACAAATTGTATATAATGATAAGGAAGTTTTTCTTCCCAATTAACAAAATTCATTGTTAAATAGCCTGTAAAAAATACCGCAGAAAGTAATACCAACATATTCCAAGTAAACCTGTCGGCATCTCTAAACAAAAAAGCTAATCCTATGCAAATAATTGAAAGAGAAAGCAACCAATAAAATTTTTTGTCGTTTTTCTTTTTTTGCTTCTTTTCTTTAAAATCAATTATATTTCTAAGATCCATATTTTTAGATTGAAATATCAATCTTATTAATTCGGTTCAAGTGTCGTCCACCTTCAAAATCTGTATTCAGGAAAGTATTTACTATAGAAATAGCTTGTTGTGTACTTACAAATCGTGCAGGTATTCCACAAATATTGGCATCGTTATGTTGCCTTGCTAAAATAGAAATTTCTTCCGTCCAACACAAAGCTCCGCGTATTCCGGCATGCTTGTTAACTGTCATTGTTATTCCATTGCCACTACCGCAAATTGAAAACCCAATATTGCTATCTCCATTTTTTACCGAAATTGCCAATGGATGGGCATAATCAGGATAATCGCAACTTTCTTCCGAATAGGTTCCAAAGTCGTTTACAAAATACCCCTGTTCCTTAAGATTTTTTATTAATTCTTCTTTCAATTTAAACCCCGCATGATCACATGCTATTCCAACTGTTTTTTGTGCCACTTTATTATTTTTTAAGTAGTTATAATTTTCCAAACAATATGCTAAAAATATTTTTCAACCTATGTTAATTTAGTGTTAATCACGCTACAAGATTAACCAAAATTATTTATAAAATTGTTGTTCAA